>JAXMLA010000035.1:0-36449 GCA_034370465.1 Desulfuromonadales bacterium
GATCGATGTCCGGTGATGATCGATGTCCGGTGATGTCGCTGCGCTCAATCACCGGCTACATGCTGTGAACCCTCCGGGTTCTGATGTTCCATCCCGGCGGGATGGTAGCATGTAGCCGGGGATTGAGGCCTCCGGCCGACATCCCCGGCGACCTTCGGCATGCCACCAACAACCAACAAAGAAGCGGGGCAACCCGGCTCATCGCCGTCTTGCCCCGCTTCATTTTAATCCATCTTCTTCCGACTCATAAGCACCCCCTCCACCCGTTCACCCTACGCGCATTCACTGTATCCACAAGAATGACACACGCAGCAGCCCCCTTCGTGCTCGACAACGCCGCCGCATTCGGGGCAGGCCCCGCCGTTCTGGGAGTGGATGGTCCCTTCCATGCCTTCTTCGTGCGCCTGGACGTGCATCATGATCGCCCGGGCGACGGCGTCGGAACAGCTGGTGATGCGGTTGTCACCGAAGCCGGCCGGTTTGTGGCAGCTGATGCCGATCAGCTGCTTGACCGTCTGGCGGGCCTGGACGCCGGAGCGCCAGGCGAGGGAGACGAGGCGGCCGATCGCTTCGCACTGGCTGGAGGCGCAACCGCCGGCCTTGCCCATGGTGGTGAAGACTTCGAAGAGGCCGGCGTTATCTTCGTTGATGGTGATGTAAAGGGGGCCGCAGCCGGTCTCCATCTGGTAGGTGGAGCCGCGCAGGGCGCGGGGCCGGTCGCGCTTGCGCCCGGTCTTCTGGACTTCGACCGGGACGGCGGCCTCGGCCGGGGTGTCCTTCTTGCCGACCGAAAGGACCTGCATGTCGCGGGAGCCGTCGCGGTAGATGGTGACACCTTTGCACCCCTGCTGGTAGGCGAGGCGGTAGACGGTGGCGACATCCTCCTTGGTGGCGGTGTTGCAGAAGTTGACGGTCTTGCTGACGGCGTTGTCGGTGTACCTCTGGAAGGCCGCCTGCATGCGGATGTGATCTTCCGGGGTGATGTCGTGCGAGGTGACAAAGATGCGGCGGATATCCTCGGGGACCTGGTCGATATCCTTGACCGTGCCGTGCTGGGCGATGAGCTTCATCAGCTCCGGCGAATAGAAGCCGCGCTCGCGGGCGATCTTTTCGAAGAGGGGGTTGACCTCGACGAGGATATCGTTATCGAGGACCTGGCGGACATAGCTGACCGCGAAGAGGGGCTCGATGCCGCTGGAAGAGTTGGCGATGATCGAGATGGTGCCGGTCGGGGCGATGGTGGAGCTGGTGGCGTTGCGCACCGGCTTGCTCCCCTTACTGTCGAAGGTGCTCCCCTTGAAGTTGGGGAAAGCGCCGCGTTCGGCCGCGAGTTCCTGCGACATGGTCCGTGCTTCGTCAGTGATGAACTTCATCACCTTCTCGCCGAGTTCCACCCCTTCCTGCGAGTTGTAGGGGATGCCCAAGAGGATGAGCATATCCGCCCAGCCCATGACCCCGAGGCCGATCTTGCGATTGGCGCGGGTCATCTGATCGATCTGCGGAATCGGGTAGTTATTGACCTCAATGACGTTGTCGAGGAAGCGGGCGGCGCTGCGCACGGTCTGACGGAGACGATCCCAATCGACCTGATTCCCTTTCAGCATCAGGGCAAGGTTGATCGAGCCGAGGTTGCAGCTTTCATAAGGGAGGAGAGGCTGCTCGCCGCAGGGGTTGGTCGCTTCGAATTCGCCGACCAGGGGGGTCGGGTTGTCGCGGTTGAGGCGGTCAAGGAAGATGATCCCCGGTTCACCGTTGCTCCAGGCGAGGTCGACGATGTGTTCAAAGACTTTGCGCGCCGGCAGGGTGCGGCCATCCTCTTTGTTGCGGGGGTTGACGAGCTGGTAGTCGGCATCCTTCTCGACCGCTTCCATAAAGGCTTCGGTCATGCCGACGGAGATATTGAAGTTGGTGAGGACGGTCTGATCCCGTTTGCACATGATGAAATCCATGATGTCGGGATGATCGACGCGCAAAATCCCCATGTTGGCGCCGCGGCGGGTGCCGCCCTGTTTGATCGTCTCGGTAGCGGCATCAAAGACCTTCATAAAGGAGAGGGGGCCACTGGAGACGCCGCTGGTCGATTGAACAACATCGTTGGCCGGACGGATGCGCGAAAAGGAGAAACCGGTGCCGCCGCCGCTTTTGTGGATGAGGGCGGTCTGCTTGATCGCTTCGAAGATCTCTTCCATCGAGTCACCGACCGGCAGGACGAAGCAGGCGGAGAGCTGGCCGAGCTCGCGGCCGGCATTCATCAAGGTCGGTGAATTGGGGAGGAATTCGAGGGAGGTCATCATCCGGTAGAATTCGTCGGCGAGCGCCTTGGCATCGACGCCGGTTTTGAGGCGCACTTCGGCGCCGGCAATCGCTTCGGCGACGCGGCGGAACATCGCCGCCGGGGTTTCGGTCGGCTTGCCGTCGAGGTCGCGTTTGAGGTAGCGGCGTTCGAGGACGGTGATGGCGTTTTTCGACAGGCTGGTGGTCGGTTCGGTCGTCTTTGCGGGCATGAAATGGGCCCTCCCTTTGAGGATTCAATAACTTAGAGTTATATGATGTTTTCGTTGGATGGCACTAGATGGTGTAGGGTAGCAAGAGTTAAACCACAATATGTCGTGCGTGTCAAGATGCGGCCGACAAAAAGCTGAAATAATCACCCGGTCGCCGGGCGTAAGAAAGAAAGAGCTTTACTTGTCGCGCACAAACGATTTGACTCTTTGCATTCCTGTCGGGATGTGTTAATAATTCAGGGGTTTTAAGCAGCTGTTTTATCGTCGGCTGTTTGCGGTCCTTGGGCATGGGCAGTTTTCCGGAAAGTGAGGACTCACATTGAGTGTCAGACGATTTTCCGAGCTCGATAACGTACTGAACCAGAACGAATTTACCGACGAAGAATTGAGTTGCCTGCGCGAGGTTCTTTCAGTCGCCCAGGTCGTCGTCTCCTCTCTCGATCTTGATGAAGTCCTGCACAACATCCTTTGCAGTTCCCTGGGGATTATGGATATGCCCGCCGGGAGTATTGCCCTTTACGATGAATCTCTCAATCGTCTGCAACTGCACGCTCATATCGGTCTCAGCGAAAAGTTGACGGCCCGGTCGAGTTGGTCGGTCACCACCGGCGGTTTGACACATCGCATTCTCAGCGAAGGGCAACTCTTTGTCGTCGAAGATACGCAAGGGGAAGCGTTCTTTAAGAATCCGCTGGCGCTGGAGGAAGGGATCCGTTCGCTGATTGCCGTCCCTCTGAAGATCCAGGATAAGATTATCGGCATCCTTTATCTCGACGATTTCGTCCCCCGCACCTTCTCTCCCATGCGTCTGCACATGCTCTCCATCCTCGCCTCTTTTGCGACCATGAGCATCGACAACGCGCGACTGCATGTAAAAACCCATCTTCTTGCCTGCACGGACGGTTTGACCGGCTTGTATAATCATCGGCACTTCCTCGTCAGTTTTGAAGAGGAGATGGCCCGTGCGATTCGCTATGAAAAGCCATTGTCGCTGGTGATGCTCGATGTTGACGACTTCAAGCGTTTTAACGATACCTACGGTCATCCTGTCGGGGATAAAGCCTTGATCGCGGTTGCGAAAACTCTCCATTCCCTGCTGCGCAACTGCGACTTCTCCTTTCGTTATGGCGGCGAGGAATTTATCGCGATTCTCACCGAAACCGATATGGATAAAGCCCTGGTCGCGGCCGAGCGTTTGCGTCAGGGGATCATCAATAACACCCGGGAAGCTCTGCTCGGTATCGTCCCGGAGGGGGTGACGGTGAGTATCGGCGTTGCTTCCTTTCCCCGCGACGGAGCCGGCGATGTGCTGATCAAGGAGGCGGACGATCAACTCTATCGCGCCAAGCGCGAAGGAAAAAACTGTGTCTATTATCGGGAGTTGAAGGAGTAGCATGGCTGCGGAAAAGATTCTGATCGTTGATGACGAAGAGGGGATGCGCCGCCTTCTGGATCGTCTTCTCAGCCGTGAAGGGTATGAAACAGTGGCAGTCGGATCCGGGAAAGATGCGATCCGGCAGATGCGCGCCGACACCTTCGATCTGGTGGTGACCGATATCAAAATGCCCGAGATGGACGGGCTGCAGCTCCTCGATGAGATCAAAGCCTACAATCCCTCCTTGCCGGTGATCGTTATTACTGCTTACGGAACGGTCGAAAATGCCGTTCAGGCCTTGCGGGCCGGCGCCTACGATTACATCACCAAGCCTTTCGAAAGTGATGAACTGCGCTTGACCGTCGCCCAGGTGCTGGAACGCCAGCGCCTGCTGGTGGAAAACCGCTATCTGCATCAGGAACTGGAGGGGCGCTACAGCTTCTCCGGGATTGTCGGTGCGTCGCAGGGGATGAGCAAGATCTTCGAGACGGCGTCAGCAGTGGCGGCGAGTAATGCCAGCGTCATGATCACCGGTGAATCCGGGACCGGCAAAGAGCTGATCGCCCGTTCTATTCACTTCAGTTCGGGGCGTAAAGAGAAGCCCTTTGTCGTCCTCAACTGTGCTGCCCTTTCCGAAGGAGTGCTGGAGAGTGAGCTCTTCGGCCATGAGCGCGGCGCTTTCTCCGGCGCCGTGGCGTTGAAGAAGGGGCGTTTTGAGCTGGCGCATGAAGGGACGCTCTTTATCGATGAAGTCGGGGAGATGAGCCTCAATGCCCAGGTCAAGCTGCTACGCGTCATTCAGGAACACGAATTCGAACGGGTCGGCGGCACCAAGACGATTCGCACCGATGTGCGCATCGTCGCGGCCACCAACAAGAATCTCGAGACCGAGGTCAAGCGTGGCACCTTTCGCGAGGATCTCTTTTATCGTCTCAATGTCGTCAATATCCATCTCCCCCCTTTGCGTGAGCGCCGCGAAGATATCGAAGCTTTGGCCCGGCACTTTCTCGACCGCTATGTGCTGGAGACCGGGAAGAAGGTCGAAACCATTTCCCCCCGCGCCATCTCCTGTCTTTTGGCTTACGAGTGGCCGGGGAATGTTCGCGAACTGCAGAATGCCATGGAGCGTGCGGTCGTCCTCTGCCGGAGCAATGTCATCACTCCCGCCGATTTTCCGCCGGCGATTCAGGGGGGGGAAGAGATCTATCTGCAGGTGCCGGAACGGGGCGGCAGCCTCACCGAGATTCTGGAAGATCTCGAACGGCAACTGATCGTTCAGACCCTGCGCCGTGAAGGTGGCTCGCAGACGCGGGCCGCGGCTGCCCTCGGGATCAAGCGCACTACCCTGCGCTACAAGATGGAGAAATACCAGCTGATTGATCAAAGTGACAGATTGTCGTCAGAGCGTGACGACTAGTTGTGCGCTCTTTGCGGATATTGATGTAAATCCATCTTCAGGTACATTCCTTGCTATTTCTCCCTCCCATGAATTGCTCCCGGTCTGATGGTTTCCGGCTTCTGGCCGTCCTTTTTTTTGTTCTGCTCGCCGGTTGCCGGTTACCGGGAGCCAGCCCCGAACTGGCTGATCGTGCTTATGCCTTGTGGCTGGAGCAGGCGCCGCAGAGTGGTGACTGGGAACGGGCGCTGCCACGAGTGATCATCGTCAAGGGGGGACGGGTGCATAAAATCAACCCTCTCCCGGATGTCGATGAAGATACCGTCCATGTCACCACCGCTTCCTGCCATCACGGCTCGACCCCGCCGGCGCCTCTGAACGTCGATCTCCGCGCTTTTTATACCGATAGCGATCTTTACCTGCGCTTTTCCTGGCTCGATCCGACCCGGGATGAAGCGATCCGGCAATGGCAGTTCGATGGCAAAGAGTGGCTCGCTTCGCCGGCCCTCGAAGACGGGCTGGGGATCCTTTGGGATAACAACGATCGTTTTCACCATTTCACCTGTTCTTACGCCTGTCATATCGACGGCTTCGGCGTCGCCGGGGCGAATTTTCACGCCAACAACAAGATGAAGCTCCCCCGCGATGAAGGGATTGAACTCGATCTCTGGAACTGGAAGGCCGGTCGCACTGCCCGTTTCGGTTTTGCCGACGATCGCACTCTCGCTTTCAAGGGGATGGAAGGGGATGTGCCGGGAGAGATCTTCCTGGAGAATTCCCGCGCCCGCAGTGAAGGGCAGGGGAATATCGAAATTTTCGGGGCTGGCGATACGCCGCTTTACGATCAGGAAGGCCGGGCCATCGGCAAAGAGTTTCGTCCCGCCGGATCAATGGCTCCCGGCTATATCAGCGCCCGTCCGTTCGGCAGTCGTGCCGATGTGGCGGCGGTGAGCGAGTACCGCAACGGCCGCTGGATTGTGATCCTGCGCCGGGCTCTGCAGACGGCGGACCACCGTGATGTCGTCTTTACGCCGGGGAAGATGAGCGGTGTTGCCTTCGGTCTGGCGATCATGGATGATACGATCAAGGAACATTACGCTTCGATCACCACTGAACATCTGGTTTTGCTGCCGAAGAAATAATCAGCTTCAGGAGAATCCACATGAAGTTACCCCCATTCTACCTTCTTCTTATTCTCGTTTCCCTGCTCGTTGCCGGCTGCTCGCAAGAGTCGTCAACGTCTTCAAGTTCTAACGGCAGCGGCCGTCTGCGCGGCGCTGTCGTCTCTCCGCTGGAAGGGACCTATCTCTATGTCTACAAGCAGGGGATGGATCTTTACGGCCCGGCCTTTGCCATCTCCGAGGCGACCGGTCCTGACGGCGCTTTCGATCTCGCTCTGCCGGAAGGGGAGTATATCGTCGTTGCCCGCAAACGGAATAATGGCGATACCACCGGCCCGGTTGTGGCCGGCGACAACAAAAGTGACTTTACCACCATCGTCGTCAAGGCGAATATGGCGCCGGTGACAGTGATGGCGCCGATCAAGGTCGGCGATCAGCGGCGCTTAAGCACCGATGCCGTCGTCACCACTACCGGTCTGAGCGGGCAGATCCTCGATGCCGACGGCCAGCCGGTGGAAGGGACGCGCGTCCATGTCTACGACCACGTACGGATGTCGGAGCGCCCGAAGTTCGTGTCGGAAAAGACCGGCCCGGATGGCCGTTACCTGATCTACCTCCCCCAGGGTGGCACCTACTACCTCGCCGCCCGCGACAAATTCGGCGGGCCGCCGAAGATCGGCGATCTTTACGGCCGTTACGATCAGGGGACGATCGAGCCATCGGCCATCGTCATCAAAGAGAATGAAATCGTTCAGAACGTCAATCTGACTGTGACCAAGGTGTGGTGATGCGGCACATTTACTTCCTCCTTCTTCTGCTGGCGCTCAGTGGCTGCCAGCAGAGCAACGAACCTGTCGATCTCCAGGCCTTGGCAGGAAAGGCGCGAGGCGGTGACAACGCGGCGCTGAGCAAGCTGGTTGAGCTCCTCGCCGTCGATGCCAACAACGTCAACGACCAGGTCTACGGCATCGTCACCGAGCTCGGGGCGGGGGCGGTGCCGGCTTTGCTGAAAAAGGTCAACAGTGCTGATAAGTCGCAGCGGGAGCACGTTATTGCCGCCCTCGGTTCGCTGCGGGCGCAAGAAGCGATCGCCCCGGTCAGCCAGATTCTCGGCGATAAGAGTCTCGGCCGCCGTTATGTCGCGGCCTGGGCGTTGGGGGAGATCGGCGAGCCCGCCGGAATTCCGGCCTTGCTGCAGGCTCTCAACGATGACGATAGCGAAGTCCGCAAATATGCCACCCGCGCCCTGATCAAACTCAATCAAAGTGCGGTCGAGCCCCTGATCAATTATCTGGCGACAGCGCCGCCGCAGGGGGGAGCCGGGGCGATTCGCGCCCTGGGGGATATTGCCGATCCGCGTGCCTTGATACCTCTTCTCGCTCAGGTGGAGGGGGTTAACCGGCAAGAGGTCTTTCTCGCGCTTGGCAAGCTCAAGGATCCCCGCGCCGAAGGGGCGCTGCTCAAAGGGCTGGTCGATCCCGACTGGCAGGTGCGGATGAAGGCGGCGATGGCCCTTGGGCCGGTCGGCAGCGCGGCAGCAGTGGCACCGCTGCAAAGAACTCTGGAAGATGACGTTCATGTTGTGCGCGAGTGGTCGGCCCGCTCGCTGGAGGTGATCACCGGTCAGCACCTCAAATATCGCAACGAAAAGGGGGAGTATGTGACCCCTTATTCGATTTATCATTGATGAACCAGGTCGCAAGATGAGAACGCTATGCTGAATAGCAACAAAAATCTATTAGAGGTCCCGATTCTCGGTCCCCTGCTCCGCTCCCCCTGGCCGTGGCGGTTGCTGCGTCTTGTCCTGCTGCTGATGACGCTGCTGATGATCGCTTACGGCTGGCACCAGCACGCCATCCCCGGCGTTGTTACCCCTGATCCGCTGATGTACACCAATCTCGCCACCTACTTCTTCTGGAATCTCTGGATCATGGCGATCGTCTTTGTCGCCCTCTTTCTCGGCCGCGCCTGGTGTACAATCTGTCCCGTCGGGTGGCTCAACGGCCTGGTCATCCGTTTCGGTCTGAAGCGGGATCTCCCCCCCTGGCTGCGTAACTTTGTACCGGTGACCTTGACCCTGGTCGTGGTGCAGCTCTCCGTCTATCTCTTTGCCGTGCACCGCTTCCCCGACTATACCGCCTGGCTTCTGGCTGTCGTCCTCCTTCTCGCCATTCTTTGCGGACTGATCTTTCGCAAGCGCACCTTCTGCTCCCTCCTCTGCCCGGCCGGCGCTGTCTTTGGCCTCTACGCCCGGCTCGCCCCTTTGGAGCTGCGGGTCAAGGAGCAGGGGATCTGCGCCGCCTGTGACAGCAAGGATTGCGTCAGTGGCGCCCCGCTGTGGAAGCGCTTCAGCCTTGGACCGGCTCTTTTTTACTGGCGTGGCAATCGCAGCGATTGTCCGGCTGATCTGGTCACCGCCGAGATTTGTGACAGCGCCAGCTGCTCCCTTTGTCTGCATTGTGTGCAGAACTGCGAAAAGGAGAATATCCGCATCAGCTGGCGCCCCTGGCTCGCCGATCTGCATCAGGGAAAACTCCCGACTTCGGAAGCTTTCTTCTTTGTCGTCCTGTTGGGAATGATCACCGCCAACTTCGCCAAGGTCTTTACTGAGCTGCGCGAAGTGATCTTCGCCGCGCCGCAGCAACTGGCCCTCGCCCTTGGCTGGGGGACCAACGGTTTCTACTTCTTCTCGGCCCTCTGGGTGACCTTGGTCTTTCCCCTCCTGCTCATTCTGCCCGGTTACCTCCTGGTCCGGCTCGGCTCGGCGCAGATTGTGACCGTCCCGGCCGGCGAGTTAGAGAATCTCCCCGAGCCTTCGCCACCTCCGACATTCTGGTCGATCATCGGGCGTCTGGCGCTCTCCGCTATCCCGATGATTTTGGCGGCGCATGTTGTCCTCGCCGTGGTCAAGCTTAATGCCAAGGGGGCTTATCTCCCCTTTGTCCTGCAGGATCCGGCCGGGGTGCAGAGTTATCTGGCGATGAACGTGATGAATACGGTCAATCAACCCGGCGTCCTCATCCCCCTGGATATTCTCAAGTGGCTGGTGCTGGCGCTTCTTCTTCTCGGTTATGGCCTGGCGATCATTGCCGCCCGCCGTGTTGCCCGCAGCCAGGGGAAGATCGATCGCAGTTATCTCGCCGGTGCGATCACGGTGGTGACGATTCTCGCGGCAATTTATGGTTCGACAGTGATCCGCTGGCTCTTTATCCGTTAAGGGTTCATTTATGACGCGACGTCTGATTCTCCTGATCCTTTTCCTCCTCTGCGCGACGCCGGTTTGGGCCTGCTTCGGGCCGAAGCTTTACATCGGCGTCGAGCCGGGGGCGGCGGGAGATCTTAATTTCGCTCTGGTGAGCCTTTACATCAAGGAAAAGACCGGGGTGGAAGCGATCCGGGTCGAGATGGCGACACAAGATGCTGTCGCCGCGGTCGCCGCGGCGGAACATGTCGATCTTGCCACGGCGCCGGCGATGAGTAGCGGCGGGCTCCTGACCCTGCCGGATGGAACCATTCTTCACGTCGGCAAACGGGTGCGTGACGATCTCCAGTTTACCACTGTCCTCCCCGCTCTGAATAAATTGCAACGCGTCCTGGCGCAAGCCGACGGTGCGGCGCTGTTGGCGCGGGTGCAGGCCGGAGAAGGGCCGATGGCGGTGGCCCGTTCCTGGTTCAAGGCGCAAAAGGCTTTATGAGGGCGCGGCTGTTGATCTTCAGTCTGCTGGTGCTGCTCTCGGCGTGTACCGCAGTAATCCCCCCGGCTCTCCCGCCACAGGAGCTGGCCGGGGTGATCAACAGCGATCTGACCCTGAGCGGCGAGATCCTCCTCACCGGCGATCTCCTGATCCTGCCGGGACAAACGCTACGGTTGCTCCCCGGGACGACGGTGCGGGTGCGCAAGGCCGAGAGCACCAAGATCGACCCGGAGTATCTCTCCTCCTTGACCGAGATTCTGGTGCGCGGCAATTTGCAGGCAGAGGGGACGGCCGATGCACCGATCACTTTTCTGCCGGAGACGGCGCTTAGCGTCGGGGAGATTGCCTGGGCGGGAATCACTCTCGATCGCAGTCCGGCCAGTGCATTGCGCCACATTCGCATCGAAGGGGCGGAGCAGGGGATTCTCTCCATTTCGTCTTCCCCGCAGATTGCGGAGAACACCATTTCTAACTGTCGTTACGGCCTGGTCGTGCAGGGGCCCGGCAGTGCCGGCATTTACCATAATCAGATTAAAGCGGGGGAGGGCGGTCTCTTTGTCCTTGCCGGCGCCAGTCCCGAGATTGCCGGTAACCGGATCATCAATCAGGTTGAAGAGGGACTCTTTGTCGATGCCACCAGCGCGCCGCGTCTCGGCCGCAACGAGATCAGCGGCAACGCCATCGGTCTGGTTCTGCACAATCCCAAGCTCCCCTTTAACCCGGACGGTATCAGCGCTAACCGCGAAGATCTCCGCCTGATCGGGAGGGAATGATGCAGCGCTGGCTCCTTCTCCTTCTCCTCTGCGCGCTGCCGCTAAGTGTTCAGGCCGAAGCCCTGGTCTATCGCGGCGAGTCGACGCTGTGGCAAGACACGGTCTGGTCGGGGGAGGTGCTGATAGACGGAATCCTGACGGTGGCGCCGGGGACGACGCTGGAAATCCGCCCGGGAACGATTATCCGTTTTAGCTTCTTTGACAGTAATAACGATGGGATTGGCGAGCACGAGATCTTTATTCAGGGGGTGCTGCGCGCCCTCGGTAGTGCTGAGGCACCGATTCGCTTTTCCTCAACTCTGAGCTCACCCCAGCCCGGTGCCTGGGGGGCGATCAATCTGATGGCGAGCGAAGCTGCCAGTGAAATTTCCTTCTCCGTCATCGAGTACGCTTACCGCGGTTTCCATGGTCATTTTGCCCTGGCCGCTCTGCAGGATACGGAATTTCGCTACAATATCCGGGGGACGCAGTTCCAGGAGTCGGAGGTCAGCTTTGTCCGTTGTCGTTTTATCGACAACTTCAATGGCCTGCAGTTTCGCGATTCCCAGGTGCACTTTACTGATCTGCTCGTCAGTGGCAACTACTGGGGGATCCGCGGCGTCCATAGCCGGGTCGATCTGGTGGGGGGGCGGGTGACCGGGAATCTCGTCAATGGCATCAATCTGCGCGACTGTGACACCACCATCTCCGCCGTCATTCTCGACAACAATCGCAAGGGCCTTTATCTGCAACAGAGCCGGGGCGAGGTGAGAAACTCCCTCTTTTCCGGCAATAGCGAGCATGGCATTTATCTTGAAGAGAGCACCGTCACCATCATCGGCAATCGTCTGCTTAATAACGGTCGCGCCGGGGTCAAGTGGGTCGCTTCGCAGGGGACCTTGCAGCAGAATCGCTTCGAGGGTGGCAGCGAGTATGCTCTGGTGAACGAGACCCCCGCAACCGTCGTTGCGCCGGGCAACTGGTGGGGAAGCGATGATCTCGCGGCGATCGAGTTGGCGATCCGCGATGGTGCGGATCGTGACGGCGTCGGGCGCGTCGATGTTGGCGGCTTCCTGCTGTCTCCTCCGGCATTTCTTTTGGTCGAAACTCCATGATATCGCGGAAAGAGCTGATGAAATCACTCCCCTGTCCTTCGTTCCCGCGGCAGCATCTCCTTTTCGCCGGAATCCTGCTGACGGTTGTCCTCCTCTTCGTTGCCTGTAAGGGGGAAGAACAGTCCAACACGGTCTATCGCATCGGCTACATGAACTGTAATACCGAGTCGGAGACCATCGCCCGTTTTGGTCCATTAACCGCCTATCTGAGCGAAAAGACCGGCCTGAAGTTTGAAATGGTGACGGTCAATACTGAGGATTTTGAGGAGCGCTTCAATCAGGGGGAATTCGCTTTCAGCCATACCAACTCTCTCCTGTATGTCATCCTGAAAGAACGGAGCGGCTTGAAGCTCCTCGCCTCGGAGAAGCGTGGTCAGTTCGGTGCGCGCAGCGCCGGGACGATTATCGCCCGTAAAGACAGTGGCATCACCACTCTCGCCGATCTGAAGGGAAAACGACTGGTCTTCGGCCCCTTCATGGCGCCGACCGGCTTTGTCGCGCAGTACGATCTGCTGTTGCGGGCCGGCATCGACCCTGAGAAGGACCTCGCTTACTACGCTGTTCCTCCCGGTTCGTACAAACATGAAAAAGTCCTTTACGGCCTCCTTTACGGCCAGTATGACGCCGCGGCAGCGCCGGCTCTTGATCTTGAAGTCATGACCAGGGAAGGGAAGATTGCGGCGGATGATTTCGTCGTTTTGGCGCAGAGCGCGATTATCCCTTACTGCACCTTTGGCGTAGGCAGCGATGTCGATGCCAAGGTCGTTGCAAAAGTGCGTAAAGCTCTGGCGGAGTTGACCCCGGCCTCGACCGCCGAGTTCGATGGCGAGCGGGTCAAAGTCTTGAAAGCGGCCTGGGTCGACGGCTTTGAAGAACTCCTCGACAGTGATTTCGATCCGCTGCGGGAGATGGCCAAGCGGGCCAAGATGCCCCCTTACGAGGAATATTGATGCTGAGCAGAGGGCTCTTCGATAAATTGCTGTGGCTGGCGCTCCTCCTTCTCGCCGCTGCGTTGGTCGTTGTCGTAGTGCGTGCGACCGGGTCGAGCGGACCATCTGCAAACAAAGTTCTCGACAAGGCGATGGAGCGGGCGATGACCTATCAGTCGCGGGTCGCACTGATTCGTGAACTTTACGGCCCGGTCGAGGTGTTGCTGCAGGCAGGGCAGGATCAAAGCGCTTTACTGAAGCTGGCGGAGATTGAAAAGACCTATCCCGGCGAAGCGCACGGGCAGATGCTCAAAGGCTCGATTCAGGCCCGCCTCGGCGCTATCGATGAAGCGGTGGCGAGCTATGCGACCGGCGTCAAACTGCGCGGTGATTATGTCGATAAAGAGAATCCTTTGTCGTGGCGGGTTGAAATCGGACGCATTGTCGAAACCGGCTTACAGACGGTCAGTGCCCGTCTGGCGACAAACCCCGACAATCGCACCGCCAAGGCGACAATGAAGCAGTTGTACTATCTGCAGAGCCGCCTGGCCGGAGGGTGCGAATGAACTGGCGCGACCAGCATTACTGGCTGGTGGTGATCACCGGTTTTCTCGCCGGAACCCTTGGTGTCCTCCTTGCGGTCTGGGGCAATCCCGAGAATTCCGGGATCTGCGTCTCCTGTTTCATGGAGACCAGTGCCGGGGCGCTGGGGCTGCACAATAATGAACGGATGGAGTATCTGCGACCGGAACTGCTCGGTTTTGTCCTCGGCGCTTTTGTCAGCGCCGCCCTGCTGCGCGAGTTCAAATCTCGGGGCGGGAGTGCGCCGCTGGCGCGGGTCTTCGCCGGGGTGCTGCTGATCGTCGGCTGTGCGGTCTTTATCGGCTGCCCGATCAAGCTCGTCCTGCGCCTGGCGGCCGGCGATCTCACCGTCCTCAGCGGTCTTTTCGGTCTGGTGATAGGCGTCGGCCTTGGGCTGCGGGGTCTGGCGCACGGGTTGCACCTCGGGCGTACGCGGCAGGATCCCTCCGGGAGCGGCTGGCTGGTTCCGGGCCTCTTTCTCCTCCTTCTGGTCTTTTATTTTGTCCGACCCGGCTTTCTGTTGCAGTCGCCGTACGGCGGCGCTGCCCAGCACGCGCCGGGATGGGTGGCGCTGGCAGTCGGTCTACTCCTCGGTTTTCTGGCGCAGCGCAGCCGTTTCTGTATCACCGGCGGGGTGCGTGACAGCTTCCTCTTTGGGTTGCGGGCTCCTCTTCTTTGGGGGGTGATCGCCTTTGTCGGCGGCGCGCTCCTGGTTAGTCTCCTCACTGGACGTTTCCAGCCCGGCTTCTACGGGCAGCCCGGCGCCCATACCGACCTCCTCTGGAGCGGTCTCGGCATGCTCCTCGTCGGCTGGATCTCGGCGCTGATCGGCGGTTGTCCTTTCCGTCAGCTGGTCAAGTCGGGGGAAGGGGATAGTGATGCCGGCCTGGTCGTTATTGGCATGTTGCTTGGCGGTGGCATTGTTCAGTCCTGGGGGATTGCCGCCACCTCATCGGGGGTTTCCCTCGCCGGCAAGGTCGCTGTTTTGGCCGGTTTGATGTTGGTGGTTGTCGCGACGCTCTTTTTGCGCGAAGATGCGTAACCGAAAGGATTTGCCTTGAATTTACAACGTAATCCCGAGATTGTCTGGCGGATTGAAAAACGGCGCGAAGCCGATGTGCTGGCGGCGATGGAGCGGGGCGAGGATGTCTCCGAATATGGCACGGTAATCCTGATCGCCAGCGGCATGATGCACCAGCTTAACTTTGTTGGCGGCCGCATCTGGGCGCTGTGCGACGGCAGCCGCAGTGACGATGAGCTCTTTGCCCTCCTTGCCGGGGAGTTTCAAGTCGATGCGGCGGAATTGTCTGCCGATC
This sequence comes from Desulfuromonadales bacterium, assembly GCA_034370465.1. Taxonomy (GTDB): domain Bacteria; phylum Desulfobacterota; class Desulfuromonadia; order Desulfuromonadales; family UBA2197; genus UBA2197. Next base: position 14,786 of record JAXMLA010000035.1, read on the forward strand.
TCACCGAATTTATCAACGATCTGACCAAACGGGAGTGGCTGCGCCGTGGCTAATGCAATTACCGAGCAGTTTTCTGCGCCATTGACCTTTAACTGGACCCTGTCCTATCGCTGCAACTTCAGCTGCTCGCACTGTTACAGCCGTGACGAAGTCGGTGAGGAGTTGCCGACCGCTGATCTCAAGCGGATTGTCGACATCCTGGCGGAGAAGCAGGTTCCTTTTATCAACTTTGGCGGCGGCGAACCCCTCATTCGTCCTGACCTCTTTGAAATTGCTGCTTATGCGACGGAGAAAGGTCTCAACGTGTCGATGAACAGCAATGGCTGGCTGCTCGATCTTGCCGCCGCGCAAAAGCTCAAAGCGAGCGGTTTCAAGAGCGTCGGCGTCAGTATCGACAGTGCCGAGGCCGCGCTGCACGACGATTTTCGCTGCATGCCCGGCTCCTATGTCAAGGCGGTGGCGGCCCTCGATGCCCTGAGCGCCGTCGGTCTGCGTAGCACCATGAGTTCGGTCATCTCTCGTATCAACTATCGCCACTTCCGCGAGTTGTTGCAATTGGCCCGCGAGCACGGGGTGCATCAGGTCTATCTGCACAACTTCAAATGCAGCGGCCGCGGTTTTAAAAATCGCGAGGAGCTCGATCTCTCACCGCAGGAGTGGAAGGATTTCTACGTCGAGGCCCTGGCAGTCAAGGCGGCGACCAGCGATCTCTCCATCTCTTTTGACGATCCGGTCATCTCTTCTCTCCCGGGTTACGAAGCAAATCCGCTGGTCAAGGGGAGCAGTTGTGGCAAGCTTTCCCTGCACTTGCGCCCGGATGGGGATATCACCCCTTGCGGATTTATTCCCCTGGTCGTCGGTAATATTCTGCGCGAAGATTTTGACAAGATGTGGTATGATTCACCTATTCTTAATGCCATGCGCAGCAAAGAAGCCAAGGGCAAGTGCAGTGGCTGCGGCGCTTTTGCCGATTGTCTCGGCGGTTGTACTGCTCGAGCTTTTGCCGCTACCGGCGACTTTAGCGAACCCGATCCGCATTGCTGGAAATAGATCATCATCAGGTTGTTCATCGCACCGCAACTCTAATCATCGTGAAGGAGGTGAAAGCTATGAAGCGTTACACGAAACCCCAGGTGGTCGGTTCCTCCAACGTTCACCCGTGCTGAAGAATTAAAGGGGGCAGCTGTGATGCTGCCCCCTTTGCCTTGTCTGGAGATGAGAGTTTGCTGGGGAGCGTTTGGCTCCTTATTTTTTGGAAAATTACTCGTGAAGATGACGGTATGACGATCGCCCAACTCGATACCCCTCTGCGTGCCACCTGGGAGCTGCATGACCCGGCCGGAGAAATCGCGCCGCAGACAGAGCTCGTGTCCGAAAAACTTGTCGATGCCGGTCTCTTTTATCTGACCTTGGTGGCGCGCCCTCTGGCGCACCCGGCCATCGCCGGGATTCTGACCATCTTGCGGAACGGCGGCATCCAGGTGCAGGCTACTTTTGCAAGCTCGGAGGAAGAGTGGCAGGGATTGGCGGCCCTGGAATCCCTGCCGGATCTCGCGATGGATGCTAATGCTCTTCTGGTGCGTGGGGAGGACCATGAGTGGGAAGCGTTGCGCCAAACCCTGGAACGGTTGCGGCAAGTCGGCGCAAAGCCTGCCCTGTGGATGGTGCCGGACCGGGAAAGACTCCCCCTGCTGCCGCGTCTTTGCGACTTTTGCCGCTGCCACGGCGTGACCCGAATTAAATTGCCAAATACTCCGGTCGATGCTAGCTTTTCAGCGCGCCAGACCAGCTCCCTCCCGACGCCAGTTCAACTGGCCGCTCTCCGTTCGGTCGTCATTGACCCCGTCGCCTTGCGAAGCGGATTGACGCTGGAAGTGCATGACCTCTTCCTTTGGGAGATCCTTTTTCCGGGAGAACGCGAGAATGGCCGTTCCGAGTATGGCGGCTGTCAGGCGGCCAACTCGCTGGCGCATATTACCGCCAACTGCATGGTCCATCCCTGTTCTTCCTGGCCGTATGTACTGGGTTCGCTTCTTGAGCAGGATTTTGCCGCGATCTGGCAGCAGCGGGAGCGTGCCGTTGTCCTGGAGAAAATTGCGGCGCTCCCCGCGGGTTGTGACGGCTGTGGCGATTATGATCAATGTTTTGGCGGTTGTCGGGGACTGGTCGAGACGTTAGGGGACGCTACGGATGGTCGTGATCTCCTCTGTGCCGGCCGTCGTCCTGTGTCCCAAAATGGAAGCTATTAAGCGTTATGACTATCTATCTCGATAACGCTGCCACCTCCTTCCCCAAGCCGGAAGCGGTCTATCGCAGCATCGACGAAACCCTCCGGCAATTCGGCGGAAACCCGGGGCGGGGCGGGCATCAACTTGCCCTTGATGCCAGTCGTATCGTCTTTACTGCCCGCGAGGCCGTAGCCGGTTTCTTCGGGATCAGCGATTCGAGCCGGGTGGTCTTTACTGCCAATGCCACCGCCGCGATCAATCAGGCGCTCTTTGGTCTCTTGCGTCCCGGTGACCGGGTAGTGACGACGAATATGGAGCACAATGCCGTGGTTCGCCCTCTTCGGGCCCTGCAGGAGCGCGGTGTTGAGGTCGTCAAGGTGGCCGCTGACCGTCACGGTTTTGTCCTGGCTGAAGATTTTTGTCGCGCCTGTCGCGCCGCGCCGACAACGCTGGCGATCCTTGGCCATATCTCCAATGTTACCGGAACGATTCAGGATCTGGCCACGATCGGCCCGTGGTGTCGCAGTCATGGTGTCACCCTCCTGGTCGATGCCGCCCAGAGCGCCGGTCTGCTGCCGATCGATGTTGAAGCTTTGGGCATCGACCTCCTCGCGGCACCGGGGCACAAAGGCCTCTTCGGTCCGGTCGGGAGCGGGTTTTTGTATGTGCGTCCGGGTCTGGAGCTTGTCCCTCTTCTCTACGGTGGTACCGGCGCCAATTCGCACTCTGATCTGATGCCGGAGGTCATGCCCGAACGATTGGAGAGCGGCACGCCAAATACCCCGGGCCTCGCCGGTTTGACCGCCGGGATCGCCTGGCTGGAGGAGGTCGGCCTTGATGTCATCCGCGAGCATGAATCCCGCTGTCTGACCCGGCTCCTCACCGGTCTTGCGACCATCCCCGGCCTTGAAATCTACGGTTCGGGCGATGCAGCAAAGTCCGGTGGGGTCCTCTCTTTCAATCTCAAGGGGCTCGATCCTTCCGCAGTTGCTTTCCGTCTTGATCACGAATTTTCCATCTGCGTGCGGGCCGGATTGCACTGCGCCCCCGAAGCGCACCGCGCCATCGGCACCTATCCGGCCGGAACAGTGCGGGTCAGCCCCAATATGATGAATTCCTTTGAAGAGATCGAAGCGTTTCTGACGGCGATTGCGGTAATTGCACAAGGACGCTGATCATAAATCTGTCTAAGTTTGAGGAGGTCGCGATGATCTGTCTGCGCAGTCTTGTTGTTCTTTTTCTTGTCACCCTCTGTGTCGCCTGTTCTTTGCCGCCCGAGATGCCGGTGACCCGTGAAATGTTGATGAAGACCCGTATTTACTCGCAATATGTCATTGAAGAATCACCGGAAGAGGTGGTCGATGCCCTTAACAAAGACGGGGAAGCGATTCTCGCGGTCAAACGCACCATCCGCGATAAGGATTTTCCCATGCATCTCAAGCTTCTCGCCACCTCGGAAGGGTTGGAAGTCCTCGAATACGATCGCTAGGTTGCAGATGCCTGTCATTCTCTTGCGGAGGTTGCTATGAAAAAGACCTATGTCCTTGATACTAATGTTCTGCTCCACGATGCCCAGGCCCTCTTTCGTTTTGAAGATAATGATGTTGTCATCCCGATGACGGTGATCGAGGAGATCGATCGCTTCAAGAAGGATCTCAATGAAACCGGCCGCAATGCCCGGCAGATTTCGCGCACTCTTGACGGTTTGAGGGAAAAGACCCGGCTGATGGAAGGGGTTCCTCTGGAGGGGGGGGGCGTCTTGAAGGTTGTCCTTTGCAGCGATGCCGCCCTGCATCGTTTGCCGCTGGAACTTCGGGGCGAGCAGGCGGATAATCGCATCCTCGCTGTGGCCGCGGATTTGATGAAGAGTTGCGACTGTCCGGTCGTATTTGTCACCAAGGACACGAATCTGCGGATCAAGGCGGATGTCATCGGCCTGGCAGCGGAAGATTACGAAACCGGCAAGGTCCCGATTGACGAACTCTATTCCGGTCAGGCCGAGGTCATGGTCGACAAGGAGATTGTCGATCGTTTTTATGGTCAGGGTTATATCGAGATCGGCAGCGACTACCGGGCGAATGAATGTGTGACCCTGATTGACTCTGCCAACCTCAGCCATACCGGGATTGGACGTTTTCATGCGCAAAGCGGCCGCATTGTCGCCTTGAGCCGGGCCCCCAAGGAAGGGATCTGGGGGATTCAACCGCGCAATCGCGAACAACAGTTTGCCCTCGATATTCTCCTTAACAACGAGATTCAGGTGGTGACGCTGGTCGGCAAGGCGGGCACCGGCAAGACTCTGCTGGCGATTGCCGCCGGTCTCCTCAAGGTCTCGGATGAAGCCGTCTACAGCCGTCTCCTCGTTTCCCGGCCGGTCTTTCCGATGGGGCGTGATCTCGGGTTTCTCCCCGGGGATGTCGAAGAGAAGTTGGCGCCGTGGATGCAGCCGATCTTTGATAATGTCGAACTCCTCCTTGGCAGCGTCGAAGAGCGGGGCAAGCGCAAGCGCGGCTACAAGGAACTTATCGACATGGGGATCCTCGAAATTGAGCCGCTGACCTATATTCGCGGCCGCTCGATTCCCAAACAGTACATGATTGTCGACGAAGCCCAGAATCTGACTCCCCATGAAATCAAGACGATCATTACCCGGGCCGGGGAAGGGACGAAGATTGTTCTCACCGGCGACCCGTACCAGATCGACAATCCTTATGTCGATGCTTCGAGCAACGGTTTGTCCTACGCGGTGGAAAAGTTCAAGGACCAGACGATCGCCGGGCACATGACCCTCACCAAGGGAGAACGTTCACCCCTGGCCGAGATGGCGGCGAATCTGCTGTAGTTTTAAATCTATCTCTACGGCGCGGCCTTAACCGTGCCTGATCAGGCTTTTCTGCATGTTGGTCCTTTGTATAGAAAGTTCCTGCGACGAAACAGCTGCCGCTGTTATCCGTGACGGGCGCACGATCTTGTCGAATATTGTCGCTACCCAGGTCGACATTCATGCCCGCTTCGGCGGTGTCGTTCCGGAGATCGCTTCCCGGCAGCATCTGGCCGCGATCGTCCCGGTGGTCGATGCCGCTCTGGAAAGGGCCGGCCACACTCTCGAGGATATCCAGGGGATCGCGGTCACCCGTGGCCCCGGTCTGGTCGGGGCTCTCCTGGTCGGCCTTGCCTACGCCAAGTCCCTGGCCTTTGCCCGGCAGATCCCTTTCTGCGGCGTTCATCACATCGAGGGGCACCTCCTCGCCATTCAACTCGAACAACCCGTCCCCTTTCCTTATCTTGCTCTCGCCGTCTCCGGTGGACATACGCATCTTTACCGGGTCGACGGCATCGGCGCTTATACGACCCTTGGCCGGACGATTGACGATGCGGCCGGCGAAGCCTTTGACAAGGTTGCCAAGATGCTGGGGCTTCCCTATCCCGGTGGCGCCCGCATCGATCAACTGGCAAGGACGGGGAATCCGCAGGCGATCGGTTTCCCGCGGCCGCTCCCGCGCAAAGACAGTGTCGACTTCAGTTTCAGCGGCATGAAGACCTCGGTGGCCACGCATCTGCGTCAGGTCGGGGGGACGGTAGAGGGGAGCGATCTCAACGATCTCTGTGCCTCTTTTCAGGCGGCGGTTGTCGATGTCCTCACCCGCAAAACCTTGCGCGCCGCCCTCGATCACGAGCTGTCGCGCATCGTCGTTTGTGGCGGCGTCGCTTGTAATAGCGGACTGCGTCAACGTTTTCATGAAGTCGCAACCCAATACCATCGCGAGGTCTTCTTCCCGTCGATGGCCCTTTGTGCCGATAATGCCGCGATGCTCGGCGTTGCCGGCGATTTTTATCTGCAGCGCGGCGATCATGGCGGTCTCGATCTCAATGCTCTGGCGTGTTGGCCCCTGGATCGGGTCGGAAAGCAGAAAGTTTGATGGCGATACCGGATGAAGCGGGGCAGGAGCGCTTTCGTACCAAGAAGAGTTACGGCCAGAATTTTTTGCGCGACCGCCAGGTGGTGGCGCAGATTATGGCTGCTGCCGCTATTAGCGGCGAAGATCGCGTCATTGAGATCGGCCCTGGTCTTGGTGCGCTCACCGACGATCTCCTGGCGCGGGCGCAGGAAGTCCATATTATCGAGATCGATAAAGAACTGATTGCCTACTGGTCGCAGCGCCCTGATCCCCGCCTGCATCTGCATGCCGGCGATGCCCTCAATCTCAACTGGCGCGCCCTTTTTCCGTCCCCACCGTATATCCTGGCTGCCAACCTCCCCTACAATATCTCAACCCCGATCCTCTTCAAGATGATCGAAGAGCGCGATCTCTTCAAACGTTTAGTGCTGATGTTCCAGAAGGAAGTCGGCGACCGCATCTGTGCTCCGCCGGGCGGCAAGGATTATGGTGTCCTTTCGGTCTTCTGCCAGCTCTGGTTTGATGTGCGCAAGGTGGTGATCGTCCCCCCCGGCGCGTTTCATCCGGCGCCAAAGGTCCACTCCATTGTCGTTCAACTCGATCCACTCCCCGCGCCGCGCGTCGCTCTCGACGATTATGCGACTTTCCGGCGCGTCGTCAAAGGGGCCTTTGGGCAGCGGCGCAAAACCTTGCGCAATGCCCTGGGCGGTGCCGGTTTCACCACTGTTCGCATCGACGCAGTTCTGGCGGCGACGGCAATCGACGGCAAACGGCGAGGTGAGACTTTGAGCCTCAGCGAGTTTGCGCTCCTCAGTAATGCTTTCGGCGACGAAGAGGGAGAGGCCTTCCACGGATGTCTTTGATTCGTAGCGATGTCATCATTGTCGGCGCCGGGCCGGCCGGCTGTGCTGCCGCCCTCCATCTTGCCGGGCAAGGGCATGCCGTCGTTCTGATTGAGCGTTTGGCGCTGCCGCAAGTCAAGGCTTGTGGTGATGCCCTCCTCCCGGATGCGTTGCGTGCTCTTTGCCGTTTTGGCGTTGAAGAGGCTCTTGCCGTTGCGGGAAAAAGCCTCGATACACTCCATGTCACTGCCCCCAATGGCGCGGAAGTCGAGTTGGCGGTTCGCTCGGTCTCCTTGAAAAGACCCGATCTGCACGCCCTGCTCCATGAGCGTCTGCGGGCTTGCGGTGTCGAGTTATGGCGCGGTGAGGTTCTTGAACCGATCCACTCCTCTGACCGCCAGCTTTGCGGTGTCCGCTGCCGCCGTGATGGCGGCTTGACAGAAATCTTCGCACCGCTGGTCATCCTCGCCTCCGGTGCCCGTCCTGAGACCATGCAACGCTTTGGCCTGGTTGAGGGTGAGGCGCCGACCGCCGTGGCGATTCGGGCTTACTATCGGGATTATGACAACCCTGGCGATACGACCTTGCGCATCGCCTGCCATCCGGCTATTGCTCCGGGATTTTTTTGGATGTGTCCGCTTCCGGAACATCAATACAGCATCGGTTGCGGGCATTTTCTTACGGCTAACCAACGTCCGGAGCATCAATATCTCCAGAATCGCCTGGAGTATCTGTCGCGCTTTTATCCGGCGGCCGCACAAATTGTCGGGCAGGAGGATATGATCGGCACGCCGTGCAGCTCAGTCCTACGCACAGGTCTGGCGGGCGCAAAGCTTTATGCCGATGGACTTCTTGTGACCGGCGAAGCAGCGGGGAGTTCTTCCCCCCTCTTCGGAGCCGGGGTCGGCAAAGCTTTGGAGAGTGGAGAGCTGGCGGGAATGGTTGCTGCAGAAGCTTTGGCCCATAAACGTTTTGATGCCATCTTCCTGGCGCGCTATCAAGAACGATTGAATGAAAAATTTCATGAGGTTTATGCGGCGCAGAGCAAGGCGCAGCAGTGGCTTCACTCTGCCAAGCAGCTGAATATCCTGATAAGTAAGGCTGGGCGTCAGGATAAGCTTAGAAAAAAACTGGAATCAGTCCTGAATGAAGATTTCTCCCTTTCAAAGGCGGTCTCCTTTTGGACTTTTTTTCTTCCTTGAGACCGTAAAAATCTCCACGGATGGAGGATTGCATGAATAAAAAGACCCTTGGTCCCGGTATTACCTTCTTCCCCCAGCCCGCCACCTGGATCGTCAGTGTCGACAAGGAGGGGGCGATTGACATTATGACCGCCTCCTGGGTGTCGATGGTGAGCAAAACGCCACCGACGATCGCCCTCTCTCTCCACCACGGCCGACAGACTTATGCCAATATACAGGAGAGTGGCGTCTTTACGGTCAATATCATCCCGAGCAGCCAGGCGGTGGCCGGCGACTATTGCGGTCTCATCTCCGGCCGTGATGTCGACAAGCTGGCGAAGACCGACCTGACGCCGGTTGCGGCCTTGCATGTTGCCGCGCCGATTCTCGCCGAGTCCCCCTTGAACCTGGAATGCCGGGTCATCAACAAAGTTGTCATCGGCGATTATCACCTGATTCTCGGGGAAGTCCTTGAAATCCATATTGCTGCGGCGGCCTGTCTGGATATCGGTTTTGATGCAAGCGTCATCGATCCCCTCGTTTATCTTGGCGGCATTCGTGAATACTGGGGATTGGGGGAAAAGGTCGGGACCGCCTATAGTATTGGTAAGAAATTATTGCCGAAATAGAAGGGAGCACTCCTCGCTACACCGTGAAAAATCTGGACTCCCTGCACTGCTCCATGCTATATGCAAAACGCTTTTTTACTGTACCTGTCGAAGGCGCTTTTTCAGGTTTTTGAAGGATAACCGGAGGTTGTCGATGAAAAAAGCGAAGACCATCCTCGATTTTCAACGGATGAAAGAGGAGCAGGAGAAGATTTCCGTCCTCACTGCTTACGACTATCCCTTTGCCCGACTCATGGAGCAGGCTGGTCTCGATATGATCCTTGTCGGCGATTCGGTTGGCAGTGTCGTCGCCGGCTATGACAATACTTTGCCGGTGACCATGGACGAGATGGTTTACCACACCCGCGCAGTCGTGCGCGGCGCTCCCCGGACTTTTGTCGTGGCGGATATGCCCTTTCTATCCTATCAGGTTGATCTTGCCGAGGCACGCCGCAATGCCGGCCGGTTGATCAAGGAAGGAGGGGCGCAGGCGGTCAAGCTCGAAGGGGGAGAACATGTTGCGGCAACGATCCGGGCGATCGTCGATATGGATATCCCGGTGATCGCTCACATCGGACTGACGCCGCAATCGATCCACCGCATGGGCGGCTACAAGGTGCAGGGGCGGCAGGAAGCGCAGGCCCGCCAACTCCTTGCCGATGCCGAGGCGATTGCGCGTGCCGGGGCCTTTGCCGTGGTCCTGGAAGGGATCCCCGCCACCCTCGCCGCCGAGATCACCGCACGGCTGACGATTCCGACCATCGGTATCGGTGCCGGGAGTTCTTGCGACGGCCAGGTGCTGGTTATTCATGACATCCTCGGACTGTGCGAGAAGTACTCCCCTAAATTCGTCAAGCGCTATGCTGATGCCGGGGCGCTGATCAGTGGCGCGATTAATGACTATATCCATGAAGTCAAGACCGGCGCTTTCCCCGACGAGGAGCACAGTTTCTGATGGAGATCATTACTGATCCAAAAGAAATGCAGCAGCGCGCCTTGGCGGCGAAGCGGGCCGGGGTGCGGATCGCTTTTGTCCCGACCATGGGCTATCTGCACGCTGGCCACCTTTCGTTGTTGCAGGAAGGGCGCAAGCGCGGTGATCTTCTCGTCCTGTCGATCTTTGTTAATCCGACCCAGTTCGGGGTGAACGAAGACCTTTCCACCTATCCGCGTGCCTTGGAGAACGACTGTGAACTCGCCCGTGCAGCCGGGACGGATCTGGTCTTTGCACCGTCAACCGCCGCCATCTATCCGGCCGATGCTTCAACTTGGGTGACTGTCGAAGGGCTGACGGAAGTTCTTTGCGGCGCCAGCCGTCCCGGCCACTTTCGCGGCGTGACGACGGTGGTGGCCAAGCTCTTTAATCTTGTTCAGCCCGATGTCGCCCTCTTCGGCTGCAAGGATTTTCAGCAGCTCGCCGTCATTCGCCGCATGGTGCGTGATCTCGATATGCCGGTGGAGATCGTCGGCATGTCGATCGTGCGCGAGGCTGACGGTCTGGCGCTGAGTTCACGCAATGTCTACCTGACGCCCGAAGAACGGCAGCAGGCTCTGGTTTTGTCGCGGACGATTGCCACGGCTCGGCAACTTGTTGCCGGCGGCGAACGGGATGCCGGGGCAGTTCTGGAGGTCCTTCAATCCCTGATCACGGGGATGCCGGCGACTCGCATCGACTATCTGCAGATCTGCCATCAAGACACGTTGCAGGAGCAGGCGTCGATCGATAGCGACTCTGTCCTCCTCCTTGCCGTCTTCATCGGCAAGACCCGGCTGATCGACAACAGTTTTCTGCTCTGAATCTGCCAGTCGGCCGCTTCTGACCGCTGTGCGCAAGGTGAATGCAAGATGCCGAAAAATCGCGACGTAGCCCGCGCTAATCTGGAAAATCTTTACCGGATCTTTACCGTGCCGGAAGCGCGCGATTCGACCCTCGGGTCGATTGATCAGATGATTGCCGACGATGTTGCCGGTTTTTTGCAAACGCATATTGTCGCCATCGAACGCAACCTCGAAGAGATCGAGAATGATTTCTCTACCTCGACCATCCCCGAAGAACCGACCTACGTCTCCGAATATACCGAGTTCGTCAAAGAGAAGTTGGTCGCTCAGTCGGTGCATACTGCCGCCCCCGCTTTTATCGGCCACATGACTTCGGCCCTCCCTTATTTCATGTTGCCCTTATCCCGCATCATGACTGCCCTTAATCAGAATCTGGTCAAGGTCGAGACCTCCAAGGCCTTCACGCCGATGGAGCGTCAGGTGCTGGCGATGCTGCATCACCTCGTTTATCGCCGCGAGGAGGATTTTTATCCGCAGTGGATTCACAACAGTCTCTACGCCCTCGGCGCATTCTGCTCCGGCGGCACGATCGCCAACGTGACGGCGCTGTGGGTGGCGCGCAACCGCCTCTTTGCCTCCGGCCCCGAGTTTCGCGGCATTGCCCAGGAAGGGCTGGCCCGTTCGCTGAAGCATCTCCGCTGTGAGGGGATTGCCGTCCTCGTCTCCGAACGCGGCCACTATTCCTTTGGTAAAGCTGCGGATCTCCTTGGCCTCGGCCGTGATCATCTGATCAAGGTGAAGACCGATGCTCACAACCGTATCGATCTCAACGCGTTGAAAGAGGAATGTCGCCGGCTGCAGGGCGAGAATATCCGTCCCCTGGCTTTGGTCGGGATCGCCGGAACGACCGAGACTGGCAACATCGATCCGCTTGAGGCGCTGGCTGATTTTGCTGAAGAACTCGGCTGCCATTTTCACGTCGATGCCGCCTGGGGCGGGCCGACCCTCTTTTCCGACCAGCACCGGTCGCTTCTTGCCGGCATCGAACGGGCTGACTCGGTGACGATCGATGCCCACAAGCAGCTTTATGTGCCGATGGGGGCAGGGATGGTCGTCTTCAAAGATCCGACCGCGCTCTCGGCGATTGAGCATCACGCTAACTATATCCTCCGGCATGGATCGAAAGATCTCGGCAGTCACACCCTCGAAGGCTCGCGGCCGGGGAAGTCGCTGCTCGTTCATGCCGGGTTGGCGATTATCGGTCGCAAGGGGTATGAGCTGCTGATTAACCTTGGCATCGAGCGGGCGAAAACTTTTGCCGCCATGATCCGCCAGCACCCTGATTTTGAGCTGACCAGCGAACCGGAGTTGAACATCCTGACCTACCGCTACTGTCCGCAGTCTGTGCAGCAACGTCTGTCCCAATCGACGCCGGAGCAGGCGGGGCAGATCAATCTCCTTCTGGATCAGGTCTGCCAGTTGCTGCAGAAGAGTCAGCGGGAAGCCGGGAAGACATTTGTTTCCCGGACGCGGTTGCGGGTCCCTCGTTATGATGAGGAGTTGACCGTGCTGCGCGTTGTTCTCGCCAATCCACTGACGACCGACGAGATCCTCACCACGGTTCTGGCGGAGCAGTGCGAGATCGTGCAGCAGCCGGAAATTGCCGCTTTGTTGGCAATGATTGTGACGCGTGACGAGTGACGCGTGAGATGTCATCACCTGCCCCCGCCGATCCGTCTATGTACCTGTCACCTGTCACCCGTCACCCGTTACAATTAATTCGTGCCCGCTACCTCCTGCCGATTGCCGGGGCACCGGCGATTGAAGACGGCGCCCTCCTGATCGTCGGCGGGCGCATCGCCGCTGTTGGCAGCTATTCAACCCTGCAAGACATTGACGCCGAGCTCATTGATTACGGTGACGCCGTCATCCTCCCGCCTTTGGTCAATGCCCACTGTCATCTCGAACTCACCGATTTTCCCCAGTGGACAACAGCGTGCAACGAAACGACTCTGCCGACGAGCTTTGTCGGCTGGATCCGGCGATTGATCCGGGTGCGCCGCTTTATCGGTGCTGACCCGGTGCCGGCTTCTGTCACTGCCGGAATTCGCCAGCTCCTCGCTGCCGGGACCGGGGCGGTTGGTGATATTCTCACCACTCCCGGCGCCCTCGCTCCTCTCCTTGCTTCCCCCCTTTACGGTCGAATCTTCTTCGAAACGATCGGACTCGACGAAGAACGATTTATCCCTGCCTTGGCGTCGGCTCTCGCGTCCGCCCATTCGCTTGCTTACCCCTTAAGTGGCGGACTGTCACCGCACTCGACTTATACAGTCTCGTCGCGCCATCTGGAGCAAGCAATCCGCACCGGTCTTCCCTTGGCGATTCACTGCGCCGAGTCACCTGAGGAGAGCACCTTTCTCCGTGAGGGACGGGGACGGATTGCCGCGGAACTTTACGCTGCCGTCGGTTGGCCTCTTCCGGAGCACGCGCCTGGCTTGTCGCCGGTGGCCTGGCTGGCGGCGCATGGCGCCTTGAATGCGCAGACGCTCCTTATCCACGGGGTGCAGGTCGATGCTGGGGATGCGTCTATTATTGCTGCTAGTGGTGCGACTGTCGTCCTTTGTCCCCGCTCCAATGCGCGCCTTGGTGTCGGCACTGCCCCGGTCGGACTTTATAAAAAAGCGGGCGTTGCTCTTGCTCTTGGCACAGACTCGCGAGCGAGCAATGATTCCCTGTCCCTCTGGGAGGAGATCGCCTTTGCCCGTTCCGTCTACCCGGAGTTGTCGCCGGGAGAACTCCTTGCCATCGCCACGCGCGGAGGAGCGCGGGCGTTGGGACTGGAACAAGAGATGGGAGCATTGACCGTCGGTTCTGGCGCGCATTTTCAGGTGCTAACTGCCGCAAACCTCCCTCCGGTGGCGGAACTTGCAGCATGGTTGTGCTGCGCCGATCATCGAGTCGCTGCTCTTTGGCTCGCCGGCAGTGAACAGTTGTGCCAAGACGTTTCTTGCTAAAAGTAAGCGCTACGACTATACTTTCTCTTCTCTATCCCCACTAAAAACACTTTGTACGGATGATTGATTTGTATGAGCATCAAACTTATCGCCAGTAATAAAAAGGCGTACCACGACTATCTTATCGACGATGTCTTTGAAGCCGGCCTGGTCCTGACCGGTACGGAAGTGAAGTCGTTGCGGCTTGGCAAGGTCAGTCTCAAGGAGTCCTTCTGCCGGATCAAGGACGGCGAAGTCTTTGTCAACAACATGAACATCAGTCCCTATGAGCAGGGCGGCCGGGAAAATCCCGCGGATCCGACGCGGATGCGCAAACTCCTGCTCCATCACGCCGAAATTCTTAAACTGATTCGCAAAGTTGACGAGCGTGGGTTTTCGATCGTGCCGACCCGCATCTATTTTAAAGAGAGCCGGGTCAAACTGGAGATCGGTCTGGGCAAGGGGAAGAAGACGCACGATAAGCGCGAAACCCTGAAAGAGAAGCAGGCGACACGGGAAGTCGCCAAGATCCTCAAGTCGGGACAGCACGATTAGTTTCTGTTCTGTTCCTATTCGATAAAATTAATTGCGGAATATTCGACAAATAACTTGTCGGATATTCCGCAATTTTCGTTTGGTTCAGGCCGTAGGAAGTGTTTGTTTTCTTTTAACTTCAATGATTGTAGTAGATTACATGAATTGTTTGTGGATGGCACGGCTTCTGTATAAGTTCGCATAAGAAAACGATTTATCGAATTTATCAATTCACACGTAAGGAGTTACCATGCATAAAAAGAGAATCATTTCCTCCTTGATTATTTCAGCCCTGCTTATTGCTCTCGCCGCAATGTTCGTCGTTGCCTCGGAAAGTCCGGCTGGACGCGCCGAGTATCTGGTGCCGCGTATTACCTGTGGTGCCTGCGCTCAAGTGATTACGTCTGATCTGGAAAAGTTGGCAGGCGTCAGCAAGGTGGAGGTTGATGTGGCGACGACAACGGTCAAGGTCGCTTTCGATGAAAAGCGTACGGATGCCGGGGAAATTGCTATCGCCTTGAACAAGGCCGGTTATCCAGGGAGTATTGTCGCCTTGAATGGCGAGGTGGCGCCGGGGGCGGTTGCTAGCGCTAAAAGGGCCGGTTGTGGTTGTTGCGATCCGAAAACTAAATAATGGAGCCTAATGATGAATAACCCGTCACAACAGGAAGAAAAGACTCCGATGAAAAAATCCTCATTTACGCTGTTGCTGGTTGTTATCTCGCTTTTGGTTACGGCGAGCGCTCTGGTCGGTTGGCTCGGCATCCCCGGTACCGGCGGCCCTGCAAGTGTGGCTGCCAGCGCCGGCAAGGTGTCCATCCACATTGCCGATTTGAATGACGGCAAAGCGCATTTTTACAGCTATAAGGGGCAAACCGGGAAGATCCCTTTCTTCGTGATTAAGGGAAAGGACGGGACGCTGCGCGCCGCCTTTGATGCCTGCGACGTTTGCTACAAAGAGAAGAAGGGCTATGAGCAAAAGGATGAGCAGATGATCTGCAAGAACTGCAACATGGCCTTTCCCGTTGCTAAGATCGGCACAGTGAGTGGCGGTTGCAATCCCTCTCCGCTCAAGACGACTCTGGTCGGCACCACCCTGGCGATCGCTGTGATCGATCTTGAGGGTGGTGCTCATTATTTCCGTTAGGACGCGCCATGAATCTGCGCACCATCGCCTTTAATAATCTCCGTCGTCGTAAGGGGCGGATGGCTTTTCTCCTCGCCGGACTCCTGATCGGCGTGGCGACGGTCGTCACCCTCTTCTCGCTGACCACATCCTTGACTCTCGATGCCGAGCACAAGCTCGACCGTTATGGCGCTAATATTGTCATCACCCCCAAGCGTGACGACCTTTCTCTGAGCTATGGCGGTATTACCCTCGCCGGTGTCAACGTGACGCAGAACGAGCTCCGGATGGCCGATCTGCAGCGGATCGGTGAAATAAAGAATTTCAATAATATTGCCGGAATTGCTCCCAAGGTCCTCGGCGCCGTCGAGATCAATGGAGTGCGGGTGCTGTTGATGGGGGTCTCTCCCGAGGTGGAGTTTGCCCTGAAGCGCTGGTGGAATGTCGATGGTCGGCCTTTAGTGGAAGATAACGAGCTGGTCGTCGGCAGCAGTGCGGCACAGCGGCTAGGTTTAACCGTCGGTGAACAGGTGACTATCGATGGCAGCGATTTTGTCATTACCGGCATCCTGCAGCCGACCGGTTCGCAGGATGATGAGCTGGTCATTGGGACGCTGGCGGTGGCGCAACGCCTCTTCGCCAAGGAAGGTCTGGTCTCTCTTGTCGAAGTCGCGGCCCTTTGTGCCGGTTGTCCGATTGAAGAGATGGTTGAGCAGATCGCTGCCGTCCTTCCCCAGGCGGAAGTCAATGCCATTCAGCAGGTGGTCAAGACCCGCATGCACGCTTTGGCTCAGTTCCAGACCTTTGCCCTCGGCATCTCTGCGGTGGTTCTCTTTATCGGCGCGCTGGTGGTGCTGGTAACAATGATGGGTTCGGTTAATGAACGCACCCGTGAGATCGGTATCTTTCGCGCCCTCGGTTTTCGCCGTGGTCACGTTGTTGCCCTGATTGAGATTGAGGCGGTGACGGTCAGTTGCTTTGCCGGTCTCTTCGGTTATCTCCTCGGCATGGGCGCGACCCGGTTAATCCTGCCTTTTCTGGCGGATGCCCATCTGGAAATCATCTGGGATCTGCGTCTCGCCGGCGGTGCGCTCCTTCTGGCGGTCGTTATTGGCGCCCTTGCGTCCCTTTATCCGGCACTGCATGCCAGTCGCATGGAGCCGACGACCGCACTGCGGGCGCTGTAAATTCGTAAGGAGTCAAGGATGTCACTGATTAAAATTACCAACCTGAGCAAACACTACCTTGGTGCCGATACCGTCGTTGCCCTGGACGGCATCAATCTGGAGATTCATAGTGGCTCTTTCGTCGGGATAATGGGGCCTTCGGGATCGGGGAAGAGCACCTTCCTCTCCATTCTCGGCGGTCTCTGCCAACCGGGGAGCGGTCGCGTTGTCGTTAACGATATTGATCTTTACGCCCTAGGCAGCGAGCAGCTCGCCGATTTTCGGCGGGAATACCTCGGCTTCGTCTTTCAGGCTTTTAACCTGATTCCGTATCTCACCGCTCTGGAGAATGTCATGCTGCCGCTGGCCGTCCAGTCGCTGCCGGCGCGTGAAAAGCGGCGCCGGGCGCAGGAAGTGCTGGAGCGGGTCGGCCTCGGCGCCCGCGTCGGACATCTGCCTAATCAACTCTCCGGTGGCGAGCAGGAACGAGTCGCCATCGCTCGCGCTCTCGTCAACAAGCCGCCACTGATCCTCGCCGACGAGCCGACCGGCAGTCTCGACTCCGCAACGAGCAGCGAGATCATGGCACTTCTGGCCGAACTGCACCGCGAGGGGCAAACGATCGTCATGGTCACCCACAATCCCGAGACCTGTCGTCATTTCGATCGTACTATTCTGTTGCGTGATGGCCGCATCGCCAGCGATCAGTTCCGCCCTCTCTCTGCCGCTTGAACTTTAATAATGGCTGTGGCATAGTAGCAACTCACAAAGGTACAAACCGTAGATTTGACACTCAGCACTTTTCGGGGGCGCCAAGGTTTCGACGGGGATAGGAAGCGAAAGTTGCATGCCGGGGATGCCAGTTGGCCTCGTTAAAAAATCTGGCACACACACAAACGCCGATACTGACGTTCGTTACGCACTAGCGGCTTAATTGCCGCTACGTCTCTTAGCTTCATCGCCCATGTGGGGTTTAGAGACGTCATTAATGTGGGATAGTTCTCAAGTTCGCCTGCGGCGCGAGAGCGAAATCTAGCAGGATCCCCCAAAGAAAATCCTGTCCGTGGGAGTTTCGAGGGTAAACTAAAATACGGACTACGCATGTAGAAGCTTCTCGTAGATGATTTTCGGACGCGGGTTCGATTCCCGCCGCCTCCACCAAAAGATAGTCCGGCAACGTCCGGAGAAGAACTAAAAGCCCTGAGAAATCAGGGCTTTTTCTTTTTCTGTTGTCCACTGAAATCCGTTTTGGTATGCTTGGATCCAGTTGATTTGATGGTATTTAACGTGGACTTCAGTCGGTGGATAGTGATCGATACCACCAAAAGGAGAAAACCTATGCCAAAGCGTATAGTTGGACTGTCAGACATACAAGTCAAGACAACCAAGCCCAAAGAAAAGGACTACAAGTTATCGGATGGTTACGGACTAACTTGCTTGTTACTCCTTCGGGAGGGAAGTTGTGGCGATTTCAATATCGGTTCAATGATAAACAGAAACTTTTAGCGCTTGGTTCTTACCCTGCAATTACTCTCGCGGATGCGCGAAAACGTCGGGAGGATGCTCGAAAACTTCTTGCCAATGGTGTCGATCCTTCTGAAATTAAGAAGGCGCAAAAAACAGCGACAGTCGCAGAAAATGAAAACTCCTTTGAGGTTATTGCTCGTGAGTGGCACGCCAAATTTACACCAACCTGGGCACCGGCCCATGCCAAGACCACGATTGACCGTTTGACTCGTGACGTTTTCCTTTTCATTGGGGCGCGACCGATCGCTGAGATCAAAGCTCCCGAGCTTCTGGCGGTTTTGCGTCGCGTTGAATCAAGGGGGGCTTTGGAGACGGCGCACCGGGTCAAGACGATTTGCGGACAGGTTTTCCGTTATGCAATCGCGACGGGACGGGCTGAGCGTGATATTGCCGCTGATCTGAAAGGGGCCATGCCGCCGGCGAAAAAATCGCACCTTGCTGCAGTAATATTGTCTCCTTAGCCGTTGCAGGGAGGAGTTGGCAGAAATTATCAAGGCCTGGGTAAAGGCCAAGGGAATCGAGGAATTCTTTGCCGATGTTGAACGGAGAGCCGCTAACCTGGAGGAGGGGCAGAAAGCCGTTGTCTTGGAACGCCTAACTCAGGCCCGAACGTTGATCGACAGTACCGACGCCCTGCAGTGGCTCGCAGCTTGGAAAACGCCGGAGGAAAGAAAGTCATCATACAATCAGTACGGTTTTTGATTAGTTCCTGGCCGCTGTCAGCCATGCCCTTGACGAATCAAAACAAAATCGGATAAAGCCTAACTCTGGGGGTGGGTCAATTTGCGCCGATAGTGGGTCAATTTTCAATGCCGATTGACAGCGCCCGATGAGCGATGATGGTTATATGCGAAAATCTGCTTGCAGTTTAGCCCAGTGAGCTTTGAGTCTATCCTTGTGCTCTTCATTCATGGGTAGGGATTTAATCTGTTCTGGCCATAAACTTCGCGCTTTATCCATTGTCTCATCAAGGTGGGGTTTTATGGCACGCCATGGCACTTCGGCTCGCTTAGCCCACAACTCAAAATTTGCATAAGTAACTTCGTACCACTCCTTTGTCTTCCCGAGATTAAGGGCATATTGCCTCTCGTTTTCAATGTAGACGCTTGTGGTGACGATGTCATAGGCCGGTGAAAGTCGCGGTGTGATTTTGTCTGAGTAGAGCAAGCTCCAGTTCTTTATGTGCGCATCACCATTGGCTAGAAGGATATTAACCAGCAGGCGCCTCGCAAATTGCTGCGTGTCCGCCAATCCATCTCCAGAGTAGTTGTAAAGAATCTTGGCTATTTGCTCGTAACTTGCAGATTTGTATTTTTCATGCGGATACTTCACCAGGACTTGCGCAAAGTCTTCCATGTGAATTCGCTGATTGTTGCTGCGGTCGAATCTTTTTATGGCAAAGGCCAGCTTCTCATCGGGCAAATTGATCGGCGGCAAGTTGTCGAGCTTATCCAACTCCACCAGCTTTATTTCAGGTACATCAACACCTGCTACGGATGCCAATGTCATGGCTGTGAACTCATTGGCTGGCACATTTTTGTATTTTGTGGAAGGTGTCTTGACGATCCAGTCACCAAGAGCATCTCCTTTGGATAGGTTGTATCGGCCGTCTTTTTGTTTCATGGAAAACTTCATCTGTATCCCGGCGAGAGAGAATTTGTTTTCCCGATTAACATTTTCGAATTTAACAGCTTTCGGTTTTCCGTAAGCAGACAAGAGATTCGCAGGGATATCTTCCGGCTCCATAGGCTCGACAACCAGTGCGCCGGGTAGATCTCCCCCCAAATATGATAAGAGTTGAAATTCGTTATCGACATGCACCTTGAGGCCTTGGGCAATCAACTCCCTTAAAACCCCTTCCGGGAGCAAGTTGGATAGTGTCGGATGTAGTTTGTGGGTGGAGGACCAAGGCTCCGCCATGAGCTTCTCTGCACGCGGGAAATCGGAGTGGGTAATTAAGCTGAATGTAGGACGAGCTGCATTCGATTTATATTCATCTGCAAAGGTCAATACGTTACGACCGCCCTGAAAACCAATCAGATAGCCAACTAGTATTTCGTGCAAGGTGAGTTTTAGGACGTTGACTTCATCTGCGCCGCGATTATTCATTGATCATCCTCAAGGAGGTTCTGCCAAGGATCGTCAGATAGGTTTTTCGTTTTGTTTGTTATTGTCTGGCTAGATGGTTTTTGCCCTGACTTCAGTTCGGTCTCGACGTTTTCGAGGACAGCGATTACAGCATTCACCTTTTCTTTGGGGATAAACATTAGTTCGCTGTTCAAGCCTTTGGCAATCAACTCCAGAGTGTCGAGTCGCGGATTCCCCTTCGACTCCAGACGTTGGTATTGCTGTCGGGAAACGCCGATGCGCATCATCATGTCGATTTGCTTCAGCCCCAACTCTTTGCGTCTTTTTTTGAGTTGGTTAAGTAGAGTGTGCACCATTGTAAGCTCCTATGTTTCTTTTTGACTATTAAGAAACATGTTAGCTTCTTTTTTTGCAAAAAGCAACATATGTGCTTCTATTGGCTGGGTCTGGCCGGAGATCCCTTGAAAAGCAATCTTTATGTTGCTTTTTTGATAATTGTTTCGAAGTTAGATTCTTGACAAAGGGCTTGTAAGATAGTGAGTTGATGAATATGCGCTGGTTTGCTTCAAGAAAATGCAGAAGTAAATTTTTCTGCCAGTTTTTTGGGGATTTTATTGCGATCAGCAAACTCGTTCCACTTATTCACTGCCACTCTGACACGATCTACGCATTCAGTTATCGTTGCGTTGGAAAGTCCAATACCGAGTCCCGTCTTTTGAATATCCTTTACTCCTGGATTTTTCCCTTCACCGGCAATGTCAAGAGTGTGTTCCCCCCCAGGACCATCAGAGAACGTGATGTCATAGGCTGGAGATAGCCGCCATTCTCCGTTGTTGTTCATAAGAAATCCGTGGTTTTTGGTATGGTCGTCCCTATTGTGAGCATACACATTGAAAATCATCCGGAGGAACATCTGTTCAACATCGAGTTGGTGCCTGGTCAGAGCCTGCGTTGCCTTTAAAAGCTCTTCGTAGCCAATACTGGGCAATCTAAAATCAGCGTGGAGCAAGCCACAGGCCGTATGCATGTGGATACGGCGATTTCCTTCGCGGTCAAACCTTTTCACCGCAAAGTATCCTGGTCCCTGATTCGAGGGGAGAACTTTGCTCTCTGGCATCACAACACCTGCTGCTCGCGCCATATCAGCATAGGCCTGCTCGATGAGTCCGGATTCGGGAATATCAAACTGAGAGCCAAACTTAACCAGCCAATGCTCATATCGCTCTGGCAGATTATCTTTTCCATGAACAATGGATGAGCCGTCCTGGGCGAGGCCAATAAGCGCCTTGGGTCTGGCTCCTTGAGGAGAACCACCTACTTGCAAAAGATAATCAAACACAGCTTCGGGACTGTCTTCCAATACAATCCGGGAAGCCGCTGCAACTTCATCAAGATCGATCCATTCCTGGGAATCACTTTTTGTTAATTCCAGATGCTCCGGACGGTAAAGCAACGCCCCCATCCCTTTGGAGCCAATCCATGCCAACCTGTCAAGGGGGGTGAGTTGATTCGGGCGTATCCCTAGATCACGGAGTTTGCGATCCATGAGAAGGCGGCCCCATCCATCAGGAAGGCTGTCATTGAACACGCCGTGGAGTCCTTCAAAGATTCTTTCCGGACCCTTGATTATGCTTGATCCAAGAGGTGGCCTGAGCTTGAAGGGGGAGATGTCGAGTTTGTCGACAGGAAAGCC
>JAXMLA010000036.1:0-2239 GCA_034370465.1 Desulfuromonadales bacterium
CCCCCTCCACCACCGCCCGGTCGGCAATGAACTGGAGCACCGGGGTGCTCGGCTGGCCTGCGGGCTCGCCGAAGACCACGGTGTAGGAGCCGGTGGAGCCGGCGTCGAAAACGCTCAGGTAGTGCTCCCACTGAAGGTAATCAGGAGACCCCTGGTCCCGGTTGCGGCTCTTCGAGAGCCAGACGTTGTGGGCCTGGAGGCGCTTCCCGTCCGAGCGCACCACCTCCCGGAGCTCCTTTTGCCCCCCGTGGGGGTCCGGAAGCTTGAGGTAAGAAAAGCCCGCCGCCGCCGACGCCGTCAGGGCGTGGTGCACCTCGCCCCCCGCCTGGGCAGTTTGCCCCGTCTGGAAGATGGTCGCCCCCGCCGAGAGGTCCGCCACCGCGGTGTCGAGGCTTTCGGACTCGTAGACCCGGTAGGCTTCCCCGTCCCGGGCGAGGAAGTCGCGCACCCCGTCGCGGCCCGGAAGGTCCACCAGGACGTCCCGCACCAGAGTGTGGTCACCGGGTCCGAGAGGAGCGAGGTGAGGCGGCCTCCGAGCTCGTCCGAGTGGGTGTACTCGGCCGAAAACTCCGTAAAGCGGCCAGAGAGGGTGGCGGTCATGAGCCAGCGCGCCGTACCGGCCTTGCCGGGGGCGATGTCTCCGAAGTCCACCTTGAGGCTCTTGGTGGCGGGCCTTCCGTTGACCTCGCTCCCCTCGATGGCAAACCCAATGAGGAGCCCGAGCTCGTTTTCCACGATCCGGGGCTGGCCCGAGTCGATCTTGAGGCTCCGGGCCGTCCCCTGGCCGGCATTCGAGACGCGCACCCCCAGGCTGAAGGGGATCGGGAACTCGATCTCGGGGGTAAAGGGGTCGTCGCCGTAGACGTCCTCGGGCAGGAAGTAGTCCAGCACGAGCTGGGGCATGGGCTTGACGAAGATGTAGTCGGGCGAGACCTCCATCACCTCGGCCTTTCCTCCGAGCGTGTAGGAGAGCCGCGCCCCCACATAGTAGAGCGTGCCCTGGGGGATCCCCTTCGCCGCGCCGGGGGCGGGGATGATGAGCCAGCGGATGCCGGCCGCGGTGGAGGGCGCCACAGTGCCGGTGCCGTCCACGGCAGAGATGTTTTCCAGGGAGTCCTGGCGCAGGAAGAACAGCGCCGACGTGTCGTTGGGGTCCGAGGTCGCCGCCACCGGCGCCCCGTCCTCGTCGGAGAACTTCACCGTAACGGCCACGTTTTCGAGCGCTAGGTGCGCGAGCCCGTTGTGGATGCGCATCCGCGCCTCGAAGGCCTGCCGCTCCAGGGTGAGCTCCTGGGCGATCTCGATCTTGACCTTGGCGCAGAGAGAATCTGCCTCCCCCGCGGCGAAGGCGGCCGGGCCAACGAGAAAAATGGAGCCGAGGATAAAGTACGCCCCGACGAGCCCTCGGAGTGTGCGGCGCCCCATGCCATCCTCCTTTTTCACCGAGACCCTCAACAGGTCTTGAAAAGCATTTCTCACCACGAAGGACACGAAGGTCACGAAGGACTTCAAGGGCAAAAGGACAAGATCCGCTGTTTCTTCTTTTTTCATCTTTTCTTCGTCCACTTCGTGTCCTTCGTGATAGGAAAAGAAGAGCTCTTTCATCAAGAAAATCAGCAGTGGATCACAGAACAAACCTCTTGATACCTGTCTTCAGCACATCGACATTGAAGTTGATCAACAGGCCTACGGATACATTCGCGAGCTTCATGTATGTCAAGAGCTGTGCTTCGTGGATGCTGAGAACCATGTCCACGCTCTTGAGCTCCACGATGATCGTTTCACCCACCAGCATGTCCACTCGGTAGCCGCAGTTCAGGCGGGCGCCCTTGTACTCCACAGGCAAGGGGACCTGGAGCTTGAAGGGAATCTGCTGCAATGAAAGCTCGTATGCCAGGCATTGCTCGTAAGCGGACTCCAAGAGCCCGGGCCCGAGGGCACGATGGACCTCGATGGCGCACCCGATGACTTTGCGGGAGAGGTCGTCGAAGTCCACATCTTCTCCTTTCATCTTTCACCACGAAGGAGTAGTGTTTCAGAATCAAGAACTTGTTTCACCACGAAGGACACGAAGGTCACGAAGGACTTCAAGAGAAAGAGACAGAATCTCCTGCTTTTGATATTCTTCAGCTTTTCTTCGTGTCCTTCGTATCCTTCGTGATAGAAAAAAATATCTTCCACCTTTCGCAATTAGAAACAAAATCCTTCATAATGAAGAAACTACAATACTCACTCCATA
>JAXMLA010000037.1:0-2257 GCA_034370465.1 Desulfuromonadales bacterium
TGGCAAAATTCCCCTCCTGCCTGAATACGCCTGCGGTTACGAAGGAACGGACCTGCTGCTCCGTAATTACGAGGGGGAGATATATCGGTATCCGGATAAGGGCTTAAGGCATTCTTGACGACTTCGTAAAAAGTACCAAAGGCGTCATTCCCGCGTAGGCGGGAATCCAGAAGTAATTGAATACACTAGATTCCCGCCTACGCGGGAATGACAAAATGTGAGGTTTTCCGACTTTTGACGAAGCCGTCATTCTTTAATCATATGAAAATTGGACTTACCTACGACCTTCGCGATGATTACCTTGCCGCCGGCTTCACCCAGGAGGAAACCGCGGAGTTTGACCGCCTGGAAACTATCGAGGCGCTGGAAGAGGCCATCGGCATCCTTGGTCATCAAACCGACCGGATCGGCCATCTGAAGGCCCTGGTAAATCGCCTCGCACGGGGGGACCGCTGGGACCTTGTTTTCAATATCGCCGAGGGGCAATACGGTTTTGGCCGGGAAGCCCAGGCGCCGGCCATCCTCGAAGCATACCAGATCCCCTGCACCTTCTCGGACTCCCTGGCGCTGGCCGTTACCCTCCACAAGGGATTGACCAAACGAATCGTGCGCGACATGGGAATCGCCACGCCGGATTTCATCGTCGTGGAGGATCTGCTTGATCTGGCAGGTTGCAATCTCTCTTTTCCTGTTTTCGTCAAGCCGGTCGCGGAGGGCACCAGCAAGGGCATTAACTGCATGTCCCAGGTCAACAGCCCCGGGGAGCTGGCAGCTGCCTGCGAGGGGCTACTGGCCCGGTACCGTCAGCCGGCAATTGTGGAGACCTTCCTGCCCGGGCGTGAGTATACTGCGGGCATCCTGGGAACGGGAAGGGATGCCAGGGTGATCGGCGCCATGGAGGTGATCTTGCGGGAGGATGCCGAAGGGGGCGCCTATTCCTATGAACACAAGGAAAGATACGAAGAACTGGTGGAATATCGCCTCATTACTGGTGATTTAGCCGACAGGGTCCGGGATATTTCCCTGGCCATCTGGCGCGGTCTGGGATGCCGGGATGCCGGTCGGGTAGATCTGCGTGAGGATGAGGGGGGAAACTTAAATTTTCTGGAGATCAATCCCCTCCCTGGACTCCACCCCCACCATTCCGATCTGCCCATCATATGTTCCCTCCTGGGAATTGCCTACGGGAAACTGATTGCCGACATCGTGGCATCGGCCGTGAAACGCTGTCCGCTGGCCGCAGCTAATCCCGCATACATGGAATCAATTAAATGAAGGTCGTCGTACTATACAGCGGCCTGCCAGAGGGGGCGCGCAGGGATGAGGAAGACGGCCTGGTACAGGCCGAGCTGGTCACGGAGACCCTGACTGTCCTGGGTCATACCGTCTTGCGCATCCCCTTCGGTCTGGACCTGGCAGATATGACCCTGACACTGAGGTCGCAAAACCCCTCGCTGGTCTTTAATCTGGTGGAATCGGCCGGCGGCAGCGACAGGCTGATTCATCTGGCGCCGGCGTTACTGGATCATCTGAAGATCCCCTATACCGGCGCGGGCACGGAGGCCACCTTCCTCAGCACGAACAAGATCCTGGCCAAAAGGATAATGGCAGCAAATGGCCTCGCCACCCCCCGGTGGCATCAACTGCGGGGAAAAGAACCGTTTGAGCCGGGGCGGTACATCATTAAATCCGTCTGGGAACATGCCTCCCTTGGCCTGGACGGGGAATCAGTAGTGGATGTTTCCGGACCGGCAGAACTGGAACGGCTCCTGACGGCCAGAAATGATCGCCTCGGCAGCGACTGCTTTGCCGAGGCCTTTATTGAGGGAAGGGAATTTAACGTCTCCCTGCTGGCCTCCCGGGAGGGACCGGTGGTTCTGCCGCCGGCAGAGATGGAGTTCATCGATTATCCTCCCGGCAGAAGCCGGATCGTGGATTACCGGGCGAAATGGGAGCCCTCCTCATGGGAATACGGGGCCACCCGCCGCCGTTTCGCCTTCACCCGAGAGGACAATAAACTCCTGGATCGTTTGAGGGAACTGTCTATCTCCTGCTGGCGGATCTTCGGATTACGGGGCTACGCCCGCGTAGATTACCGGGTGGATCACGAGGGAATCCCCTGGATTCTGGAAATCAATGTCAATCCCTGCCTGGGAACAGATGGCGGGTTTCTGGCGGCGGCCGCCGAGACTGGTATCGATCTGCCGGAGGTCATGAGGAGAATTGTCGCCGATACCCTGGACATGGACAGGGGTCA
>JAXMLA010000038.1:0-4831 GCA_034370465.1 Desulfuromonadales bacterium
TTTTTTTCATGTCATATCTCCTAGTATAAGATTTTGAATTACTGTTTAATAACGTCTGCGGGGTACTGCTGATTATCAGCCATAAATGCTTCCATGCCAGTTTTGATATTCTTCAAATCTGACTGAGCAGAGCTGTTATACGCTTTCTGCCGATAGGAAGAGAACTGGGGGATGGCGATAGCGGCCAGAATACCGATGATCGCAACGACGATCAGCAGCTCGATGAGGGTAAAACCTTTTTGACCCTTTTTGAGCATTTTCATGATGAAACCTCCATGATGTGATATGTGCCCCGTAAGTGGGACGGTGAATGGTTACATTCTTTGTAGCCATTTTGCGTTGTGACTATACAGCTAAGCAGGGCTTATGCCAAGGGTGAAAATATAAGATCTTCAATGGGGAATATTTAATAAAAAAGCAGAAAGAAGAGTTCTTTCAGAAAAATTATAGCTTTTATTTCGACATGTTGGCGATGACGATCATAATATTAAGTTCTGCACTTTTTATTGGGTATCACCGCTACTAAACTTTTAAGATTGCTTTTTTTGATCGCTCAACCTCTCCTGTCGCCATAAATTGCCAACCCAAAGCGGTCACACTGACGTAATTTGTCACCCTGCTCCGTTCCTTCAGGTACTGGTTGGTCTCCCCTGTCACCAACTTTCTACCTCTTCGCCACACAACTGCAACAATCCAACCTTATGATCCCTTCAACTAAGGAGGTCATTATGTTTGCCGAAAAAAATCTCGATCAAAAACTGAACCCCTGCTTCGAAGCTTCGACCCGTTCGCTTCTCTCCCTCTTTATCGCCACCATCTTCCTCGCCGTCCTCGCCGGCACCGCCTGGACGGCCTACGATCTGCGCCTGATCTTTTTGCACGGGCTGCACGACGCCTTCAAGATAATCCTCATCGACATGCTTATTGTCCTGGCCCTCGTCGAAATTCTGCGCACCGCCCTCGCCTACCTGTCGGAAGGCCGGGTCAAGGTGACCTACATCATCGACACGGTGATCGTCGTCGTCCTCACCGAAGCGATGGCCTTCTGGTATCGCGAGATGGACTGGAATCGGCTCGGCATGGTGATTACCCTCGTCCTTTCCCTCGCCTGTATCCGCGTCGTCGCCGTCCGATTTTCGCCACGACGGTTACGGGACGACGTTTAAGAGGTTCTATGAATCAATCTACTCCGGGCATGGAAGCATTGAGCGTTAGCGAATTGATCTCGGTTCGCGATGCGGTTTCGCCACAGATGCGGGTTGAAGCGGTCGTCGATCAATTCTTCAACGGCCGCAAACTCGAAGCTCTGGCGCTGGTTGAAGCAGGCCGCGTCCATGGTCTTGCCCTGCGCGGCAAGGTCTTTGCCACCCTCTTCAGCCGCCGTTTCGGCTTAGAACTGTACGCTCGTTCGCCGATCATCGAGATCGCCGAGACCGAGCCGTTGATCGTTAAAGTAACGGAACCCCTCGACAGCATTCTGGAGAAAGCGATGCAGCGACCGGCGGCCGACATTTACGATGAAGTCGTGGTCGTCGATGACGATAACAGCTATCTCGGCCTCTTATCGGTCAAGGGGATGGTCCTGGCGCAGGGCGATGCCCTGTCGCAGAGTTTGATTCATCGTGAACTCGCCCTCGGCCGGGCAATGGAGATGCAAAAGATTTCCGAGATCAAATCCGAATTCATCGCCCATGTCACCCATGATTTACGCTCACCGGCCAATGTCATTCTCGGCGCTGCGGAACTGATGCAGATGTCTCTCAAAGAGAAGAATTTTGCCGAGATGGAGCGTCACCTCAATCTGCTGACGATCGGTTCGGTCAACATGCGGGCGATCATCACCAATATCCTCGATCTCTCCAAGATCGAACCCGGCAAAATGGAAATTCTCCCTGGTCCTTTCGAAATCCGTGCGCTGCTGCAGGAAGTTGCCGACATGACCGGAGTCCTCCTCGGCGGGCGGCCGGTGGAGGTCAAGGTTGTCGCCGAGCCGGCTGTCTTTGTCGCCGACTTTGTCAAAATCCGCCAGATTCTGCTCAATCTTGGCAGCAATGCCGCGAAGTTCACCGAACAGGGGAGCATCGAAATCCGTTGTACCCCTGCTGACGGCGGCATACTCCTGGCGGTCGAGGACAGCGGCATCGGTATCCACGAGGAAGATCTCGAAAAACTCTTTGCCCCCTTTACCCAGGTGGAGTCAGCCAAAACCCGTCAGCAGCAAGGGACCGGACTCGGCCTCACCATCACCTGGAAGCTCGTGCAAATTCTCGGCGGCACCATCTCCGTTCAAAGCAGTTTCGGCCACGGTTCCACCTTCAGTCTCTTTCTCCCCGGAAACTTCACCTCGCAAAACCATGAGGCATCCCCATGCTGAAAAAAAGAATCCTCGTCGTCGATGACGACAAAGCTCACCTGCAAACCACTGAAGCCCTCTTACGCAGTGCCGGCTATGATGTCGTCACCCACGATACTCCCTTCCGGACTACCGAGATGATCCAGACCTGGCGACCGGACCTCGTCCTCCTTGATGTCAACATGCCGGGCCTGGCCGGCGACAAGCTCTGCGCCCTGATTCGCAACAACCCGCGCATCCAGACCACGATCTTTCTCCACTCCAGCAATGACGAAACCAGTCTGCGTCAGGCCGTGGCCGAGTACGGTGCCGACGACTACATCTGCAAGGGGGATATTTCCGGACTGCGGCGCAAGGTCGGGCAAGTACTGACGAATTGAGCTACTTATCGAGGATCGTAGACATCAATTTGCTTTTCAGAAAAAATTATGGTGATATAATTTTCAACGTTGGTCGCTGCCGAGACCATGGGAAAGAAACTCCCTTATGAAGCTGCACATCATTCGACATGCCCAGGCGATCGCGCGAGCAACGGAGATCCCCGATGAACAGCGCACTCTGAGTTGTCGCGGTCGGCGCCGTTTTCGTCAGGTTGCGGCGACGCTGAAGAAGCTGGAGATCGATCCCGATCTGATCATCACCAGCCCCAAAGCGCGGGCGCTGCAGACGGCGGAGATTCTCGCCGAGACCATCAGTTTCTCCGGTGACGTACAAATTGCGCCCATTCTCGGCGAGCTCTGCACGGCGACCGACCTGCTCCAGATTTTGCCCTCTCTCCCATCCTCCGATGAAATTATTATTGTCGGACACGAGCCGGATTTGGGGGCGATCATCGCCGAGCTGCTTACCATCTCCGTCCCTTGTCGACTCGCTCGTGGCAGCAGCGTGACCATAAAGTTGTCTGAAAAGAACGACCACCTGAGCGCAGAACTTATGCAAGTCGTCACTGGCACCGGCAAGGTGTTGACCGGACGCCACAAGACGCAAGAACGGCTGCTCCAAACACCACTGAGAGAGGAAAAATCATGACGCCACAGATGAAGGAATTACAGCAGATTCGCGGAATCGGAGCGGTCCTGGCCCAAAGGTTGATCGATGCCGGCCATGATAGCTGTGCAAAAGTTGCCGCGCTCGGTGAAGAAGGGCTGAAAGAGTACAAAGGGATCAATCCCAAAGCCATCCCCTCCATCCTTGCGCAAGCCGCGCAACTCGCCAACGAGGATGGTCACGACCGCACCGCGCGGATTGCAGCGCTGAAAGATTTTGCAGCAAAGTTGCGGCAGTCGGTTCAGGACCTCACCGCTACCGCCCGCGAGCACCTGAGCGGAGATCTCTCGAAAAAGGCGGAACGTAAAATCACCGATGCTCTGGTCGACTTTCTCGTCATTCTCGAGAAGGTGGAAGGCCGAGCCCACAAACGGATCAAGCGAACAAAACGGGGTCTGGCTAAAGCCGGGGAGCGTCTCGAAGGGTTGGCCGAGGGGAATCTGAAGTCGATCCGCAAGGGGCTGAAACGGGCGGGAAAGACGCTGCAAAGGGTCAATAAATGATCATTCACCCCCATGGGCAGAAATATCCCGGTCGGCTCATTGCCGTCGAAGGTCTTGATGGCTCAGGAAAATCGACCCAGATCTACCTGCTTAAACGCTGGCTGGAGATGAAGGGGCTGAAGGTCTTCTTCACCGAATGGAACTCCTCCCAGTTGATCAAGAAGGCGACGAGTAAAGGGAAGAAACGGCAACTCCTCACCCCGACCACTTTCAGCCTGATTCACTGTGCCGACTTTGCCGACCGCTATGAACAACAGATCCTCCCCTTGCTCAAGGCCGGTTACATTGTCCTTTGCGATCGCTATATCTATACGGCCTTTGCCCGCGATGCGGTGCGCGGCTGTTCGCGCCCCTGGCTGCACAAGCTCTACAGCTTTGCCTGCCATCCCGACCTCACGCTCTTCTTCAATACCCCGCTGCCGGTGGCGCTGGGCCGTATTCTCGACAGCCGGCCGCAGCTCAAATTTCACGAAGCAGGCATGGATCTCGGCCTCTCCCCGGACCAGTACGAAAGTTTCCGTCTCTTCCAGGGGCGGATTCTTGAGGAATATCTCGGGATGCGGGAGCGTTTTAAATTTCGTGAACTCGATGGCTCCGCCCCGATCGAGGAACAGCAGAAGCTGGTGCGTGAAATTATCACCGCCGAGATCGACCTGCCGCGCTATCGCTCGCGCACGCTTGCGTAGGAGCAGGCTCCAGCCTGCGATCAAGGCAATCGCGGGCTGGAGCCCGCTCCTACGCAATTCGAATATTATTAATCGTTGATTCAACAGGATAATATCAATGGAATTTTACGGAGAAGGAATCCCCGGCATCTCCCCGCAGGAGTTGACCGGACGACTGATCGTCATCGAAGGAGCTGATGGCTCCGGTCGTTCGACCCAGATCGAACTGTTGCGTAACTATCTGGAAAATCTCGGACACGCTA
>JAXMLA010000039.1:0-14079 GCA_034370465.1 Desulfuromonadales bacterium
AGAAGCACAATTCCCTGTTGCTGAAGCAATAAACTGTGTAAAATATGATTATCATTTTTTCGGAGGTTGCTATGAATGTCCCGATCAGTTCGACCGAGGCGGTCAGAAATTTTTCGGAGTTGTTAAACAATATCAAATACCGGGGAGATCGTTACACCGTGATACGCGGGGGCAAACCGGCGGCTTCCCTGGTGCCGGTCGAGCCGAGCCGCTCCGGCGTCACTCTCGCTGACCTGTGCGAGATCATGCAACAACTCCCCCACCTCGACAGCAATGATCAAACGTTCACGGCCGATGTCATGGCGGCGGTTAACGCGCAACCGTCGATGCCGGAGGCGCTGTCATGGGAGTAATCCTCGACTCCAGCGAAATCATAACCCTGGAAAGAAACCGGGGCATGGTCGAAAGTCTGGTGGCCGGACGGGAAGATGAACCGTTCGGGATCAGCGTGGTGACGGTGGCCGAACTGTTGCATGGTGTTGAGCGCGCTGATAATGAAACCCGCCGGCTCAGGCGGCAGGCGTTTGTGGAAAAGGTGATCGAGATGGTGCCGATCTTCCCGTTTGACGTGGCCGCCGCCCGCATCTACGCCCGCATCTGGGCATCACTGGTGCAGCGGGGCTTCACCGTGGGGGCGCATGACCTGATTATTGCCGCGACCGCCATCTCTCTGGACTATACGGTGATCACCTCCAACCGGCGTGATTTTGAGAAGATCGAGGGGTTGCGCTTTGAGGTCAGGTGATGATCTGCCCAGATTGAGCAGAATGTGATTCCCCTCTCCATGAGAGAGAGGGTGGCCGAAGGCCGGGTGAGGGGGGAAGTTGACAACTAACCGGCAAGTTGAGTTCATCTATATCGGAAGTACCACAAATATAAACTTGACACTATATAGCTTATAAGCTATTTTATCTTTTGGAGGGGAATAAAAATGTCATGGGAAGTCGTTACTGTTGAATGCTTTGATGCTTGGTTTCTCGGCTTGGATGCGGCGGAGCAACAAGATGTGTTAGCTGCCATATTGGTACTGGAGCATTTTGGCCCGGCTTTGGGACGACCCTACGTCGACAGCCTCAAAGGGACTGACAAGGTCAAAAATCTGAAAGAACTGCGCGTGCAGCACAAGGGCAGACCTTTTCGCGTCTTCTTCGCTTTCGACCCACGGCGCCAGGCTGTCCTGCTTTGCGGCGGTGATAAGAGCGGGGATAAACGCTTTTACGAAATTATGATTCCTAAGGCAGAACGAGAATTTCTCGACTACCTGCAAGGATTGGAGTGAGCGATGGCAAAACACCTGAAAGAATTGATGAAAAAAGTGGACGCACCGGTCGTCTCCGGCGCTCGTGCTCAGGCGGATCAAGAGATTTTCGAACTGCGTCTGGCGCAATTACGGCAAACGGTGGAGATGTCGCAACACGATTTGGCGCTTGCCCTCGGTATTTCCCAACCTTCGGTTGCCAATCTGGAAAAGCGCGGCTACGAAGTGAAGATCTCTTCTCTGAAGCGTTATGTCGAGGCTCTTGGCGGTAAGCTGTCTTTGGATGTTGAGCTGGCTGATGGCCGGCACATTGGGATTAATGTTTAGGGTTGATGGCGGGAGTTTGCACCTCAATGCGAGCGCAAATTTGTAACATTTGTGGCCCTACTTTCCTCAGCGGTCAATGCGTTTTAAGGACATGAGATGAAAAAAAGTACGGGATTGCTAATAAATAAAATTGTCTTGTTTCTAATACTTGTGTGTTTATTGGGGAGAGTAGTTGTTTTTTTATTCATAAGTTATTTAATCTTCATTATATTGCGTGCGGTATTCAACTGGTATAGTGTACGGAATTGAAATTTGGCCATCATTGCAGTTGTGATTCCCCCCAATGAGTCATCCCCGCCACAAGCAGCGAATTATCAATTGACCCGCCGAGATTAACACAACATTCTGGAGGCCCTAGATTCCATGTCATTTTCCTCAATTATCATCTCCTGGCCTGCGTACCTGTTGCTTGAGATAATTGTTCGATATCTAGGGTTCATTCGAAGTACAGAAACAGATCAACGACAAGGCAAACCAGCCTCTGTTTCCTTGTTTTGTGTACTTAGCCCTGGCTGGAGCATGGCTTATTTTTTCAAAGAGATGATTCGTGATGTTGACGGGTACAACGTCAAAGAGGCGAGGGGAAAATTCATAGTCTTTAATAATTCTGGCAATTTATTAGTCAGCGCAATACTTTTTTCAGTGCCAATTGCTATACACTTGCAATGCCAGAAAGTGCCAGAAGTTGTTATTGGTTTTTTGTTCTGGCGGTTTTTATCGCGAAGTCTAGAAATATCACGCGCTTTCGTTGATGACATTCTTGATACAAAAAATGAGTCCGGCATCGATCAGGGCGTGAGAATTAAACTTGCGTTGAAAAGTTACGCCGAAATCTACATATACTCAGCAGCGTTATATTCAGTACTTTCGCCATGCTTATCTTCATTCGAGGAGGCAACGCTTGGCTCTCTTTATGTGGGTACTTTGACAAATATCACGTACGTGACGGAAAATATCGAGATAAAACACCTTGTATTTGTGCAAGTATTCACCACCTTGAGCCTTATTGTCCTAAGCATTGCTGGATACCTGAGTAATGCAAAAAAATGAACCTTAAATATCGTTTCCGCGGACTACGAAGATGATCCTATCAACCCATATAGTCGTGAATCAGGACATCGCGCAGGCCGGCCACCTTGCTCCCGCCCTTTAAACATACTCGACCTCGGCGCGGATGCGCTTGTCAATTGAGGGTTTGAGCGCCGAATCCATGACCAGATCGACCTTGTGTTGCAGTCGCTCCTGCAAGAATTCTTTGAGGTCGAGGAATTCGAAGAGATCAATGTCGCGTTGAAAGGAGACAAGGAGGTCGATGTCGCTACGTCGGCTCTCCTGTCCGCGTACATACGAGCCGAAGAGGCCGAGGCGATCAACTCCGAAGCGGATCGTCAGTTCGGTCGGGTTTGCCGGATGATTTCAAGGATATCCTGTTTACTCATGGAGTCTTTACCATAAACGCAAGGGCGTCGCAACGGGAGCGTGGGCTGTCATCGATCTCCAGTTGCCAGGTTTTTCTCCTCAAAAACACAACTCAATCCGCGGAAATTCGCCGCGATCCTCCCGTAGACAGCGCTCCGCCTCAGCCATCAATCCCGCCACCTCAACCCCAAGATAAACTCCCTCGACCTCTGCGATCTTCTCAACCCCGGCCGCAGTCAGCGACTGTGCCCCGCGCGGCTCGGCCATGAAGCGCTTGAGCTGCGCCGCGGCCAGCTGGATCAACCCCTGCACGAAGCGGCCACAGGTCGTCTCGCGCTGCCCGGCCGCCAACCAGACGTCTTCCAGGGCTTCATGTGCCTCCCACCAGTAACCGTGATTGAAGAGATCGATGCCGTACAGGTAAAGCTCGCAGCTGCGCCAGTCGTCGGGGGTAAAAGAGGGGAGATACTCCTCCTCGGCATGGTAGGAGTGGCCGGAGGGATCGTTGCGGGGATGGGGGAGGGTGGCGCCGCTTTGGTAGGAGAGATAGCGATAGGCGGGGAAGGGGCGCTGCGTATAACGCGGCAGATCGGGTTTGGTGAAGATTGGCTCCATGTTGATTCTCCGTCTCTTTGGAGAGTCTCTGTCATGCCTTGAAGGCGCCGACCTCTTCTTCCAGCGCGGCCGTCTGTTTTGTCAGAATCTCCACGACCTGATCGAGTTCGGTGGTGCGCGCCGCGGTCGCGACGGAGATCTGTCGCACGCTGGAGAAGGCCTCCACGACCTGACCGGTGCGCTGGGTCTGCTCGCGGGTCGCCTCGTCAATCCGCTCAATCATCGAACGAATCCGCTCTATACTCAGACTGATCTGACGGCTCCCCTTGGCCTGTTCACCGGTCGACAACTTCCCTTGCGCAGCGATCTCCTTCATCGACTCGGAGGCCCGGGCGACCAGCCGAATTCCTTCGCTCTGCTGTTTGATCGCCGCAGCGATCTGATCAAGCATCGAAGCAACCTGGTTGATCGAGTTGGTGATCTGGCGGCTGCCGCGGGACTGTTCCTGGGTGGCGCGGACAATGCCGGAGACCTGCTCCTGCGCCAACATGGTGCTGGTGCGTATCTTGTCGAGGGCAAGACCGGCGCTCTGGGAGCGTTCGACCTCCAGATGGACCCGCTCGCTGCCGACGGCCATCGCCCGGACCGCATCCCGCGTGCCATCCTGCAGATTGGTGATGATCGCGCCGATTTCCCGGGTCGAGACCGCGGTGCGCTCAGCCAGTTCGCGGATCTCGTTGGCGACCACCGCAAAGCCCTTGCCGTGCTCGCCGGCCTGGGCAGCGATGATCGCAGCATTGAGGGAGAGGAGGCTGGTCTGGTCGGCGACTTCGTCGATGACGGTCAGGATCTTGCCGATGGCATTGGATTGGCTGCCGAGATTCTGAA
This sequence comes from Desulfuromonadales bacterium, assembly GCA_034370465.1. Taxonomy (GTDB): domain Bacteria; phylum Desulfobacterota; class Desulfuromonadia; order Desulfuromonadales; family UBA2197; genus UBA2197. The sequence goes on from JAXMLA010000039.1 coordinate 4,448, forward strand.
TGACCAGACTCGCCTGGTCGACCGATTCGCGAATGGCGAGAATCCCCTGGATCGTTTCGTCGACCGCTTCCTTCCCCTTCTGGGCATCGACTGTTGCTTCTTCGGAGAGACGGCTGGTCTTCCCGGCGTTCTCCTCGATCTCTTTGATCGAAGCATCGAGCTCGGTGATCGCGGAAGCGGTCACGTCCGTCGAGGAAGCGAGGTTTTCGACATTCTCGGCGATCTGCTGGCTCGAGACCGACATCTCGCTGATCGAACTGGAGACGTTCTCGACGGTGGAAAAGAGCCTCTCCATCTGGCTGGCGATCTCCTCGATGGTCGCGCCGAGTTCGAGGGTGGCCGAAGAACTCTCCTCAACGGCCTCAACCAGCGAACCGGTACTCTCGGCGATTCCGGCAATCGATCCTTCGATCGCCAGTACGGCGTGGTATGACTCCTCCAGCGACTGCGATTGCTGTCCGGCCCCGGCATTGACTTCGCAGGACGCATGGCGCAGCCGTTCGGTCGCTTCGTTCAGATCGGTCGAGGCATCGCGGGTGCGCCGCACCATCTCGCGTAAACGTCCCACGAATTTGTTGAAGTTTTCTGCCAGTTCACCGATTTCATCATGGGATTGAACCGCAATCACCCGAGTCAAATCCCCGTCCCCGGCGGCGATCTCCCGGAAATTATCCACCATCTGGTTGAGAGGACGGGTCATTCTGGCCACGAGGATCAGCCCGATACTGACAGCAACCACGCCGACACCGAGCGTCAGCCACAGCAGGATCTTGCGCGTGGCGGCACTGGCGGCGAGAAGTTCCGACTGGTCAAAGGCGACGATCATCCCGCTGCCGGAGTGCTGGATCGCCTTGAAGTAGGCAATGTAACTGATCCCTTCGAGGGCTATTTCCAGGGTTTTCCCCTGGCGGAGTTCTCCGAGATCAAAGTTGTTGAGGTCCGGATGGGTCGTGGCGATGATCTCGTCTTCATGCACAAAGGCGATCTGCGCCCCACTTCCGGACTTGACAATGTTGGCGAAGCGCTCATTGAAGCGACTGATACCGACCAGGTGGCCGATGATGCTGTCAGCGGATCGTACCGGATAAGCGGTGACGATCGAGAGCTGGCCGTCGAAAAGATCAACCTCATAGTAGGGATCGTCTTCCATACTCGAACGAATGACCGGATGCTCCTTGCCGGAGCGGAAGAGGGGGGGCTCGTCTCTGGTGGCAATCGACAGCAGGTCGCCGGCCGGGTTCAGTAATTCCAGGGTGTCGAAACGATAGTCGCGGCGCAACGCTTCCAGTCGGGCGGTGAGCCCGGTCATCTCAGCCCCGGCCGCCACCGCGACAACGTCAGTCACCAGCCCGTCATTCTGGGCGATCAATCTGAGGTAGTTGAACTTTTCCGCCTGGGTATAGGTGGTGTTGCGCTCGACAAAGTTGCTGATATCACTCTTGCGCATCTGCATCGATTTCTCGATTTGCGTCTGGCTGAGTCGGGAGATGACGGCCAGCGTCAACACGAGCGGGATCAGGGACAAACAGAGCAGCGGCAGAAGGATCTTGGTCCGGAGTCGGGTGCGGCTGAACATGGGGATATCCTCCTTTTGGGAAAGCAGCGGATTATACTCCGTCACGGCGCATCCTTGTCAACTAACGCCGCTTCTTCCTCCCGGGCTTTGATGGTTTCCCCGCCGTCATAAATTCGACTTCGTAGCCGATCGTGAAGCCGGTGGTGGTTTCATTGCGCAGGCTGAGGAAGTGGGTATTGATCTTGTCAAAAGGGCAAAGCGGCTGGGGGCAGGGTGCAAAGCCGAACTTCTGGTAGTAGCCGGGTTCGCCAAGGACAAAGAGCGGCGAGCTTTGGATCTCTTCCTGACGCAGGGCAAAGCGGAGGAGTTCGCTCCCCACTCCCTGCTGTTGAAATTCGGGAGTCACCGCCAGCGGCGCCAGATGCAGGCCGCAGACATTTTTGCCGTGATAAGCAGGGGTAAAGGCGAGGTAGGCGATGATCTTGTTGCGGTGCACTGAAACCCATTCATGGACGGTTTTACCGTTTTTGTGGAGATTCTCCAGCAAACGGGCTTCGTATTCACTCTCGGGAAAAGCGAGACGCAGCAGCGCGTAGACTCGGGGGCGGTTCTCTGCGGTTAATCTCTGGATTTTCATTGTTCTATCCTTGTCGTGGTTAGCAGAGCTGAAGCTGGCCGTCCGCATCGGTTGCGAATTCCGAGTCGACCCGGATTGCTACCGGGGGATGATAGACCGGGGCTGTCGGCACAGGAACTACATCGGCCCTTTCAACAGCAACAGCCGTCTGGATCCCTGCTTCCATTGCCCGCTTCGCCAACTTGTCGCAGCGTTCATTAAAGGGGTGGCCGGCATGGCCGCGTACCCACTCCCAGTGGACCTGATGGTTGGCCGCGAGGGCCGCCAGCTGCTGCCAGAGATCCTGATTGGCGAGGGCGTCGGGAGTCTCCAGCCGGCCGTTGCGCACCCAGCCTGGCAGCCATTCGCTCATCCCCCGCACCAGATATTGCGAATCACTGTAGAGACGGACCCGTTTGCGACCGTTCACCGCTTCCAGCCCCTTAATCGCGGCGATCAGCTCCATGCGCTGCGAGGTGGCAATTGGCTCAAAGCCGCAGAGCTCCTTCTCTGCCTCACCGTAACGGAGAATCACCCCGTAGCCTCCCGGCCCGGAATCCCGCCCCGAGCCGTCGCTGTAGATCTCGACGATGCCGGCGGGCGGCGGGGTGAAGGCGAGTTCGAGAGCGCTGAATTCGAGATCGCGCAGGAGAGGGATGAGCTCCGTCAGGTTCGGCGGCTGCCGTGTCAGTTCGATCAGGGGGATCTCCAGCGGAACATCGTAGCGGACTGTCGCCAAGAGCTTCGACAGCCGCGCCTGCTCGGCGTAGGTCGATAAAGCATCGCGGCGCTTCTTGCTGCCGACCAGACTTCGCCATTTGAGGACCTCTTCCAGCGAGCCGAAGCGCTGTACCAGGCCGATGGCGGTCTTCTCACCGATGCCGGGGACGCCGGGGATATTGTCGGAGGTGTCGCCGGCCAGCCCGAGCACATCGGCGACCAGTTCGGGGGGGACGCCGAAGCGGTCGCGGACCTCCTGCACCCTGGAACGCTTCCCCTTCATGGTGTCGAGAAGGGTGACCCGGTCGCTGACAATCTGCAGCAGATCCTTGTCGCCGCTGACGATCGTGACTTCGATCCCCTGGCCGGCATAGGTGCGGGCGAGGGTGGCAATGACATCATCGGCCTCAAAACCGGGCGCTTCCAGGGCCGGGATATTGAGGGCCGCGAGGATCTTGCAGATATAGGGGAGCTGGGGGAGCAGGTCCACCGGGACAGCTTCGCGCTGCGCTTTGTAAGCGGGATAGAGAGCGCGGCGGAAGGTCTCTTCCCGGGGGCAGTCGAGGACGACGGCAAGATAATCGGGGCGGTGTTCCTGGAGGAGATCAAGGAGCAGCCTGGTGAAACCGAGGATGGCATTGGTCGGCAGGCCGCTGCTGGTGGCGAGGTCGCGGATGCCGTAATAAGCGCGGTAGATGTAACTTGAGCCATCGAGTAAAAAAAGTTGCGGCGATGATTTCAACAGGTTCTCCTGCGGTTAATTCTTGTCGGGATAGAATCGCACAGACGCGACAGGGATCAAAATTATTTCTGGTTTCTCGCTTTCCCCCTCATTCGGCCTGCGGCCACCTTCTCCCTCAGGGAGAAAGGCTGCAAAAAGAAGAAGGCCCGACGCGGTTGCAGTCACCGGGTCGGGCCTTCTTTTGCTCAGGATTTAATGGTAATTGGGTAGGGGCGGGTCTCGTGCCCGCCCGGTTCACGATCTAAAGCGGGCACCCACAAGGGGCGCCCCTACAATTACTTCTCGTACTTCAGCGCCGCCAGCTTCTGGTAGTACTCAAAGCGGTTGGTCGTCCAGTCGCTCGCTTTCTTCATCAGCTCGGCGGCGACTTCGGGGTTCATCTTCTTCAGTACTTTGTAGCGGTTCTCGCCGTAAGCAAAGTCCTCGAAGGAGGTGGTCGGCGCCTTGCTGTCGAGCTGCAGGGGGTTTTGCCCGACCGCAGCGAGGGCCGGATTGTAACGGTACAGCGGCCAATAACCGGAGGAGACGACCTTCTTCTGCTCGTCGACAGCGGTGGTCATGTTGATGCCGTGGGCGATGCAGTGGGCGTAGGCGATGATGATCGAGGGGCCGTCATAAGCTTCGGCTTCGATAAAGGCCTTGACCACCTGGCCCGGGTTGGAAAGGGAGACGTTGGCGACATAGACGTAGCCATAGGACATCGCCATCATCCCGAGATCCTTCTTGGCCATGATCTTGCCGCCGGCGGCGAACTGGGCGACCGCGCCGATCGGTGTCGATTTCGAGGCCTGGCCGCCGGTGTTGGAGTAGACCTCGGTGTCGAGGACGAGGATGTTGACGTTCTTGCCGCTTGCAATGACATGGTCGAGGCCGCCGTAGCCGATGTCATAAGCCCAGCCGTCGCCGCCGACACACCAGACCGACTTCTTGACCAGATAGTCGATCAGCGGCAGGAGTTGTTGTGCCGCCGGCTCGTTGCAGCTCTGGAGGGCACGCCTCAGGGTGGCAACCCGCTGGCGCTGCGCCTCGATGCCGCATTGGTCGGACTGGTCGGCAGCGAGAATCTCCTGCATCACCGGCACGACGCCGGCACAGGAAGGGCAGGCACAGCTGTTGACCAGACCGGTGAGGAGCTCGCGGGCCGATTCGGTGAATTTGTCGACCGCCAGACGCATACCGAATCCGAACTCGGCGTTGTCCTCGAAGAGGGAATTTGACCAGGCCGGTCCGCGACCGTCGGCGCGTTTCGCCCAGGGGGTGGTCGGCAGGTTGCCGCCGTAGATCGAGGTGCAGCCGGTGGCGTTGGCGACGAGCATGCGGTCGCCGAAGAGTTGCGACAGAAGCTTGAGGTAAGGGGTTTCGCCGCAGCCGGCACAGGCGCCGGAGTATTCGAAGATCGGCCGCACCAGCTGGCTGCCGCGCAGGGTGTCGAGCTTGACTGTGGTCGGATCGACGTCGGGGAGGGACAGGAAGAAGTCGAAGTTGGCCGCTTCCGTGGCCCGCAGCGGCGCCTGGAACTGCATGTTGATCGCTTTATGGTTCGGGTCGTCCTTCGATTTGGCCGGACAGTTGTGGACGCAGGCGCCGCAACCGGTGCAGTCTTCGGGCGCAACCTGCAGGGTGTACTTGAGGCCTTTGAATTCCGGGAGCTTGCAGTCCGTCGACTTGAAGGTCGCCGGTGCTCCGGCGAGGAGTGCGCCGTCGTAGGCCTTCATGCGGATGGTGGCATGCGGGCAGACAAAGGAGCAGATCGCGCACTGGATACACAGGGTTTCGTCCCAGACCGGGATATCGACGGCGATGTTGCGCTTCTCGTACTGCGAGGTGGCCGTCGGGAAGGTGCCATCGATCGGCATCTTCGAGACCGGCAGGTTGTCGCCGAAGCCAGCAATGATCGGACCGGTGACCTCCTGGACGAACTGCGGCGCGCTCTTGGCGACGGCCGGTGGCATGGTGATCGAACTCATCGCCGTCGCCGGGACGACAACTTCGTGGATATTCTTCAGCGCTTCGTCGACAGCGGCGTTGTTCATCGCCACAACTTTGTCGCCGGCTTTGCCGTAACTCTTCTTGATCGCGTCCTTGATCTCGCTGATCGCCTGCTCCAGGGGGATGATCCCGGAGATCTTGAAGAAAGCGGTCTGCATGATGACGTTGATGCGGGCGCCGAGTCCCAGCTCTTCACCGAGCTTGATGGCGTCGATGACGTAGAACTTGAGCTTTTTGGCGATGATCTGCTGCTGCACCTCGATCGGCATCTGGTCCCAGACTTCATCTTTGGCAAAGGGGGAGCAAAGGAGGAAGGTGCCGCCGGGTTTGGCCTTGCTGACCATGTCGTACTTCTCCAGGAAGGTGAAGTTGTGACAGGCGATGAAGTCGGCATGGTCGATGAGGTAAGGGGCGTTGATGGCGTTCTTGCCGAAGCGCAGGTGCGAGGTGGTGATGGTGCCGGCCTTCTTGGAGTCGTAGACGAAGTAGGCCTGGGCGTTGTTGTCGGTGGTTTCGCCGATGATCTTGATGGTGTTCTTGTTGGCGCCGACCGTGCCGTCGGAACCGAGGCCGTAGAACATCGCTTCGTAGGTGCCGGCCATGGCAGTGCGGAAGGAGGGATCGAAGTCGAGGCTGGAATTCATGATGTCCTCAACGATGCCGACCACAAAGTTCTTCTTCGGCTGCACATTCTTGAGGTTGTCGAAGACCGCCTTGGCCATCGCCGGGGTGAACTCTTTGGAGCCGAGGCCGTAGCGTCCGCCGACGATGATCGGATAACCGTCGATTTTGCAAGTGCCGTCCGACATTGCTTCGCCGATGGCGGTACGGACGTCCATGTAAAGCGGCTCACCGAGGGCGCCGGGCTCCTTGGTGCGGTCGAGGACGGCAATCGCCTTGACCGTCTTGGGGAGGGCCGAGATGAAGGCGGCGAGCGGGAAGGGGCGGTAAAGGTGGATCTTGACGACGCCGACCTTCTCCCCTTTGGCGATCAGGCTGCGCACGGTCTCCTGCACGGTGTCGGCGCCGGAGCCCATGACGACGACGATCCGTTCGGCATCGGCATCACCGACGTAGTCGACCAGACCATAGCTGCGGCCGGTGAGTTTGGCGAACTTCGCCAGCTCTTGTGCGACGATCTCGACACAGGCCGGATAGAACTTGTTGACGGTCTCGCGCCCCTGGAAGTAGACATCGGGATTCTGGGCGGTGCCGCGCATCACCGGACGGTCCGGGGAGAGGCCCCGCGCCCGGTGGGCGTTGACGAGCTGGTCATCGATCATCGCCCGCATCTCGGCAAAGGTCAGTTCCTCGACCTTCTGCACTTCGTGCGAGGTGCGGAAGCCGTCGAAGAAGTGGAGGAAGGGGATGCGGCTGCGCAGCGTCGCGGCCTGGGCGATCAAGGCAAAGTCCATGACCTCCTGGACGTTGTTGGAGCAGAGCATCGCCCAGCCGGTGGAACGGCAGGACATGACGTCGGAGTGGTCGCCGAAGATCGAGAGGGCCTGGGTGGCGAGGGCGCGGGCCGAGACGTGGAAGACCGTCGAGGTGAGTTCACCGGCGATCTTGTACATGTTGGGGATCATCAACAACAGACCCTGGCTGGCGGTAAAGGTGGTGGTCAGGGCGCCGGCCTGCAGGGCCCCATGCACGGTGCCGGCGGCGCCCCCTTCCGACTGGAGTTCAGAGACGAGGGGCACTGTCCCCCAGATGTTCTTCTCGCCGGCGGCGCTCTTGATATCGGAGATCTCTCCCATCACCGAGGAGGGGGTGATCGGGTAGATGGCGATGACTTCGTTGGTGGCATGGGCCACATGGGCGGCAGCGGTGTTGCCGTCGATCGTTACCATTTTTCTGCTCACTATGCGGGTCTCCTTCTTGAATGATTTGGCAAAAGTCAACACCCCCGGCCCCTCCTTGTCAAGGAGGGGAGTTTCAAAAGTCCCCTGCTTATTCAAGGAGGGGTGAGGGGTGGCAAGGTTTCAGATTTAAAGATTCTGCACATCAACCACGGCAATCGCTGCCATCTTGACGATATCCTCGACGCTGTCGCCGCGCTGCAGGACGTGCACCGGCTTGTTCATCCCCATCAGGATCGGACCGACCGCTTCGGCGCCGCCGAGGTGATGGAGGAGCTTGTAGCAGATATTCCCGGAGTTGAGGTCGGGGAAGATAAGGACGTTGGCGGTCTCCTTGAGCTTGGAGAAGGTGAAGTCGCTGAGGAGCTCCTGGACGACAGCGGTATCGGCCTGCATCTCCCCTTCGATGATCAGCTCCGGCGCCTGGGCTTTGACGATCTCCACCGCCCGTTTGATCTTCTTGGTCTGGGCGTGATCGACGGAGCCGAAGTTGGAGAAGGAGAGCATGGCAACGCGCGGCTCGATATCGAGCATGCGGACTTTGGCCGCCGCCAGGATCGCCGTCTCTGCCAGCTCTTCCGCGGTCGGATCGATGGTGACGGTGGTGTCGGCGAGGAAGTAGGCTCCCCCCTTCTCGAAGACCATCATGTACAGGCCGTGCACGCTGGAGAGCCCTTCCTTTTTGCGGATAACCTCCAGAGCCGGGCGGATCGTCTCCGGGTAGTGGGTGTCGATGCCGCCGAGGAGGGAGTCGGCATCGCCCATGCGCACCATCATCGAAGCAAAATGAACCCGCGATTTGCGGCGCAGGATGCGCTGACATTCGGAGATCGTCAGCCCCTTGCGCTGCCGCAGAGCGTAGAGTTCCTCGGCATAGCCGTCGGTCAAATCCGAAGTGGCGGGGTCGATAATCGGGATGTTGAGGTCGATGTTGAGCTCGGCCAATTTAGAGCGGATGATTTGCGCATTGCCGATCAGAATCGGATGGGCAATTCCTTCTTCGATCAAGGTCTGGGCGGCGCGGAGGATCTTTTCGTTATCCCCTTCCGGGAAAACGATCTTGCGCGGGTCGCTCTTGGCCTTGTTGATGATCATGCGCATGATCTCTTTTGACCGGCCCTGGGTCGATTCGAGATGCTCGATGTACTTGGCCATATCGGCGATCGGCTGGCGGGCGACACCACTCTCCATCGCCGCCTGGGCAATCGCCGGAGCCACATGCAGAAGGACGCGGGGATCGAAGGGTTTGGGGATGATGTAGTTGGGGCCGAAGGTGAATTTCTGGTTGCCGTAGGCCTTGCAGACCGAGTCGGGACACTCTTCGCGGGCGAGTTTGGCGAGGGCGTGGACGGCAGCCAGTTTCATCTCTTCATTGATGCAGGTGGCACGGACGTCGAGGGCGCCGCGGAAGATAAAGGGGAAGCCGAGGACGTTGTTGACCTGGTTGGGGTAATCGGAACGGCCGGTGGCGATCATCACGTCGGAACGGACCGCCTGCGCATCTTCCGGGGTGATCTCCGGATCGGGATTGGCCATGGCGAAGATGATCGGATTCGGCGCGAGGCTGGCGACCATCTCCTTGGTAAACGCCCCTTTGGCGGAGAGGCCGAAGAGGACGTCGGCGCCGTTGGCGGCTTCTTCGAGGGTGCGGAAGGGGGTGTCGGCGGCAAAGAGCTCTTTGTAGGGATTCATCCCTTCGACGCGCCCTTTGTAGATGACCCCCTTGGTGTCGCACATGATCATGTTGTTCGGCTGGACGCCAAGGGCAATGGCGAGCTTGGCGCAGGAGTTGGCCGAAGCGCCGGCGCCGTTGACGACGATGCGGATATCCTCGATCTTCTTGCCGACCAGGTGCAGGGCATTGAGCAGGGCGGCCGAGGAGATGATGGCGGTGCCGTGCTGGTCATCGTGGAAGACCGGGATATTCATGGTCTTCTTGAGCTCTTCCTCGATGTAGAAGCACTCCGGGGCCTTGATGTCTTCGAGGTTGATGCCGCCGAAGGTGGGTGAAATGTTGACCACGGTTTCGATGAAGCTTGCGACGCTGGGGGCGTTGACCTCGATGTCGAACACGTCGATGCCAGCGAAGCGCTTGAACAATATGCCCTTGCCTTCCATCACCGGCTTGGAGGCCAGCGGCCCGAGGTTGCCGAGGCCGAGAATGGCGGTGCCGTCGGTAATCACCGCGAC
>JAXMLA010000040.1:0-62372 GCA_034370465.1 Desulfuromonadales bacterium
CCCCCCCCCCCGGGGGGGGGGTGGTTTTGGGGGGGGGGGAAGTTTACTACGGAGTACCGGCGAAGCTTCACCCACCCCCCCACCCCCTCCCGTCAAGGGAGGGGGAGTACGTCCGCCGCTGCAACTCTGGTTCGTCGATCGCCCCACCGGTAAAGCCGCCAACAAGGAGGCCAGCACCGAACGGATCGTCAGCGCCGTGGCAGTGGAGATCGTCCGTCTCCTCAATTCCGGAGCGTGTCTGCGGACGGATGCGGGAGAGCGCCCTCTCAGCGCCGGCGATATCGCCGTCCTCGTCCGCAGCAACCGCCAGGCTGCGGCCATGCAGGACCAGCTCCTGTCCTGCGGCGTGCCGGCGGTGCGGCAGGGGACGGAGAGCCTCTTTGCCGCCGCTGAAGTTGAAGCACTGCTACGCACCCTTGCCGCCATCGTTGATCCGAGCGATACCGCCCTGGCCCGCGGCGCCCTGGCGAGCGGCCTCCTTGACTCTGACGCCGACGCCCTGGCCCGGAGCGGCGATGATCCCGCTATTCTCGATAACTGGCTGCAACGTCTGCGCGACTATCACGACCTCTGGGCGCGGCGCGGCATCACCAGCCTGAGCGGGGCGCTCTTTGCCGGGGAAGGGCTGGCGATGCGCTGTCTGACGCAGAAAGACGGTGAGCGGCGCCTGACCAACCTGCGCCATGCCTTCGAGGTGCTGCACTGCGCCGAGAGTCGCGAAGGGCTGGGGATGGCCGGCCTCCTGACCTGGTTTTCGCGGCAGATCGCCGACCCGCCGGAGGGGGAGGAGTACCAGCTGCGCCTGGAGACGGACGAATGTGCCGTGCAGGTTGTCACCATCCACCGCAGCAAGGGGCTGGAATATCCGGTCTGTTTCGTCCCTTTCTGCTGGAACGGTAGCCAGCCTTTCCCAAAATTCAAGAATCAACCCTTTACCTTCCACGCCGCCTGCGACGACGGACCGGGGGAACTGACCCTCGATCTTGGCAGCCCGGCCGAAGAGCGTGACGAACATCGCGCCATCAACGTTCGCGAAGCCCTCGCCGAAAATCTCCGCCTCCTTTACGTGGCGATGACCCGTGCCCAGGCCCGCGTCTATCTGGTTTGGGGGGGATTAACCGGAGCCGAAAGTTCGGCCCCGGCCTGGCTGCTGCACGGGCCGGAGGAGGTTCAGTGTGGTGCTGAGGTAGCGCAGACCGAAGCACGCTTCAAGGAGCTGGACAATGGGGCGATTCGGGAGCGGTTGCTACCGTTGCTTTCCAACGGTAGCGGCGAAATTGTCGATCTTCCCCTCTATCCGCAGGTGGAACGCTTGAAGTTCGCCGCCGATGGGCACATCAAGCTGGCGCCCCTGCCGGTTCCGCCCACCATCAGCAACGACTGGCGTCTCTCCAGCTACTCAGCACTGGTCGCCGCCAGCACCCATCTCGCCGATGGTGAAGCCTGGAAAACCACGGAACGGGTCGGTGAAGAAGGGCCAGCCCGCCTGATCGAGAGCGTCGAGAGCGGGCCGAGCATCCACACCTTTCCGCGCGGCGCAGATCCCGGCAGCTGTCTGCACGACATCTTCGAGGTCATCGACTTCACTGCCGAAGAGGCGGAGGCAGAGCTTATTGAGAAGACCCTGGGCGCTTATGCCATCGACCCCGGCTGGAGCCCGGTGGTCAGCGAAATGCTCCGGAAAGTGCTGCACATCCCGCTTGACGGGGCTGATTTGCAGCTCAGTCGCGTCAGCCGCCGCGACCGCTGCAGTGAAATGGGCTTCTTCCTCCCCCTGACTGCGCTGCGTGCCGCCGGTCTCGCTGCGATCTTCCGGCGCCATCAAGCTGATCTCCCGGATCCGCGCATTGTTACCACCATCGCCAGCCTCAACTTCGAAACGGTTTCGGGGATGCTGCGCGGTTTCATCGACCTCGTCTTCACCTGCGCCGGCCGTTACTATCTCATCGACTGGAAATCGAATTATCTCGGTCCGAACAGCGCCGCTTACACGCAGGAGCGGATGCTGGAAGAGATGCTCAGCTCCGGTTATGTCCTCCAGTATCATCTTTATTGTGTCGCGCTCCATCGCCATCTCCGTCGCACCTTGCCGGGTTACGACTATGAGGAGCACTTCGGCGGTGTCTTTTATCTCTTTTTGCGTGGGGTCGAGAGGAGTGGCGAGACCGGTATTTATCGCGATCGACCGAGCTTGGCTTTGATTGAGGATCTGGATCGTTTGATGGGTGGGGTGGAATTATGAAAAGCAAAACTCCCTCACCCGGCCTGCGGCCACCCTCTCCCGGAGGGCGAGGGGAACCTTTTGTTTCCCTTCTCCCTGAGGACCCACAGGCCTAAAGGAGAAGGTGCCTCGAAGAGGCGGATGAGGGGGGAAAGCTGCAAAATGATTGTAAGGATTTTCGTATGACAAGTCACAACTTCGAACCTGTAGAAACATCTCCAGTCGCCCGTCACTTTGTCGGCCTGCTGGCACGCCTCGCTCCGCACGATCCGCCGATCGTTGGAGAGCTGACAGCGCGTCTGCTGAGCGCCGGGGAGAGCGGGGATGTCTGCCTCGACCTGCGGCAGGAACCAGAGGCGGAAGCTTTGATCACTGCCCTGCAACAATCATCCATCATCGGTGCACCGGGGGAGTGGAAGCCCCTCATTCTCGATGCTGCCGGCCGTCTTTACCTTTACCGGCAGTGGGAGGCGGAATATCTCCTTGCCGGCGAACTGACCGCGCGGGCGCAGGGGCTGCGGGAGGATGTCGATCTGGAAGTTCTGTCCGGCGGTTTGCTGCGTCTCTTCCCTCTGCGCAACAACGGCAGCCCGGACGAACAGGCCCTGGCTGCCGCCACCGCCGTGCTCAAGAACTTGACCGTCATCAGCGGCGGGCCGGGGACGGGGAAGACGACGACCGTGGTCAAGGTTCTCGCTCTCCTCCTTGAACAGAGCACAATCCCGCTGCGCATCGCCCTTACCGCTCCGACCGGCAAGGCTGCCGCCCGCCTGCGCGAATCGATCAGCCGCGCCCGCACTGCGCTCCCCTGCACCGCGGCGGTACGGGAGACGATCCCGGTCGAGACGAAGACGCTCCATCGCCTCCTTGGCGCCAATGCCCAGGGGACGGCTTTCCGTTACGGCGCCGAACGCCAGCTGCGGGTCGATGTTGTTGTCCTCGACGAAGCGTCGATGGTCAATCTCGCGCTGATGCGGCAATTGGTCAGCGCCCTGCCGAAAACAGCGCAGTTGATCATCCTCGGTGACCGCGATCAGCTTGCATCGGTCGAAGCCGGGGCGGTTCTGGATGATATCTGCGGGGCAGGGGAAGGGGGACGTTCGGCGGAATTTGCGACGTTGCTGGTGGGACTCTTCACTGGTAGGGGCGCCCCTTGTGGGTGCCCTGCTTCTCCCGGCGGTCTCGCCGATGCCATCGTCACCCTCAGAGAGAGTCGGCGCTTCACTGCCCAGGGCGGGATCGGCAGCCTTTGCCGGGCCCTCAACGCCGGCGAGGGAGAAGCGGCGCTGCAGCTGCTGCGCAGTGACGATCCGCAACTGAGCTGGGCCGATCTCCCTGAGCCGGCGGCGCTGATAACGGCATTGGCCGAAGAGGTCGATGCCTGGGTCGGTAACTATCTGGCGGCGGAGAATCCGCAGGAGGCTTTGCAGCGTTTCTCTAACTTCATGCTCCTCACCGCCCTGCGTCAAGGACCCTTTGGCAGCACCGCCCTCAATCCGGCGCTCGAACAGCTGCTGGTCCGCCGCCAGCGCATCGCCAGCAACAAGCTCTGGTACGCCGGCCGGCCGGTGATGATCACCCGCAATGCCCCGGCTCAGGATCTCTTTAACGGCGATATCGGCCTTTGTCTCCCCGACCCCGCCGCCAATGGCGCGTTGCGGGTCTTCTTCCTCACCGTTACTGGCGAGGTGCGGGGATTGGCGCCCCTGACTATGCCGGCGCACGAAACCGCCTTTGCTATGACCGTCCACAAAAGCCAGGGCTCGGAGTTTAGCCGCGTCCTGCTGATTCTGCCGGGGCAGCGGTCGGCCATTCTCACCCGCGAACTCCTTTATACTGCGGTCAGTCGGGCGCGCGATTCGTTGAAGGTTTTCGGGGTAGGCGAGGTTCTGGTGGCGGCGTGTCGTGAGCGGATCAAGCGGACATCGGGTCTGCGCGAAGAGTTGGGGAGCTAACGGCAGGAATTACTCGCCCCCTACAACCGTCCCAGCATCCGCAGCAACCCGTCGAGCACCGTGTAAGGATGGGGGGGGCAGCCGGGGATGTAAAGATCGACGGGGAGGAGATCCCCGATGCCGTTATGGACTTCCGGGCTGTTGGCGAAGGGGCCGCCGCTGATCGCGCAGGCGCCGGAGGCGATGACGATCTTCGGTTCCGGGACGGCGGCGTAGGTGTCGAGAAGGGCGCTGCGCATATTCTCTGTGACCGGGCCGGTGACGAGCAGGCCGTCGGCATGGCGGGGGGAGGCGACGAACTGGATGCCGAAGCGGCCGAGATCGAAGACCAGGGTGCCGAGGACATTGATGTCGGCTTCGCAGGCATTGCAGCCGCCGGCCGAGACCTGGCGCAGCTTCAGCGAGCGGCCGAAGAGGCGCAGCATTTTGGCGTGGAGGGCGGTTGCCAGTTGTCCTTCCTTCTCCCCTGTCCACAACCACTGGCGTTGACTGGCGGCGAGACGGTGATCAGTGCTGAAAGATAAAGCGCCGTGCGGGCAGGCGGTTGCACACTCCGGGCAGAAGAGACAGCGGCCGAGGTCGATCTGCAGGGCATTGTCGCGCCGGGCGAGGGCGGCAAAGGGACAGCGCGCCAGGCAGTCCTGACAATCTGGCGGGCATTTTTCCTGATCAATAATCGGCCGTCCCCGGAATCGTGCCGGGAGGGTCGGTGCTTCCTGCGGGTACTTTCCGGTGCGGTGTCCTTGGCGGATGCGCTCACGAATGATGCTCAGCATGGTAAGACTCCTTACAGATCAAAGCCGCAATACGACAGATTAAAGCTCTTGTTGCACAAGGGAAAGTCGGAAATCTGTTGGTCGCGTAACGCCATCGCCAGACCGCTCCAGTTATGGAAGGAGGGGTCGATAATTTTGTAGCGATCGAATTTCCCCGCAGCATCGGTGATCCCCACCTGCACCAACTCCCCCCGCCAACCTTCGACCATCGCCACCGCCAGAGTATCCGCCGCCAGGGGCGGAAGTTCGCGCCGCAGCTCTCCCCGCGGGAGATCCCGTAAACTTTGTTTGAGCCAATGCAGCGATTTATAGATTTCCCGGCGGCGGATATTGGCGCGGGCAAAGACGTCACCGCTATCCTCGATCACGCAGTGGTCGTAGGTTTCGATATAGCCGCCGTAGGGATAGTGCAGCCGCACATCCCGGGTCAGACCGCAGGCGCGCGCCGCTAACCCGACAATCCCCAGAGCCTCGGCGTCATCGATGCTCAGGGTGCCGATCCGTTCCATGCGCGACAGGGCCGAGGGGGCGTCGAAGAAGAGTTCGATGGCGCCGCGGGTCTCCGTTTCAATGATGTGCAAGCGGTTCAGCATGCGCGCAGCGAGGTCATCATCAAGAGCAAAACCGACCCCGCCGGGGCGCATCAGGCCACGGCCGAAGCGACTGCCGCAAATTTCCGCGGTGAGGTTGAGGTAGTCGCCGCGCAGCCGTCCGCAGAAAGAGGCGGTCGGTAAAAAACCGACATCGCCGGCCAGGGCGCCGATATCGCCGACATGATTGGCTAAACGTTCGAGTTCGAGGGCGATCGCCCGGATCGCCTCGGCGCGGGGGGAGGGAGCAATTCCCGCCAGCGTTTCGAGGACCATGCAGTAGGCGCTGGTATGCCCGGCGGTGGTATCGCCGGCGACGGTTTCGAGTTGATAGATTGATGTTGGATGCGGACCACCGAGCAGGAGCTGTTCGACGCCGCGATGCTGATAGCCGAGGGAGATCTCCAGGTGCATGACGTTTTCGCCGTGACACTGAAAACGGAAGTGCCCCGGTTCGATCACCCCGGCATGGACCGGACCGACGGCAACTTCATGGACTTCCTCTCCTTCGACCCGATAATAATCCATCTCCCCCGGCAGCGGTCTTTCCTCGCCGCGATTCCAGGCGTCGCTGCCGGCGCGCCAAGGGCGATGGAAGCGGACCGGCTTGAACCAGGGGTGACCGGTCGGGACGACCCCGTAGGTTTCGGCAATCTCCCGTTCAAAGAGGTGGAGTTGCGGGCAGAGCGGGGTGAGGGAGGGGAAGCTGCGGCCGATGGTGCAGCGCAGAATCAGCAGTTCCCCTTCCCAGCAGCGGGCGATGATGGCAAAGAGTTCGAGATCATCCCCTTGCGGCAGCGGCCGTGCAAAGTAGGCGGCAATCCGCCCCCCTTCCTTGCACAATTCGAGACAGAGTTCACCAAAGCGACTATATGCCAGAACCGGGAGGGTGGTCAGGGCAATAGATCCGGGATTTTTAGCGATCTTGCCAAATTCTTGCGGAGTCATCATTGCACCTCCAACAGGACGACGGCATCTTCGAGTAAACGGCGCAGCGGCGGCGGGAGATAAAGCCCGAGCAGCAGAACCAGGAGGAGAAGGAGCAGGGGGGGCGCCACCAGCAGAAAAGTATCCTGGAAGGCCGGATCGGTGGTGGCGTCCGGCGTCCCCTGCACCATCCCCAGCACTGTCGATCCCATGCCGATAAAGACGATCGCCAGCAGGAGGAGGAAGGCCCCGGCCAGCCAGTAATGATTGTCGGCAAAGATGCCGCGCAGAATCGTAAACTCGCTGATAAACGGCCCGAAGGGGGGCGAACCGGTCACCGCGAAGAAGCCGGCGAGAAAGATCGTCCCCGAGATCGGCAGCCGCCGCATGGCGCCATGAATGTCGGTAATCTTCTTGCTGGCAAAGGCGCGATGGATATTGCCGACCGAAAGGAACATGCACCCCTTGGTCAGGGCATTATTGACCAGATGCAACAGGGCGCCGAAGGTGGCGAGGCCGCCGATGCCGATACCGATGGCAAGGATCCCCATATGCTCGACACTCGAATAAGCGAGCATCCGCTTCACATCGTTCTGACGTACCATGAAGATGGCGGCGACCAGCAGGGAGAGGACACCGAGAACGAGGAGTTGCTGCCGGGCCAAATCCCCGAGCCCGGCGGCATTCATCACCTGCACGGCGCGCAGGATGGCGAGAAAGGAGATACTCGTCAACCCGCCGGCCAGGAGAGCGCCGATCATCCCCGGTGCTTCTCCATAAGCGTCCGGCTTCCAGCTGTGCAGCGGCGCCAGTCCCATCTTGGTGCCGAATCCGACGAGCAGGAAGACAAAGCCGGCCCGCAGCCAGGCGGTGGAAAGGGCCGAACTCTCGGCCAGGAGGTGGTCAAATTGCAGGGTCACCTCGACCCCTCCCAGCAGCGCCGCATAAGCAAGAAAGAGCATGCCGAGGAGGGCGAGGGCAATACCGACAGAACAGATCAGGAGATACTTCCAGGTCGCTTCTATCGATAAGCGGTTGCGGTTGTAATAGATCAGCGGAGCGCTGGCGATCGTCGTCGCCTCGACCGCCATCCACAGGAGCCCGAGGTGGCGGGCTGCTGTGGCCAGGGTCATCGCCGACAGAAAGATCAGCAGACAGGCGACGATGGTGCGGGTCCCCCGATCGCTGCGCAGTTGCAGATAGCTGACAGCATAGATCGAACAGGCAAAGTACAGGGTCGAGGTCACCAGCAGAACGAGCAGTGACAAGGCATCGAGACCGATCCAGAGATTGCCGGTGAGGGGATTGCAGGCGATGACCACTACGTCGCCGAGATGCAGGGTGCCGGCCAGGGGGAGGAGCCAGCAGCGCAATCGTTCTGACGGCAGAAATAGAGCCAGCGTGCCGAGCAACAAAGGGAAGAGGATCAGAAAAAGGAGCATCATCTATTCCTTTAACGCCGAAAGACGTTCGGTATTCACCGTCGAGAATTCGCGATTGATCTGGTTAATGACGATCCCCATGACAAAGATGCCGACCATCATGTCGAGAAGGACCCCGGCCTCGACCATTAGTGGCATCGCTTCAGAGAGGAGGATGCCGAAGATGAAGATGCCGTTTTCAAGGATGAGATAGCCGACGACCTGGGTGATCGCTTTGCGCCGGGTCATGAGCAGGAGAAATCCGCTGAAAAAGGTCGCTAATGCAGTTGGGATAAAGAGACTGCCGCGGTGTTCGGCAATCAGCGGCAGGTAATTGGCAAAGATGAAAGCGCCGGACGTGACCAGGGCGCCAAGGGCGAGGGTCGGGATAAAACCGATCAGCGGTTCCATCTCGCGACGGATACGCACTTCGCGGATGGTGCGGGTGAGCAGGGTCGGAATCAGGATCGCCTTGATCAGCAGTGCCCAGAAAGAGAGGATCAGGGTGTGCAGGGAAAGTCCGTGCGCCACCAAGGGCAGCAAGGCCAACAGTCCCCCCTGGATGGCGACGGCACGGATACAGGCGACCAGACGCGAGGTGCCGAGGGTGTAGAAGTTGATCAGCACCACCAGCAGCAGGATAAGATTACCCAGTTCGATCATCATTGAAAAATCTCCCGTCGCAGCTTAAAAAATCCGACCTCAACGCAAAACCAGTACCAGGGCAAAGATCGAAATCATCGTCGTGCCGATCAACAGCTGCGGAATGCGCACCATTTGCAATCGCGCCATCACCGATTCGACGACACCGATCGCCACGGCAATGAAGAGCATCCCGGCCATGAAGACCACCGCATCGACGCCGGGGTTGCCGCTGTCCCAGGGGAGGATCAGCCGCACCAGGAGGGCGCCGAGGACGAGCAGCTTGAGGCTGGCGCCGTAAAGGATCATGGCGAAGGCCGGTCCGCTGTGATCGAGGACCATGACTTCGTGAATCATTGTCAACTCCAGATGGGTATTCGGATCGTCAAAGGGAATCCGGCAATTCTCGACGAGGAGGACGACAAAGAGGGCGATCACCAGTAAGAGCAGGGATGCCCCGGCGCTTTGCCAGGACGTGACCAGATGTTTGCCCAAAAGATCATTCAGTGAGAAACCGCCGGAGAGCCGGACGAGGACGATCAGGGCAAAGAGGAGGGTCGGTTCGACCAAACAGGCAAAGGTCACCTCTCGCGCCGCCCCCATCCCTTCAAAGCTCGACCCGGTATCGAGGGCCGAGCTGGCGGTAAAGAAACGGGCTAAAGCAAATAAGTATACAAAGAGGATGAGATCGCCGTTAAAGGAGAAGGGGGCGGGAATCGCGCCAAAAGGGATCAGCAGCGCCGCCAGCAATGGGACAATGAGGCCGACGATCGGTCCGGCGCGAAAGACCCAGGTAGTGGTGCGGCTGATGACAAAGCCCTTCTGCCACAGCCGGTGCAGGTCGTAGTACGGCTGCAGCAGCGGCGGTCCCTTGCGGCCGGCAAAGAGTGCCTTGGTCCGGGTGATCACGCCGAGGAGGAGCGGCGGGAAGAGGAGCACTATCAGGAGATGGAGGAGGAGTTGCAGGAGCATCGTTACCTCGCTAGCGCCCGCTGATAATCAGCAAAGCGATTAAAGTCAGGACGACATACAGCAGATAAAGACTGGTGACGCCGTTTTGCAGCCAGGTGCGCAGCCAGGTCGCCGCTATGGCGAGAACGCGGAAGAGCGGCAACAGCAAACGGTCAAGGACGCTGTCGGGGGTGTGGCTGGAAAAATCTGTCCGGGGCGGGAAGAGCCCGATTGTTCTGCCGCCATGCTCACTGCTCCACAGCCCGAAACGGAAGAGTTTCACCAAGGCATCGGCAAAAGAAGACGCGGTGTACTGCATCCTGGCGGTCGGCCACAGGTAGCCGCAGCCCCAGGTCGGCTGCTGAGCGTCAGCCAGGCAACTGCGGCGGTGCAGCCACCAGCTGAGAAGGCCACTGAAAAGGATCAGAGCCGTGCCGAGGATACCGATCCAGATCAGGGAGGTCATGCTGGCGCTGATCGCCTCGCCGCCGCTTATCGGTGCCCAGGCCAAAGCGGCATCCTTGAGCATGGGGGCGAAGAGCCAGGGGAGGAGGCCAATACTGAGGCAGGCGGCGAGAAGGATGAGCATCGCCGCGCGCATGAGCCGGGTGGCATCGTGCCCGTTGGCCGCCGCCGGAGTGCGGGGGGCGCCGAGAAAGACGATGCCGAAGACCTTGACGAAACAGGCCAGGGCGAGGCCGCCGATCAGGGCAAGGACCGGGGCGACCAGAATCGCCAGACTCAGCGATAAACGCTGATCGATCAGGGCGCGAAAACTCCCCTGATAGATGAACCATTCACTGATAAAACCGTTAAAGGGGGGGAGACCACAGATGGCGACAGCTCCGCCGAGAAAGAGGGCGGCCGTCCACGGCTGCGAACGGATCAGTCCGCCCATCTGGTCGATCTCGCGGGTGCCGGTGGCGTGAATCACCGCGCCGGCACTCAAAAAGAGGAGCGATTTAAAGAGGGCATGATTGACAACATGAAGCAGGGCGCCGGCCAGGCCGAGCATTGCCAACTCCGGCAATCCGGCACTGCGGCCGAGGAGGGCGAGTCCCAGTCCCAGGGCGATGATGCCGATATTCTCGACGCTGTGATAAGCGAGGAGGCGTTTGAGATCGTGCTGGGCCAGGGCGTAGGCCACGCCGAAGATGCCGGTGATGACTCCAAGGACGATCAGAACCCAGCCCCACCACAGCGGGATCGTCGCAAAGAGCGAGGTAATTCGCACCAGGCCGTAAATGCCGGTCTTGATCATGATCCCGGAAAGGAGGGCAGAGATATGACTCGGGGCGGCAGCATGGGCACCGGGGAGCCAGATATGCAGCGGCATGATCCCGGCCTTGAGACCGAAGCCGAAGAGGGCGAGGAGAAAGATCGCCGTGGTGACCGCGCCAGCGGGGAGGGTGCCGGCAGCGGGGAGGGAGAAGCTGCCGCAACTGAGGTCGAGGAGGGCAAAGAGGGCAAAGAGAGCGAGGGTGCCGGTATGCGTTGCCACCAGATAGATGAAGCCGGCACGGCGTGTTGCTTCGAGATCATCCTCGGTGGTGATGAGAAAGTAGCTGGCCAGGGCCATGATCTCCCAGGAAAGGAGGAAGAGGATGCCGTTTTGCGCAGTCAGGACCAGGGCGATGGCGGCGGCGATCAGGCCGTGAAAAAGGCGTAGTTTGCGGCTGTTCTCAGGATGCTGCGTTTGCGGCCAGTAATCCTTGCCAAAGATAACGCTCATCGCAAAGACGAGAAGGAAAGGGAGGAGAAAGATCAGGGAGATGGCATCGATGCGAATCAGCAGTTCACCGCCGGGGATGTTCCAGCCGGCGCGCAGCACAGTTTCGCCGGCGTTAGTCGTGCAGAGGAGCAGGCCGATAAAGGTTGTGATCGTCCCGAGCAGCGCCAGGATTTCGGCAAACGCTTGTCCCCGATCATCCCGGCTCGACATAAACAGGCCGGGAAGACCCGAGAGTGCGATGATGACGATGCCGCTGAGGAAGAAGATCATAAGGGCCTAGAGTCCTTTGCTCGCAAGAATGCTCCACAGCATGAGTCCGGCACAACAGATGAAGATATAAAGGAGATAGAGATGTTGTTTACCTTGTTGCAGCCAGCGGAGTTGCACACAGCGCTCGGCCAGATAGGAGAAGAGGGGTTGGTAGCCGCGCTGGAGAATGACTTCCTGGGAATGCTGGAAAAATTCGACAGTCGCTGGAAAGAGGGTGCGCGGCCGTTTTTTACTGACCTCCGGTTGCAGCGTTTGCGGCAAAAGATGGTGATGGGCCAAGCCGCTGAAACTCTCGGCTGTATAAGCCATCTGTGCTGTCGGACGGGGGAAGGCGCATCCCCAGGTCGCAGCGATCGTCGTCGGACGGCGCCGCTGCAGAGCGACCAAAAGGAGGGCGACCATGATGAGAGCGGCGCAAAGGATCACCCCCCAGAGGCCGATCTGCCCGAGTTGGCTAAAGGTTGCAACCAGCTCCGGGGCCGCGGTCGGCGTCAGTTGGCTGAGAACCGGGGAAAGGAGATGAAGAGTCAGTTGCGGCAGGAGGCCGATAATCAGGCAGCCAAAGAGGAGGAGGCGCATCGGCCAGAGCATCGTTGTAGACGCATCATACGCCCGGGCCGCTGCCGGCGAGCGCGCTTCACCGAGGAGGGCAATGCCGATCAAGCGGGTAAAGGTCACCACCGCCAGGGTGCCGACGACGCCGAAGAGCGCCAGCACCATGCTCATCCCCAAGGCACTGACGCCGCTCATGGCGACCCCGGCGTGGAGGAGACCAAGATAGATCAACCACTCGCTGACAAAGCCGTTTAAAGGGGGGAGGGCAGCGAGGGCGACGCTGCCGCCGATGATCAGCAGGCCGGCCTGCGGCATGCGTCGCAGCAACCCCCCCATTTGATCGAGATTGCGGGTGCCGGTGGCATGGAGCAGGGTGCCGGCCCCGAGAAAGAGGAGTCCCTTGAAGAGGGTGTGATTCCAGAGGTGGAGGAGAGCGCCGGCAAAGGCCAGGGCCGCAACTACCGGCAACTGCTGCGCTGTTGCCAGGACACCGAGGCCGATCCCCATAAAGATGATGCCGATATTCTCCACCGTCGAATAAGCCAGGCAGCGTTTCAGATCCTTTTGCACCATCGCCATGGCGATACCGTACAGTGCTCCGAGCAGGCCGAGGGCGAGGATGATCGCGCCCCAAAGTGCTGACAGGGGGGGGAGCCAGGTCATCACCCGCAGGATGCCGTAGATGCCGGTCTTGACCACGACTCCGGACATGACCGCCGAGACATGACTCGGTGCGGCCGGATGGGCATCGGGAAGCCAGATATAGAAGGGGAAGAGACCGGCTTTGATGCCGAAACCGACCAGGGCCAGGGAGAAGAGGATCGCCGTGAGTGTCGGCCCGGCCTGAGTCAGCGGGGTGAAGTCGGCAAAATTAAGGCTTCCGCAATGGCTGCCGGCAAGGAGAAAAAAAGCAAGGATCAGTAACAGGCCAAAATGGGCGACCAGGAGATAAAGCCAGGCTGCCTGACGGACCTCTGCATGATGATGATCGTAACTCACCAGGAAAAAAGAGGAGATGGTCATGATCTCCCAGGCGGCGATAAAGAGGAGGGCATTGGCCGCGGTCACTACCAAGGTCAAGGCTGCAACCAGCAAACAGTAAAGGGAGAAATGAGCTCCGAGATTTCGTCTTTTGCTATCTTCGTCGAGATAGGCGACTGCATAAATGGCGGCAAGGGGCGGGAGGATAGTGACGGGGAGCAGGAAGAAGCCGGTAAGGGGGTCGACTTGCAGGGCGAAGGCGCCGCCGGGGACGAGCCAGGTGAAGTTGGCGATGAGCGTTTCCTGGTTGAGCAAGACTCGCAGAGCCGTCGTCGCGGTTAATAACGAAGCGACGATGATGGCAGTCAGCGCGGCAGTCAGGGCAATACGGTGGTGTTTCCCGGCGATCAGGCTGATCAAAGCGCCAATTATCAGGAGTGCCAGGGCCGCCACTAAAAAGCTCATAAGCCGTTATTATCCTCTTCGGGGGGGAAGTACCCCCAGCGATCGATGGTGAATTCCTCGTAATGCCGGTTGCGCCAGATAAAGTAGCAGAGTCCGGCGACAAAACAACCGGCCGCCAGGGAAAAGAGCGGATAAATCCCGTAGTAGGTATAACTGACGCCGCCGCTGATCCCGCCGATGACAAATCCCGAAAAGATGACCAGTAGCAGGGCGAGCTTCCAATATTCGATGCGTTGATAGCGAATCCAGTGCCCGAGCAAAACGCCGATATCCGTCACCATCCCGGTGACGTGGGTTGTGCGCAGAATCAGCCCGCAGTAACTGCTGGCCATGGCATTCTGCAGTCCGCAAGCCATGGCGGCAACGGGGATGCCGCTGCGGGTATTGTTGTTGATCAGCAGCGTTGCCGCAATGAAGAGGAGACAGGCTTCGGTCATCATCGCCACCCCGTAGCGGCGTCCCGGTTGAACACGGGTCCCGCCGATGATTAAACCGCTCACGATCGCCCCGAAGAGAAAACCGATAAAGATCGAAAAGGCTCCCCAGAAATCAGCGCGATTGCTCGAAGAGATATCGATGGCAATCCGCGCGACCGCGCCGGTCATGTGACTGACCGGAACGTGATAGATGCCAAGGAGGAGGACATTAACAAAACCGGCCGCAGCCGCGAGCATGGCACCGTAAATAAAGACCCATGGCCGTTCTTTAAAAGTTTTGTTCTGTTCTTTGTAAGGGATATAGGGCATGTCTTTTTATTCGCTCAGGCATTCTTCTTCCGCACGCAATGTTGTCATAATCTCTTCCCGCCCGCCGGGGGCCGCCAGCACCCGGCGCAGGACCGGTCGTTGCAGAAGAAAATTCAGCCGCGCGTAAAGGTAAAGATGAGCCGGAAGATCCGGCGCCATAATGGTGAAGAGGGTATCGACCGGCAGATTGTCGAGGGCATGAAAATCGACTTTGTTTTCGAGAAAGCAGAGGGTGACAGTGGCGCGACTGATCGGCAGGATGCCGGGATTGCGCAGATGCGGCAGGGCGATGCCGTTGCCGATTCCAGTCGAACAGAGATTTTCTCTGACAATCAAGAGCTTGAGGAGTTTATCGCGATCAATACCGTCAGCCAGGCGTAAATGCGTGACAGTATCAGCCAGTACCTGATCGCGGGTGCTGCCGCTGATGCGATAAAAGATTCCACCGGCTTCCAGGGCTGCACTCAGACTGATTCGGGGCGAGGCGGGAGCTGCCGGAGAGAGGAGGGATTCCGGTTTCGCCCCGACCGGCCGCGAGGTTGTCCACTCCATGAGCTCGGCGCGATTAAAGCGGTACTGCTCGTGGATGCGGTAGGCCGGGATGACCTCTTTTTGAATCCAGCGGTAGATGGTCTTTTCTGAAACGGAGAGGAGGCGCGCCGCCTCTTTGACTGAAAGGTTCATAATCCTCGCCTGTCACATAGTGTCATCTTTGGACATTTGTGGACACTAGCAACTTTTCGTGACAGATGTCAATAGGATTAATCTCTAGCCGGTGTTGCGCAAACCCGCGGCGATGCCGCTGATGGTTGCGGCCAGGACATAATCGAGGTCAGCACTCTCTGCGCCGCTGCGTTTGCGCCGCAGCAATTCGATCTGGATATAGCAAAGCGGGTCGACGTAGGGGGCGCGCAGTTGCAGCGAGCGCGCCTGGGCGGGATTATTTTCGAGGAGGCGGCTCTGTCCGGTGATTTGCAGGATCATCCCTTTGGTCCGTTCGAATTCGTCGGCGACCAGGGCAAAGACCCGTTCGCGCAGAGCGATGTCGGGGACGAGTTCACTGTAAAGCCGGGCAAGGGGGAGATCGACCTTGGCCAGGGTCAATTCAACGTTGCGGATAAGATCGGAGAAGAAGGGGAAGGCTTGCATCATCTCGTTCAAGAGCTTGGCTTCGGCGGTGCCCAGCCCGGCAAAGGAGTGCAAGGCACTGCCAACCCCGTACCACCCCGGCAGGCCGTGGCGGCTCTGGATCCAGCCAAAGACCCAGGGGATGGCGCGCAGGTCGGCGATGGCGCTGCTGCTGGCACGTCGCGCCGGTCGCGAGCCAATCCGGGCGAGATCGAATTCGCGAACCGGCGTTGCCGTTTCAAAATAGATCGGGATATCAGGATTGTTGACGATGTCACGACGATAACAGTCGTAAGCGGTTGCCGAAAGGGCATCGAGGGCTTCTTCCCAGGCCGGAGAGGGCGTTTTGCCGCACCCCGGTCCGGTCAGTAGGGCCTCCAGTGCCGCCGCTGCCATCAATTCGAGGTTGCGGCGGGCAAGGATTGGATCCGGGTATTTGAAGCTGATCACCTCCCCCTGCTCGGTGAGCTTGAAGCAGCCGCTGAAGGCGCCGCAGGGTTGGGCGAGGAGGGCGCGGTGGGTCGGACCGCCGCCGCGACCGACCGTGCCGCCGCGACCGTGGAAAATGGTCAGGGTCACGTTGCATTCGACGGCGACTTCATGCAGGGCGCGTTGGCAGCGGTAAAGTTCCCATAAACTGGTAAGCATGCCGCCGTCCTTGTTCGAATCCGAATAGCCGATCATGACTTCCTGGCGCCCTCCCCAGCTTTGCAGATAAGGTTGGTACTCGGGGTCGCTCCACAGGGTCCGGCAGATGGACGGAGCATGGCGGAGATCATCGATCGACTCGAAGAGCGGCACCGGCATCAATCCGGGGTCGGCTCCTTGCGGTGAGCCAACGACTTTGATGCCGCCGAGTTCGAGGAGCCAAATCAGCTGCAGAACATCCGCGGTCGAACTGGCGCCGCTGATAACATAGCTGCGCAGCGCAGCAGGTGGATAGTCAGTTTTGAGCCGGGCCAGGGCTCGGATCGTTTCGAGGAGTTCGGTCGTTGCGTTAGACACTGCGGGGAGGTGGGACCCTGCCGCGTTAGCGGCAGCGAGTTCAGCAATGGCGCGACTATGAACCTGGGCGTGCTGGCGGATATCGAGAGTGTGGAGGTGCAGGCCGCAGCTCTGCACCTGGCGGAGGAGGGGCGCAATCAGGGCGGCGCCGAGTCGGGCACCTTTGCGGGCGAGGAGGGAACGATGCAGCACTTGTAGTTCGCTGATCAGTTCGTTTGCATCGGCATAAGCCCCATCTGCGGTTGCAGCCAGCAGACTCTGACGCAGGCGGTAGCGAATGATGCTGACAAAGCGCCGGTGCAGTTCGCCGTCCGGGAGGCTCTCGACTTCGGTGCGGACGGCGGGGAAGCGCTGCAGCTGACGGGACAGGGTTGCGCTGAACTCCGGGTCAATGCCGAGCCGGAAGGTCGAAGAGGTGAGGAGGTCGCGCAGCGCTTCGATCTGCCGCAGATAATCGCCGAGGATCAGTTCGCGGGCACTTTGCAGCGCCGCCCGGGTCATCTCCGGAGTGACAAAGGGGTTGCCGTCGCGGTCGCCGCCGATCCACGAGCCGAAGCGGATCATCGTCGGCAGGTCAGCCGCGGTCACCGTCAGGCCGTAGACCGCTTCGAGGTCGCGGGCCAGTTCCGCATAAAAGGGGGGGAGGGCAGGGAGGAGGGCGACCGGGTAATGGTCGAGCCCCATGATCATCTCATCCTTGACGGTCGGTTTGCGCCGGCGCACTTCGTCCGACTGCCAAAGGGCGGTAATCTCGGCCAGGATCGTGTCCTGCGCCGCCGCAACTTCGGCATCCGTCAGGGGGAGGTGGTCAAGACCCGCCAGGACGGCGGCAATGCGGCGGCGCTTGCGCAGTACCACCCGGCGCGCCACCTCGGTCGGATGGGCGGTAAAGACCGGCATCAGCTCAAGCTGCGCCAGAGCGGCCAGCACCGCTTCGGCGCTGATCCCGGCAGCGCGCAGCCGCAACAGCGTGCCGCGCATGCTGCCGGGCTTGGGCGGCACCGTACCGAGTCCGCCGGCGCGCAGGCGGCGTTTGCGTTCGTTGCTTTCGGCAAGATTGGTCAGTTCAAAGAAGTTGGCAAAGGCCTTGACGATGTTGTGGGTCTCTTCCAGGGAGAGGCCGCTGACCGTGGCGCGGGCGCGCTCCTGCAAGGGGCGGGGGCCGGTCTCGGCAGCGCTGGTCCGCCGGTCGGCGATGACCAGCTCGCGCAAGGTCTCTTCCAGGGCAAAGGTCGCTTCGCCCGCCTGTTCGCGGATGACCATACCGAGGAGCATGCCGAGAGAACGGACATCACGTCGCAACGGCCGATCGCGTTCCGCTTCTTGGCTGCCACACAGTTCCGCCAGTCGCTGCGGTTGATCGTCGCTCTGCCAAAAAAGTTCCATGCTTGCATCCTCCTTTTTCCGACGGTCAAGGTTCAAATCGCCCTCAATCCCCCTTTGTCAAAGGGGGAGGCTTAAACTTTACCAAACAAATGTAACCTTTATTCCCGATTATCACCGGTTGCGGTCATCCAGATCACCTTGTCCGCCAGCTGCAGGCAGGCGGGACGGTGGGTGATGATCAGCACCGTCTTACCGGCCAGGCGTGCTGCCAAGCGCGTGACGACCTTTTTCTCGGTGTCGAGATCGAGCCCTTCGGTCGGCTCATCGAGGATCAGGATAGGCGTGTCCTTGAGCAGTGCCCGGGCCAGAGCGATACGCCGTGCTTCACCGCCGGAGACAGCGCTGCCGCCTTCGCCGACCCGGGTCTCAAGCCCCTCCGGCAGGCCCGCGACCCAGGCGGTCAGGCAGGCATCGTCCAGGGCCTGCTGCAACTGCGTGTCGCTGGCGTCGGGATTGGCGAGGAGGAGATTGTCACGCAGGGTGCTGTTAAAGAGATGCGGGCGCTGCGGCACCGCCGCGATCAAGGAGCGCAGATCGTCGCTGGCTAGATTCTTCGCTTCAGTGCCGCCGACCGTGATCTCGCCACCATAAGGACGGAAGCGGAAGAGCAGCTCGACGATGCTGCTTTTGCCGCAACCACTTGCGCCGGCGAGAGCGAGGCGTTCGCCGCTGCGGATGTGGCAGGAGAAGTTTTGCAGCACCGGTCGCGCCGGATCATAGGCAAAGGAGACGTCTTTAAATTCAATCCCGTAATCGGAAGGGAGGGCGAGCGGTGCTGCCGGTTCCGGGACGGGGAGGGGGGCATCGGCGAGTTCGCGGATGCGCCGGATCGATTCCCGGCAGCCGGGGAGGAGTTGCAGCGCAATTGGCATCCCGGCTGTTGCTTCGAAGGCGGCAGCGGCAAAGAGGAGGAGCATGACCAGAATCGGACCGGCCAGGGTGCCGCTGCCGACCGCCGAACCGGCGCCGATCAGGACTCCGCTCAAGCCGAGGCCGGCGCAGAGGACAGCGCCGGCGAGGGTGATGCCGTTGATTTTCGCCAGTTTCTCCTGCTCGGCGATCAGTTGCGTTGAAAGTTTCTCGACCCGCATTGCCTGCAACTCTACCGCGCCGAGGAGGAGCAATTCTTCCCCGCCCTGCAAGCCTTCGGTGACCATGCTCCGCAGTTCTCCGGACAGTTCCACCGCCTTGCGTCCTGGTTCGGTCGACAACCGCCCCGCCAACAGCGGGAGGAGGAGACCGGCCGCCAATAGCGCCAACAGCAGCGCGATCGCTGCCGCCAGATTCCAGCAGGCCACGAAGAGCGCGGCGAGAATGATGGCGATGATCCCGCTGGTCAGGGGCAGAACAATCCTCAGATAAAGGCTCTCCAGCGCATCGATATCGCTGCGCAATCGCCCGGCAACATCGCCGGCGGTATAGGATTCGAGGCCGGCCGGGGCAAGGGGTTCGAGACGGCGGAAGAACCAGACGCGCAGCAGCGCCAGGACGCGGAAACCGGCTTCGTGCGTCACCAGCCGTTCGCCATAGCGGCCGACAGTGCGCAGGATGGCAAAGGCGCGAATCGACGCCGCCGGGATCAGATAGTTGAAGGAGGCGCCGGTGATCGACGCCACGGCCATGGAGGCGATGAACCAGCCGGAGATCGCCATCAGCAGCGCGTTGGCGATGATCACGGCGATGGTCAGGAGGATGCCGCCGGCCATCCTCAGCCACTGTTCGCGGGCGATGCCGAGGATGCGGATCACTTCGCGCATGCGTCCTCCTGGGCAAGAAACTGCGCGGTGGTGACGACATCAACAATTCGGCCAGCGGCCATGACCGCCACCTGCTGTGCCGAACGAACCGTGGTTTCGCGATGGCTGATCACCAGGACCGTCCGGTTGATGGCGAGGCGCTGCAGGGCGGTTGCCACCAGCTCTTCGGTCGCTGCGTCGAGGCCGGCGGTCGGTTCATCGAGGACAATCAGATCGGCCTGGCGCAAAAAGGCCCGGGCGAGGGCAAGCCGGCGCAGTTCGCCGCCGGACAGACCGGCACCACGATCGCCGAGGAGGGTGTCGAGGCCGGCGGGGAGTTGATCAACAAAATCGGTGGCCGCGGCGGCGTTCAAAGCTACTCTGATCTCGGCATCGCTCGCCGCCGGGCAGCCGAGGAGGAGATTGGCGCGCAAGCTGCCGCTGAAGATAAAGGGCTGCTGCGCCACCCAGGCGATGCGCTCCCGCCAGGCAACGCCGTTCAGCTCAGCGAGATCGATACCATTGATCAGGATGCGGCCCGCTTCCGGTCGGGCCAAACCGAGGAGGAGACGGGCGAGGGTGGTCTTCCCTGAACCGCTTTCTCCGATTAGAGCAGTGACGCTGCCCGCCGGGAGCTCAAGATCGACCTCCGACACGCCGCCGCGGGTGCCGCCGTAGCGGAAGCTGACGCCAGAGAAACGAACCGTCGGCGGCCCCGGCGCTACCGCCAGCGTCGCTCCATCTTCCTCCGGCAGCGGCAGCGCCAGCAAGGGAGCGATCTTCTCTGCCGCCGCCAGTCCCTGCATGCGGGCATGGTAGGAAAGGCCGAGGGTGCGCAGGTGCAGGTAGAATTCCGGGGCGAGGAGGAGGACAAAGAGGCCGTCGACCAGGGAGAGGTAGCCATAGAGGAGGCGGAAGCCGATGATCACCGCCACCACCGCCGTGCCGACCGTGGCAAAGAATTCGAGGGTGAAGGCCGAAAGGAAAGCGACGCGAAGGACGACCATCGTCGACTGGCGATAGTCATCAGCCACCCTGGCCACGCTTGCCGCTTCGCGTTTGGCGGCGCTGCAGATACGCAGATCAGGGAGGCCCTGGATCATGTCGAGGAGATGGCCGGCCATCCGCCCCAGTTTTCCCCACTGCTTGCGGTTGAGATTCTCGGTGCCGCGGCCGATGAGGATCATGAAGATCGGGATAAAGGGGGCGGAAAAGAGGAGGACGAGGCCGGCCCGCCACTCGACCGGCAGGACGATGAGGAGGGCGACGATCGGGAGCAGGGCGGCGAGGGCGAGGTGAGGGAGAAAACGCAGGACATAAGGTTCAAGCCCCTCGACCCCGGCGGTGACCGCCTCGACCAGCGGCCCGGTCTCTTCGCCGCTCCGGCCGCTCGGTCCGAGAAGTTGCAGGCGGTGATACAAGCGGCGGCGGACGTCGCTCTTCACTCCTGCCGCCACTGCCGCGGCGCGGCGTTCGGCGAGAAGGAGGAGCCCGCCGCGCAGCAGGGCGAGCCCGGCGACCAGGCCGACCAGCGGCAAAATCAGGCTGAAGGCGGATTTGTCGATAATCAGCCGGTGACAGGCCAAAGCCAAAAGGCGCGCTTGCAGCAGGACCAGGACTCCGGCGGCAAAGGCCCAGGCGATCGACCACAGGAGATCCCCTTTGACCCGGCGTGTCGTTGCGATCAGCCATTTTTCCGGGGTGAGTTCAGGCGCTTGCGTTACTGCATCACTCATGCGTGCGTGTCCATTCCACCGCTGACTTGCCGGGATTGCTGCTTTGCTGATCGCTGTCGCGACCAGCCGACTTCAGTCGTTAGTTTGAATCTTGTCATAACCTATCGCCGTTGAAAAATAAATCTTTTCGACCCTATTCTAAAGGTGTATTACTGTTAACATTGGAATCGAGTTCCCCTGTACAGACGCTACCATTTTAAGCGGGGAACACATCAGGAGGTTACCATGATGATTCCAGTCGTCTACAACACCGGTACACATGACATAGTCAAGTCAGAGATGTTGAATCGTCTCCTGATGTATGGTGTCGTCGCCGAATTCAAGCGAAGCACGGGGTGGGTCAAGGTCGGAAGGGAGCCGATTCGGAAAATCCGTCAGGAAGATTATCCGGAAAAGTTCGATCGCCGCCATCTTGACGCCTGAAGGACCTGGCCTCCGCAGGGAGCGGTAAAGAACCTGCCGCCGGCAGGGTAAGAGATCAGGATGCCCGAGGAGGCTGCATCTGTGACCAGAGCTGAAAAGAGCTGGATTCTTTATGATGTCGCCAACTCTGCCTTTGTGTTGGTGATCGTGACGGCGATCATGCCGATCTTCTTCAAGGAGGTTGTCACCCGCGGGGTTGCCGCCGAGGTCTCCACTGCCTGGTGGGGGTACGCGAACGCCTTCTCGGCACTCCTGCTCGCCCTGATGGCCCCGCTCCTCGGCGCCTGTGCCGATTATCAAGGGTGGAAAAAGCGTCTCTTTGCCCTCTTTCTCACGATTGGCATCACCGCGACCGCCTTTCTTTTCTTCTGCAGCCAAGGGGCCTGGTTATACTGCCTCGGGGTTTTCGTTATCGCCCGCACCGGTTGGGCCGGCGCCAATGTCTTCTATGATGCTTTTATCACCGATATCTGCGATCACCGGGAGATGGACCGGGTCTCCGCCGCCGGCTATGCCTGGGGATACATCGGCAGCATCGTCCCCTTTCTCCTCGTCATTTTCCTGATTTTCACCCTGCAAACGCCCGACGCCACCGAGAGCATTCCTGTCTTGGCGGCCCAGCTCAGTTTCCTCATTGTCGCCTTGTGGTGGCTCCTCTTCTCCCTGCCGATGCTCCGCCATGTTCAGCAGATTCATTTTATTCCGACGGTGGTCCGGCCGGTGGCTTCGGCGTGGCGCCGGGTGATCGCGACGCTGCGCCAGGTGCGCGCCCATCGCAATGTCTTCACCTTTCTCCTCGCTTATTTCTTCTACATCGACGGGGTCCACACCATCATCACCATGGCCGTGGTCTACGGGGTCGATATCGGTATCGGCAGCAGCGCGCTGATTCTGGCGATTCTGGTCATCCAGATTATCGCCTTCCCCTGCACTCTGGTCTGGGGTCGTCTGGCTCAGTACTTCCCGGCCAAGCGCCTGCTGCAGTCCGGCATCGCCATTTATGGCCTGATCACCCTCCTTGCTTTTCTGCTGCCGTCGCTGGCAAACCGTCAGGAAAAGACCATCGGCTTCTGGCTCCTGGCAGTTCTTGTCGCCACTGCGATGGGGGGGATTCAGGCGCTCAGTCGCAGCTTCTATGGTCGTTTGATCCCGCCGCAGCAGTCAGGGGAGTTCTTCAGCTTCTACGATATCTTCGGGAAATTCGCCGCGATCATCGGTCCATTTCTGGTCGGCATCACCGGGCATTTGAGCGGTGATGCGCGCTACGGCGTCCTCAGCGTCCTTTTCCTCTTTCTCGCCGGGAGCGTGCTGCTGGCACAGGTCAAGGAGGAGGCCTAGAACGCATGCAGACCCTCATCGACCTCTTTGCGACCTTTGCCGGGCTGGGTGACAAACCGGCCCTGATCTACCACACCGGGATCCGCCGCCTGCACTGCTCTTATCAGCATCTCGACCAGCGTGCCCGGCAGATGAACCGCTGGCTGGCGCAACAGGGGATTGTCGCCGGCGACAAGGTGCTCCTCTGGGCGCCGAACTCGCCGTCCTGGGCAATGGCATTCTGGGGGATCATCTGCCGCGGCGCGATTGTCGTCCCCGTCGATTTCATGTCGAATCAGGAGCGCGCTGCAACTATTGCCGACCTGACAAGTGCCCGCCTCGTCATCCAGAGCCGTTTCAAGCTCGAAGGGCTCAGCGGCCCGCCATCGGTCCTGATCGAAGATCTCGAATTCCTCCTCGACCCTCTTTTGCCCCTCAATGAGTTGGCAACGACGAACCCCGACAGCACTGCCGAGCTGATCTACACTTCCGGCACCACCGGTGCGCCCAAGGGGGTGATCCTTACCCACCGAAACCTGGTCGCCAATCTCCTTCAGGTCAACGCCCATTTGCCGGTGGTCACGAAAAAATTTACCTTCCTGTCGCTCTTACCCCTGTCGCACATGTTTGAGCAGATGTGTGGATTTTTCATCCCGCTTTATCACGGCGCTACTATCGTCTATCTGCGCACGCTCAAACCTTCGGCGATCATGGCGGCGCTGGCCGCTGAGGATATTTATGCGGTCATCGCCGTGCCGCGGCTGTTGCAGCTGCTCAAAGGGTCGATCGAAGCGGAGTTTGCCAGCCTCCATCTTGCCGGAGTGTTGCGCAGTCTGCTGCGTCGGGGAGAAAGGCTGCCGCGGCGGCTGCGCAAGTCTCTCTTCTTTCTTGTCCATCGCAAGTTCGGCCGCCACTTTACTCTCTTCGTCTCCGGTGGCGCCCCCCTCGATCCCGAGCTCTTTCGCTTCTGGAATGCCCTCGGGTTTATGGTCGTTGAGGGCTACGGCCTCAGCGAATGTTCACCGGTTCTGACTGCCAATACCCTGCAAAGGCAAGAGCGCGGCTCGGTCGGAATTGCGCTCCCCGGCGTCGAATTAAAGATCGAAAAGGGCGAAATTCTCGTCCGCGGCGCCAAGGTCTTTTCCGGTTATGAGCAGAATCCCACGGCGACAGCCGCGGCCTTTACTCCGGAGGGCTGGTTTCGCACCGGTGATCTCGGCGAAATCGATGCGGAGGGATGGCTGCGGATCAAGGGGCGGAGCAAGGAGTTGATCGTCACCGGCGCCGGGATCAATGTCTATCCCGATGAAATCGAACGGATCGTCAATGCCCTCCCCGGCGTCCGCGAAGCCTGTGTGATCGGCCTCGACAGAGGGGGAGGGGAGGAGGTGCATGCCGTCCTCCTGCTCAGCGACGAAAAAGAGAGCGGTGAAGCGATCATTGTCGCCGCCAATCGCCGCCTTGACGCCCTGCAGCAGATCACCAGCTTTTCCCTTTGGCCGGAAGCGGATTTCCCCAAGACCACCACCCTGAAGATCCAGAAGTTCAAGGTGCGGCAGCAACTCCTGGAGCGGCAGGTTCAGGGCGGCGCAATCTCC
Organism: Desulfuromonadales bacterium; assembly: GCA_034370465.1. Lineage (GTDB taxonomy): Bacteria > Desulfobacterota > Desulfuromonadia > Desulfuromonadales > UBA2197 > UBA2197. The sequence goes on from JAXMLA010000040.1 coordinate 24,562, forward strand.
CGCGATCCCCTGCTCACCATCCTTGCCGCGATTACCGGGGTTGATTCCGCCCTTATCGACGAGGAGTCGCTGCTGGTTGGAGCTCTCGGTCTCACCTCCATCGGCCGTCTCGAACTGGTCAGCCGTCTCGAACAGGAATTCCGTCTCGATCTGGACGACGCGGCGATTAATGACACGACCCGGGTTGCAGACCTGCGCCGCATGCTGGCGCAACGCAAAAAGCTGCAGGCCCCGCACCACTTCCACTTCTGGACCAACACCCCGCCGGGGCGCCTGTTCCGGCAGGGCTGCGATCTGCTCATCCATTATCCGCTGCTGCGCACCATCGTCACCCTGGAGAGGGTCGGGACGGAGAAGCTGGCAGGTATCAAGGCGCCGGTCCTCTTTATCGCCAATCACACCAGCTTGCTCGACCAGCCGGTCTTCATGTTCGCTCTGCCGCGCTCCTGGCGCTATCGCACCGCCACCGCTGCCTGGGAGGAATTCTTCTTCAAAAATTACCGGAATCTTGCCGGCAAGCTCTGGAAGCGGCTCACCTACGAATACAGCAGCGTCGCGGCCAATGTCTTTCCCTTGCCGCAGAGCGGTTCCATTCGCCCGTCTCTGCAGTACATGGGGAAGCTTGCCGATCATCGCTGCAATATTCTCATCTTCCCGGAGGGGGAACGGACGCAGAATGGTCAGCTTCTCCCGCTGCAACCGGGGCTCGGCATCATCGTCCAGGAACTCGGGATAGCGGTGGTGCCGGTGCGCATCGACGGACTCGATAAAGTTCTGCCGCGCGGTGCGCGCTGGCCGAAACCGGGAAAGGTCATTGTCACCTTTGGCGCTCCCCTCGACTTTCAAAACGAAGAACCGCCCGGGATTGTCGCCCGGTCCCGTCAGGCTCTCCTTAACCTTGAGTAGTTTTCAGGGTCGTCCAGCTACTTTGTGCCATTCGTTGATCTGTTTGTTATGGTGAAGGCGGGTGCCGGCAAAATGTGCGCCGACCTGTTGGTAGAAAGTGTTCGCAGCGTGATTGTTCTTCTCGGTGTGAATTATATAAGGCTCGTGCAGGCCATGGTTACGAAAGTACATTTCCAACTCATCAAGGAGTCGGGTTGCAAGATGCAGACTCCGGAACCGCGGGTCGATGGCAATCATCAGCAGCTCGGCCTGCAACGGGGAATCCTCTCTTTTTGACGTGTGGCGGCTGTCAGCCAGCCAGCGCAGAAAGGCTGGAGAGAAGAGTCGGAAGTGAGCCGCTATCACCAGCTGCAGCTTGAGGGTGAAAGGCGGTCGAAGGACGCGCTGGCGGTCGAGTGTGCCGATCACGACCCCGGCCAGGGTCCCGGCCTGGTCGAAGGCGGCGATACTGACAGAGCCCGGAGCTTCTGCCATGTGCCGGTAGTAACAGACGCCGAAGGGGCGTCCAAGGGATGAAGCCAGGGCGTTAGGAATCGACTTTGCGAAGAGCTCGGCAATCTGTGGCCAGTCCTCTGGTTTTGGGGATCTGAGCAGAATGGATGAATCGTCACAACTTTTTGCTAAGACGGAAGTTTTTGTGGGCATTCTTAAAGATACATGATTTGAATCCAGATTCAACGCTGTGGTCAATAATAGTTGTACAGGAGAATCTTATGTCCGAAACATTCAAGGCACTGCTGGTCGAACAACCCGGGAGTAAGGTCTTTACCCGCACGATTATCGAGCGCAATATCGATGATCTCCCTGCCGGAGAACTGCTGGTGCGGGTCCATTATTCGTCGCTCAATTTCAAGGATGCACTTTCGGCCACGGGGAATCCCGGCGTCACCCGCAACTATCCGCACACCCCCGGTATCGACGCGGCCGGTGAAGTGATCAGCTGCAGCGCTGGCCGGTTCGTTCCCGGCGATCAGGTGATTGTCACCAGTTATGATCTCGGCATGGAGACCGATGGCGGCTTCGGGCAGATTATCCGGGTGCCGAGCTCATGGGCATTAAAGCTGCCGGTCGGCCTCAGTCTCAGAGAGAGCATGATGCTGGGGACGGCCGGATTGACCGCTGCGCTTTCGGTCTACGAACTGGAGCAGGGTAGGGTAAAGCCGGAAGACGGCCCGATCCTGGTCACCGGGGCAACCGGCGGAGTCGGCAGCCTGGCTGTGGCCATTCTCGCCAAGGCCGGCTACCAGGTGACGGCTGCGACCGGAAAAGCAGCGGAAGCGGATTACTTGCAGACCATCGGCGCCGCCGCTGTGATCGAACGGATCGAGGTCACGCAGGGGAGCGAACGGCCGCTGATGAAGCCGGTCTGGGGCGGAGTTGTCGACTGCGTTGGCGGTGAGATGCTGGCGGCAGCCATCAAGTCGACCAAGCCGGGCGGGGTGATTACCTGCTGTGGGTTGGTCGGTTCCAGTGACCTGCCGCTGACAGTTTTCCCCTTTATTCTGCGGGGAGTTCGCCTGATCGGGATCGATTCAGCTGCCTGCCCGATGACTCACCGCACCGAAGTCTGGCAAAATCTCGCCACGAAGTGGAAACTCACCGCTCTTGAGTCGATGGTTGAGGAGGTCGGTCTTGACGGGCTGGAAGAGAAGATTCAGTCGATGCTGAAGGGCGGGCTCAAAAGACGGATCCTGGTGCGGTTGATCTAAGGCCACAAGTGCCAGCCGATGAGGAGGGCGATGTTGAACAGGACAATCAGCCAGAAGTCGACTTGAAAGGTGCGATTGCGCCGCTTGTGGCGAAAGATCCATTGTCCTGCCAGCGCCCCCGGCCAGCCGCCGCAGAGGGCGAGGAGATGCAGGGTGCGTTCTCTGACGCGCTTGCCGCCGCGCTCGGCCGCGAGCTTATCGAAGCCGTAGACGACGAAGGTGAGGGTGCTGAGGAGGGTGTAGAGAGTGATCATCAGCGCATTCTCTGATAGCGAAGGATCACGCAGCCGTTAGAAAGCGGGCGTGTTTCGAACAACTCCAGCCCTTGCGATTTCAATCCGCCACCGAACAATAGTCTGCCGTTGCCATGAATGACCGGTGCAATACCAAGGCGATATTCATCAAAGAGTCCTTCATTCATAAGAGTTTTCGAGAGATGAGCGCTCCCGAAGACGAAGATGTTCCCATTCCCCTGTTGCTTCAGTCTGGCGACTTCCCCCGCAACGTTGTCCTTGACCAGTGTCGTATTGTTCCAATCGGCCGTCTGAAGAGTGCGCGAACAGACCAGCTTCGGAAGACCGTTCATGTACTCCGCAATTTCTCCCTGGGCCGTCTGCCAATATGCGGCCATGCCCTCATATGTCACGCGCCCGAACAAAAGCAAGTCGGTCGACTCCAGCTGCTCAAGGGAGAATCGTTCGAGCTCTTCGCCCCAAACCTGTTCGTGCCAGGGCAAGTCCCAGTTCCTGGTCCCCTCGAAGTAACCATCCAGGGTGATGAGATTCCACATGATCAGTTTTCGCATCGTATGAACCTTCCTTTTTGTCAAAGAACCGATTCTGATCTGGATCGTTCGATAGTCTGCTCGCGCTGGGCTTTGTATTGGTCATACGTCGTGTTGTTCACGCGGTCGAGGCACTGCTGAGTATCGGAAGAATTCATATTATTCTCATAGCATTGTTGTCTCTGCGCCTCTTGGAACCCGGCATACCATGCTTGATAGGTACACCCTTGGGCAGTTAAGCAAAGGGTGATGACGAGCATTCGCAATATAGTGATTATCATTTTTGCTCCTTTTTATCGACTCCGTGGTAGGAATGTCGGTCACTCGGCACTCACCGCACGGTCTCTTTCTTGGCTTGGAGGCTCAACCCACTATCGCGACAAAAATCTCCACTATTACAAAGACTCGGGTAAATCGAGCCACAATTCCTGCAGGCTAGTGTACATCTTCAATCGCTCGACCACACTCTCCACTGGAGCCGCAAAGATCGCTTCGTAGATGAATTCATCGGCCGCCGGGTCCATGGCAAAGGCGAGCTGCTCTTTTTGGGTATTGAATTGCGCGTTGATGCCGTTGCTGTTGCCGCGCGCATCGACGCGGATCCATTTGCCGAGGGTGGCGAGGTAGATGGCATTTAACCCGTGCAGAACCGTTTCGTTGTCATCGGCAGCGGGATCGCGGCGTAAGACCTGGTAGCAGAAGCCGGCGGGGATGCCGACCGCCCGGAGCAAGGCGGCCAAAAGGTGGCTCTTGGCAAAGCAGATTCCAGTCCCCTGTTGCAGCACTTCGCTCGCCGTGCAGGTGATAATGTCGGTGTCGACATCATCGGAGTGGGGGATGGTGTCCCGCACCCATTCGTACAGACAACGGGCTTTGGCGACTTCGTCGGCTGATGAAGCTGTCAGTTCCAGCGCTTTTTGCCGGACAGCGGGGGTCTGCCAGTCGATGATGGCGTCGGATTGGAGGTAGTCGTTTAAGTCGTCGGATTCAGGGTACATGTCGGGACTCTCATTGAGGTTTGTTTTTGTGGTCAACGGTGAGAATTGACCGGATGGCGGTCTTGTTTTCTGGTTGGGATGTCTACACTCGGTAAATAAATCCGTCCCCTTTTCTCGGAGGTTAATCATCAGAGGAAGCCTTTTTTGGGTGTAATTTATGGGGTCGCTGTCCTCGCTTATTATAATCATCACCGGCTCAGCGAATCAGGCGGGGTGTAGGCGGCGTAGTGGAGATCGGTGGTGAGCTTGTAGCCGGGATAAAGGCGCCGGGCGATAGGGTCGATGAGGGGGTCGGTGAGACCATTGAGAAAGGCATAACTGACGTTGTTGTGCAGATGGTGGCGGGCGTGGTGGCGTTTGCCGAGGAGGATGCCGCAGTCGCCGAGCCATTTGGCCAGCGGCGAGTTGGAGCTGTGACAGAGGTAGTGGGAGACTTCAGCGACGCAGGAAAGGATGCCGACGTAGACCAGCAGCCAGGCGAGGAACGGCGTCGCGAGCAGGAGCGGCAGCGCCAGCGCGACGATGGCGAGATAGCCGACCAGCCAGACTTTGGCCCCGGATTCGTGGAAGTAAACGACGTAGAGCGGATTCTGGCGGTATTGGGGAATTTTGTGGTGGAGATGAAAGTTTGCGACCAGAGGCCCGACCAGCGATTCGTAGTCGTCGTAGTTATCCATGATCATGTGTATCAGGCCATTGACGAAGTCAGTGACCAACCAGGCAAGCAGAAGTACCAGTCCCTGTCCCAAGGGGCCGAGGTCGATGGGCCAAACCTTTGCCAGCAGGTAGAGTTGCAGGCCGCAATTGATCGTGGCGACCAGCCAGCCAAACCCCACATAGCTTTTTCCGGCATTGAAGCGGGCCATGGCGGCGTTAAATTGTTGCTGCTTATCTGTCAATTGGCATGTTCCTTAGCGGAAGGTTATCAGCGTCAAATTCTCGGCTCCTGTAAAGGGGACAGGCTACTTTAACGATCTTTTACTGGTCTTCCTCTCCGCCTCATTGTTGATTCCGACGACCAAGGCCACTCAGCCAGGCTGGGGACTATTCCGGCCCAAAGCGGATTACCTTCTACATAACGGGCTACAGTCAACAAGTGGTCATTCTCTTCCACTATGAAACTCTTGTAACGTCCTTGCCAGATGTGCCCGCTGCTACCGTAATGACGATGGTATCGGCGAACGTGACTGGTCATGAACCATTGCATCCCCCGACTCAAGTCTCCGGCCTGCACCGTACGCAGCAGCAGATGGAAGTGGTTCGGCATCAGACAGTAGGCAAATAACTCTATGGAGTAGCGTTTTGTTGTTTCGCCTAGTAAATTGATAAAAGAACGGTAGTCGTCGTCTTTATGAAAAACCTGTTGCCGACCATTTCCAGTTAAGGAGTGCACAAGAGGCAACCCTCCCAAGCTCAAAAAAAAATCCGTCGCTTTCCCACTCACTCCGCCATCGCGACTGAAATCGTACCCTCAAACCCGCCGCTGCCGACAAACAAAAACCGCCACCTCGGTCGATACCGGGACGGCGGTGAAGATGAACGCAAAGCACGCCGGCCCCCGACGGGCGTCCCCCCTTTTAATGGCCGGCATTAGAGCGGATTCGTAAAGTAAAGTCAAGGAAGTGGCTGTCCAATCCCCCTCATTTTGTCTTTGTGGGGAGGGAGAGCTTGAATCAGGTTGATTTGCCGGGACCAGATAAATTTCGAGCGTGCACCAACCGCCTGGGCAGGCCGCGTGTTTTTCCAAAGCGTAGATAGAGAAGGTGGTGGTTGACTTCTGTAAACAAATTGTTTATACTCTCTGCATGATTACATCATTCGCAAACAAAGAAACGGAAAAACTCTTTGCAACAGGGAAGTCCAGGAAATTTCCTTGTGAAATCATTGCTCGCGCCATCATGCGACTGACGCAGTTGGACAGCGTACGCGAAGTTAAAGATTTAATGATGCCGCCATCAAACCGCCTTGAAGCTCTTTCCGGCAACAGAGCAGGACAGTGGAGTATCAGAATTAATGAGCAGTGGCGGATCTGTTTTTCATTCGCCAACGGCGAAGCAACTGAAGTCGAATAATCGACTACCATTAAGGAGAAATCTCATGGCGACTAAAAACGGTCTTCCTCCCATTCATCCCGGCGTATTCCTGAAAGAAATACTTGATGAACTTGGCATCTCACAGAATGCCTTTGCTCAAGCTATCGGCGTTTCGCCTATGCGAGTCTCGCACGTTATCAAGGGCTCGCGTCCTGTCACTGCTGAGCTGGCACTGCTTTTCGGTAAGGCATTTGGTCAGTCGCCGAACTACTGGATGAACCTGCAAACGAGCTATGATCTGAAGACTGCTGAAAAAGCACTGGTGCAGAAGGTGCTTCAAGTGCAGCCACTTTCGCAGGCTGCGTAAGGTGTTCATTCGAATTTACCGGGGAAATGTTCGTGAAATAAGGAGACAACCAATGTTTACACGCCCTTTGTTGCCCATCCTGTTCTTCCTGCTGTTCAGTTCTGCGACGCTGTACGCGGCCCCGCAACTGAACGACCATGACGCTCTGTCCGGCTTAAAGACCGTTAAAGTCATTTTCGATGTACGAGTGCCGGATAGCGACAAACTCGTCTTCAATCTTGAACTCTTTGCAGAAACCCGCGCAGGTTTGATTAAGCAGGGGGTGACTCCGGAGATGGTCGTGGCTTTTCGCGGTCCCGGTGTCAAACTCCTCACCAGCGACGCTATTGATGAAGAAGCGCGCGACCTCATCCGTGATCTGCAAAAAAAAGGGGTGCGTTTTGAGGTCTGTGCTGTCGCCGTACGAACGTTCAAGGCTGAACCCGGCAAATTGATTCCCGAGGTCAAGCTGGTGGCCAACGGCTTTAATTCATTGATCGGCTATCAGAATAAGGGCTATGCGATGATCGCCATTAATTAAGCCTCCGGCGACTTCCCCTGCACTCACGCAAAAAAGGCGACCGATTGGCCGCCTTTTTGTTGCCTCTCAGCAATAAATCGGGTTTATTTCCCTTCGGTCAAGGCCGCGCAGGCCCAACCTTCCTGTCCTTTTTCGAGGATCAGCAGACGCTCGGCGGCAATTCCCTGACTGAGCAGGTACTCGTAGGTGCGGGTTGCACCACCGGCACCACGCGGACAGACCACCACGACCGGGGCGCTGTCGGACTTGAGTTTGCTGAGCACCGCCTCAAGCTTGGCTCTGTCGGCGTCCGATTTGACCGGATAAGCAAAGGTCGCAGTCGCGCCGGTAATGTGGTGCCTGGCGAATTCCTCCTCGACCTGAATGTCGACGAGATGGGTCGGTTCCTTGGCGATGAGACGGGCTTCGAGGGCCGCGGCGCTGATGTAGTTGTAAGGATCGGCAGCGAGTGCAGCCATCGGCAGCAAGGTGCAGCAGAGAAGAAGCAGGCAAAGACGATGGACGGACATGGGAAACTCCTGAAGGGGATGATGAAACTTTTCAAAAAATAACCTGTTGCAAAGGAAGAAGTAAACGTAAAAATGAAATGGCATCTCAGTTCAGCTCCGATGAACAAGGGTCTTCGAAAGCACCTTTGCGATGGAATATAACCTTATAATCTGCTATGGATACGCTCGTTATATGACAGTGGAAAGAACAGGCAAGGGACGAACACATGTTGTTACAAGGGACCGCAGTTAATATCTTCGCCATCGTTGCCGGCGCGCTCATCGGTCGGGCGGCCGGCAAACTCCTTTCCGAGCGCGTGCACCGGACGATCATGGCCGGGCTCGGTCTCTCGGTCCTGCTCATCGGGCTGCAGCTCGGGTTGCGCTGCCAGCAGCCGCTGGTCGCCATCGGCAGCCTGATTATCGGCGGCCTTATCGGGGAATGGATCAATATCGAGCGTCGCCTCGAAAATTTCGGCATTCGCCTCGAACGCCTGAGCAGCAGTGACGGCATTGCCCGCGGCTTTGTCTCCGCCAGCCTCCTCTTCTGCGTCGGGGCGATGGCGATTATGGGTTCGATTCAGGCCGGCAGCGGATTAGAGCCGACCATCCTGTATGCCAAGTCGGCTCTCGACGGTATCGCCGCCGTCGCCCTCGCTTCAACTCTGGGGATCGGTGTCCTTTATTCGGCCCTCCCGGTCCTTCTTTATCAGGGCGGCATCACCTTGGTCGCCAGCAGTGCCGCCGCCATCCTGACCGCAGCGGTGATGACCGAAATGAATGCGGTCGGCGGCCTGCTGATCGTCGCCATCAGCCTCGATCTGCTCGGCATCAAACGCTTTGCCGTCGGCAATCTCCTCCCCTCGGTCTTTGTCAGTATCGGACTGATGTGGCTTTTCGGACTCGCCGGCGCCTGACGCCCCCCCTTCTGATCGGACGGAAGAGTGAATATGAAATTCTCTGAAATATGATTGGGAGGCCGCATGGTCGAAATGGTACGGTCAAGTTGCATGGGTAAATGATCGAAATCTCTCAGGGAAGGAAACACAGTATGTCGGCAGATTCGAATACAATGTCCAAGCTCATCGGTGTGGTTCTTTTGATCGGAGGCATCGGGATGATCTTCTGGGGTTACCAGATGTCCGGTGCATTGGCTTCCAAGCTGGCTAAAGGAATCACCGGGGCGCTTCCTGATGAAGTGATGTATCGCTACATCGGCGGCGCCATCAGCAGTGTAGCCGGACTGTTTTTACTGATCAAAAGATGAAGAAGGGCGGGCAAGGCCGCTTTACAGAGCGATAACAGGATAACAGCATGAAAAAGCCGTCGATCAGCGGAAAAAACCTGCGGTGGAACGCGTTCAACAGAAGATTCGGTCGCCTTGGACTGAAACTCTCACTCCTCTCAATGGCGCTGATTACCTTGCTGACCGTCGGCACCGCCTTTCTCGTCATCGACATCATGGATGATTTTCTTTTCCGCGAAATGGTCAAACGCGGCTCGGCTATCGTCGTGAACACGGCCACTCCGGCGGGATACAGCCTGCTGGCAGAGGATCTTCTTGGTCTCGATCACCTTGTCTCTAAAATTGAGAAATCCCAGAGCGATGTCCTTTATGTCGCCATTGTAGACCCGCAGGGTCGACTCCTCGCCCACAGTCGGCTCAAGGAGATGGGGGAGATAATCCCGCCACCCTCCGGCAAGCTCTTGGCGCAACAACATGACGTCGCGGTGCGTAGTGGCCTGCGCGAGGGGAAGGCGTCCTTTGAATTCGATGCTCCGATCCACTTTCAGGGTAGAGAGTTCGGCAGGGTTCAGCTCGGCATCGACGCCACGGCACTGACTGCCACCAAGGAGTTGGCTCGCAGCAAGATTTTTATCGTTTCTGCGATTTTTCTCCTCTCGGGGACGATTGCCACCCTCTTTCTTACCCAAATCGTCACCCGGCCGGTCGCACGCCTGAGCGAAGGGGTTGCAAGTTTGAAGAGTGGTGAATATAATTCTCCGATCGTGGCAGTCTCGCACGACGAGCTGGGTGATTTGACGCGCAATTTCAACGACATGGCCGCCGAACTTCTCGCCCAGAAGGAGAGCCTGGACCATTATGTCGTCACCCTGAATGAATCGTATCTGGCCACGCTGAAGATCCTCAGCGCCTCGATCGATGCCCGTGATCAGTACACTCTGGGCCACTCCCAGCGGGTATCCCAACTCTCCGTCCTCATCGGCCGCAAACTCGGCATGGACGAAGCTGAACTCAAGGATCTGGAGATTGCCTGCTTGCTTCATGATATCGGTAAAATCAGAGTCCCGGACCGCATCCTCCAGAAAGAGGGCGCACTGAACGATACAGAACTCACCCTGATGAGCCAGCACCCGCAACACGGCGCTGATATCCTCGGACTGGCGGCGTCCATGCAGCAATTTATCCCAGCCGCCATCTCCCATCACGAACGTTATGATGGCCGGGGTTATCCTCAGGGTCTCAAGGGGGAGGAGATTCCGCTCTTCGCGGCGATCGTCTCCATTGCTGACTGTTTCGACGCAATGACCACCAGCCGTCCCTATCGCGCCGGGCTCCCCCATTCTGTGGCGCTGGCGGAGATTCAACGCTGCCGGGGCACCCAGTTTTCGCCAAAACTTGTCGACCTATTCCTTGAAACCCAGCAAGAGTCGGCCAGAAGATTGATATTACGGTGAAGAGCATATGCGCATAGTCAACTGGTTGTTTCGATTCATCCTGATCGCCTTTCTGGTTTCCTGTACCACTACCCCGCCAACCGGGCAGTCGTCCCGCCAGGAAGACCCGACAACGGGGAGAAGGAATGACCTCGGGCAGTTGCAGACCTTCCGGCCGGAGATACATTCCTTGTTGGAACGCCGCGAGTTCTTGAAAGCACTACGTTTAATGCAGCAGCAGGTGAATTTGGGATTAAGCGAGGCGAGTCTCAGGGAAGAGTACGCGCTCGCCCTGCGGGGAGGGATGATCTACAGCGAAGAGTTGTCGAAGAAGGAACGCTTCAGCGAATGCGGAATCTATTTACAGCAACTGCTGAACCTTTATCCGCGTCACCTGCCCGACCTTTCCGGCGTCTCGGCGGCACAGATCAAGGAAAAGCTGAACTTCTGTTCCGACCAGTTGATGATCAAGGGGTTGGCCGCGTATCGTGCCGGCCAGATGGAGGAGGCGATCAACTTCTGGAAGGCGCTGCTGGTCTTCAACCCGGAGCGGACCGAAGCGGAGAAAGCGATCGAGACCTGCTCGATCCAGTTGCGCAACCTGAAACCAAAACCAGAAGTTTGATGAACAAAGACTCTGTTTTTCCAGAAATATTCTGGTTCGGACTGATACGAAAAAATAAAACAAAAGGCCACCCAATTGAGGTGGCCTTTTTGTTTTAAATCAACGAAAAAGGGTTTTCTTTTGGATAACAGATTTTAACGGCTCACCTGCAGCAGCGTCGCCAGCATCTCCACCCTGGGCATGGCAATCCCCGTTTTCCGCCCATAATCGAGGGGCGCTATCAGGATGGAAGAGATCTCCAGGGGCCGCCCTTCTTCCCGATCGATCTGCATCGACGGTCTGTATGCGCCCATGCTGTCGGTGAATTCGAGCATTCTTTCGGCGTAATTTTCCGGAATCGGTCTTTGCAATCCCTGGGCATTGGCGGCGCTGATGACTTCGAGCATGAGCTCGCGCACGAGCTGGCGGGCGGGACCCGGCGTCAGCAGATGATCGACCGACTGCTGCAGTAAAGCGCAGAGGCCGTTGAAGGGGATATTCCAGACCAGTTTCTCCCAGCGCGCCCGTTTCAGATCGTCCGTGGCGCGGCAATCGACACCGGCCTGGCTGAAGATCGCAACCAATGTCTCAAGGCGTTTTTGCTCCACGCGCTGATATTCACCGAGGACAATCCGGCCTTCGCCGAGGTGGTGGACTTCGCCGGGGATGCCGCGATTGGAACAGAGGAAGGCGACGCCGCCTAAAATCCTTTCCCCGCCGAAGAGATTGGCCAGCGTTTCTTCGTTGCCGAGACCGTTCTGCAGGGTAAGGATCTGCGTGCCCGCGCCGAGAAGGGGTGTAATCAGTTCCTTGTAGCGATCATTGGCAAAGGTCTTCAGCCCGACCAGAACCAGATCGACCGGGCCGATCTCCTCGCTACGCCGGTAGCACTGCACCTGGGGCAGGCTGAAATCCCCGTTGATGGAAAAGACCTTGAGTCCTTCTTTGCTGACCGCGTCGTAATCACGGCGCAGCAGAAAATGGACATCCTTGCCGCTGCGCTGCAGCAGCGCGCCGTAATAAAGTCCCAGCGCGCCGGCGCCGACAATGGCTATTTTCATGAGAAGACCTCACTTGTCCTTTTTATAATGCGGGAAATCTGTCGCACTATAGCTGATTTCAGGTGATGGCGACAATGACAATGCCTGCCTCGAAGTCGTTGCTATTTGACAGTTGAACAGGCGGGGATAAAATTCCGCTTAGGCTCATAACGCGGCAACCGCCGCAGGGAGGTAGACGATGAAAGCTTTGATCCTGAGCGCAAACAACTTTGAGGATTCGGAATTGCTGGTTCCCCTTTATCGCTTGCAGGAAGCGGGATTTGTGGTCGATGTGGCGGCGGCGGAACGGGGGACTATTGTCGGCAAGCATGGTTACGAGGTACAGATCAACAAAACTTTCGCCGATATCCGTGCGGATGATTATGTTGTCCTTATTTTGCCGGGAGGAAAAGCGCCGGCGGCGATTCGCAACCTGCCGACGGTGCAGGCGATTGTCCGCGCCTTCTTTGCCGCCTACAAACCGGTTGGCGCCATTTGTCACGGGCCGCAAATTCTGGTTTCCGCCGACGTGCTCAGCGGCCGTCATGTCACCTGTTACCAGGGGGTAGCGGAGGAAGTCCAAAAGGCCGGTGCAAAATATTCGGACAACGAAGTGGTGGTCGACAGCCGCCTCGTCACCTCGCGCCAACCCGGTGACCTGCCCGCCTTTATGCGCGAACTGATGCGGCTGTTGCCGCACTGAGCGGATTATGCTAGCGCTGTTCTTTCCGGGCCAGGCCGTAAATCACCTGATAGGTCGCAGGGATGCTGTTGTTGCTGCCGAAGCGCTCTTGATAGATGGCCATCATCCGCTCAGTTGTTCTCCGTCCAGAGAGTCCGGTGGGGCGTTGACTGGCGGCGTTCTGGGCGCCGATCCGTTTGAGACTGCGCAGCAGGTGGGGGACATCGGGATGTACTTCCTGCTCGTCCTGCAACTCCAATGTGCCGGTTAAACCGGCGGCTGCAAGCGCGGCGGCAACGGTACTTTCATCCGGAAAGCGCTGCATGTGGGAGCTGGCATCACGGCCTGTTTCGACGAGGGCGGCGCTATGCGCGGCGCGCAGCTCACGCAGCGTCCCGGCCCCGAAGAGGGCAAAGGCAAAGAGGCCGCCCGGTTGCAGGACTCGCTGCACCTCGGCAAAGGCGCGGGGGAGATCGTTCACCCATTGATACATCGAGGCGGAGAGGACGAGACCGAGCGAGGCGGAGCGCAACGGCAGGGCTTCGGCATCGGCATCAAAGGCGGCAACGGTTACTAATCGTGTCGTCGCGGTACAGGTCATGGCGTGGGCAATATCGGCGACGAGAAGGGGGAGGAACGGGGCTTTTTCTTGCAGCTTATGGGCGAGATCGCCGGTGCCGGTGCCGATATCGAGGGCGAGCTGATAAGGGGAAAGGTCTTCAGGGAGGCGGGCGATCAGTCCGGCCACCACCCGCTTTTGCACCTGGGCATAGCAATCGTATTCCCCGGCGTGCGCGGAGAAGTGCTGGCGCACCTGGCGGCTGGAGACGGAAAGTGTGTTCATGACAGGAACTGACGGATGACGGCGCTGGCCGGTGCAGCTGCGCGGTAAAAAGGGGCGTGGCCGTAACCGCTGAATTCATGGAACAGCGCTTGCGGCAAAGCGTCGGAGAGAAAGCGTCCGGCACCGATCGGGATGATGACATCGGCGCTGCCGTGCAGCACCAGGGTCGGCAGGGTGATGGCGGAGAGCTGGTTGCGCAGGTCGACCTGGCGGAGCAGTTCCAGTCCGCCGAGAGCGGTGGCCGCTTTTACATCGACCCGGAGCGGGGGAGGGGGGGGACATTCCCCTTGAAACTGCAGGGACCAGAAGTTTGCGAGGGTTGGAGTCGGCGACCGTTTGAAGTCGCGAGCGAGAGCGCGGACCGTGGTGTCAGTCAAGCCATGCGGCCAATCCGCTGTCGAAACAAAGCGGGGCGTGGTTGCAATCAGAGCCAGTCGCTCAAATCGCTGCGGAAAGCGGGCCGCCAGCTCCTGGGCAATCATCCCCCCCAGCGACCAGCCGAGGAGGGTCACCTTTTCCAGACCGAGAGCGTCGAACCAGTCGATATAATCCTCGGCCAGAGCAGCCAGATCGATCGTTGCCGTTGCCGTTGAAGCGCCGTAGCCGGGGAGATCGGGGGCAAGGCAGTGGCAGCCGGGGAGTCGGCTCATCAGTTCGTCAAAGATCGCTGCGGAGCTCCCCCAGCCATGAATGAGAACGAGTGGCGCACCGCTGCCGCTCGTCCGCCAGGCAAAGGTGCGGCCGTCCGGCAGGAGCAGAGAGTTCATTCCGCTCCCCCCTGTCCTTTGATGATGGCAATGATCTTCTCCGCCGCCGCTTCAAGCTCAAGCGGGTCGTGCGTCGCCATCACCGTGGCGCGCAGACGGCAGCGGCCGACCGGAACCGTCGGGGGACGCACTCCTTGCAGGCAGATACCGGCGGCCAAAAGGGCGTTGGCTGCCGCCATGGTCGGCTGCGGGTCCTTGGTGAGGATCGGTACAATCTGGGTCGTGCTGCCGAGGAGGTCGAGACCGCCAGCCTGGAGACGGGTGCTAAAACGCTGGCGATTCGCCCTAAGCCGGGCGCGCAGCTCTGCTCCCTCCGGGCTGGCAATGATGCGGAGCGCGGCGCTGGCCGCGGCCGGCACCGCCGGCGGCAGGCTGGTGGAGAAGATAAAGGAACGGCTGCGGTTGATCAGAGTGTCGATCAGCGGCCGGGGAGCAGCGAGATAAGCGCCGGCGCCGCCGAGAGCTTTGCCGAGCGTCCCCATCTGCAGGTCGATGGCGCCAGCACACCCGCAAAGTTCGGCACTGCCGCGCCCTGTAGCGCCGAGGACGCCGGTACCGTGCGCGTCGTCGACCATGAGCAGCGCATCGTATTTCTCCTTGAGGCGCGCCAGCTCCGCCAGCGGAGCGATGACCCCATCCATGCTGAAGACGCCGTCGGTGACGATCACCCATTTGCCGCACCGGTTCGGCATTTCAGCCAGGAGGAGTTCTTCGAGGGCAACAACATCGGCATGCGGATAAACAATGGTGCGGGCGCTGCTGAGGCGACAGCCGTCGATAATCGAAGCATGATTGAGAGCATCGGAAAAGATGATGTCGTCGGCGCCGCCGAAGAGGCCCTGGAGGATGCCGGTATTGGCGGCATAACCGCAGTTGAAGAGGAGGGCCGCTTCCGTCCCCTTGAAGGCGGCGATCTCTTCTTCAAAGTCGCGATGCGGGGGGAGCGAACCGGAAAGGAGGCGGCTGCCGCTGCTGCCGACACCATAACGGGTCATGGCGCTGCTGGCGGCGGCGATGAGCTGAGGATGAGTGGCGAGGCCGAGGTAGTTGTTGGAGGAGAGGAGAAGGGTGTCGCGACCGTTCATGCGGACATGGGCGGCCGGAGCACTCTCGATGGTGCGCAGCAGTCGGCGCATCCCCTGGGCTTCAAGGCTGGTCAGGTCGTTGCGATAGTCGGCAAGGAGATCGTTCATCCGGCAAAAACCTCGTCCTCATGAATCCGTCCGATCCGGCTAAAGAGGACCGGTTCTTCTTCGAGAAAAGTGGTGATCTCGGCGAGATTGAAGGTCGAACCCTGATAAAAGAAGGCGCGGCCGCCGAGCTTGTCCCCTTTTGCCTTCAGATGAGGGAAGCGCACATAGCCCCGCAGCGGGGAGGCGACATAACCGGCGGTATAATCGGGATCGTCGGACCAGCAGAGCTCTGCCACGATCCCCGGTGACAACAGGACTTTGCCGGCCAGGGCGAGAGCTTCGCGTAGATGGGCCGTGTCGCGTCCACTATCTTGCAGCGCTGCAGTCAAGGCTGCGTGGGCTGCAAGGTTGAGATCCATGCGGCTGACGCGGAGTCCACGGGCCGGGTCACTCTCCAGGCGTTCCCCACTGCCGGCATCGACGAGCATGGCGCCGCGCATGACTTTCCCGCCGGGTGCGGCGCCGCTGGCCAAGGCCGCGATGGCGGCAGTCGCGGCGGCGTCACTGACTCCGGCGCGCAACAATTCCGTCTTGGCCGCAGCGCGACCGGCATGAAGATCACTAACCAGAATTGTCGTGATATCGGGGAGGGGAGCGTCCTTGATGGCGATCATTGGCAGGGCGTCGATGGCGAGTCGAATCGCATCAGGATTGCCCCGCGAATGACCAAGGGCCCGGGTGATCATCGCCGTGGCAATGGTTGCCAGATCGAGAGCCGGAGCAATCCGCTCGGCGCCGGAGATGTGTTCGTTCGATTGCGCGGCGCGCATGCGGATGCTGAAGAGTTGGCTCATAATGGCGCGAAATTAACATGCTCATACCTCATTGTCAACCATATGGAATATATAAGGTTGACAATCATTGAACCGCAAACCGGGTTGACATTCTGTGCCGCTGCTCTACAATATGCAGCATTGAATTGCGAACTTTCCACCCCTTGCTGAAGGAGTTATTTGATGAACGTTGTCGCCTTTAACGGTAGTCCAAAAGAGAATGGCAATACTGCGGCCGCGCTGAAACTGGTCGCGACAGAACTGGAGGGGGCGGGAGTCACCGTCAACTTCGTTCATCTCGGCAAAGAAGTGATCCGCGGCTGCACGGCCTGCGGTGCCTGCATCAAGAATCGCAATGAACGCTGCATCATCGAAACAGACAACGTCAACGATTACATTCAACTGATGAAGAATGCCGACGGTATCCTCTTCGGTTCGCCGGTACACTTTGCGGCCATTGCCGGCACCATGAAATCCTTTCTCGATCGCGCTTTTTACGTCACCGGGGTCAATAATTCACTGCTGCGCCACAAGGTTGGAGCTGCTGTCGTCGCTGTCCGTCGTTCCGGCGGAGTCACCACCTTCGATGCCTTGAACCATTATATCAACTATGCAGAAATGGTCATGCCCGGATCCAATTACTGGAACGTCATCCACGGCACCCGTCCCGGCGATACTGTCAAGGATGAAGAGGGCGAACAGATTATGCGCGTTTTAGGGCGCAACATGCTCTGGCTCCTGCAGTTGATCGAGGCGGGCAGGAGCACACACCCGGCTCCGGCCCTGGAGCGCAAGGTTTACACTAACTTTGTGAGATGATGATTGACAGCTTGATCCCCGTACACGATACTCCTCCCCTATGATCCGTGACGACTATGATGACCAGGCATGGGACGCACTCTGTAAAGGGTGCGGCCTGTGCTGTTTTGAAAAACTTGAAGCTGAAGATGGCCGGATCAGCTATACGCAGATCCCCTGCCGTTATCTTGACGTTGTGACCCGCCGTTGTCGGATCTTTGAGCGGCGCTTGGAGATCAATCCTTCCTGCATCAAGTTGACCCCGGCGCTGGTGCCGAAGCTCCACTGGCTGCCGATGCACTGCGGATATCGCGGCGACCTCTCCGTGGTGCCAAAGAAGAATCCACGCCGCCGGCGCTGATGACCTGTCCGTCTTCCTCAAAAGGAGATCTTATAGTGCTGCGCCTTGTCCACTTGCTCCTCCTTCTGTTCACTCTCTGTCTCCTGTCGGCCTGTCGTCTTTCTTCACCGTCACCACCACCTCAATCAGCGATTTCCGGTCCGACGGGAATTTCCGGACAGGTTACAAACAAGGAGGGCGCTCCCGCGCTCGGTGCCGCGGTCTATGCTTATCGCAGTCCGAAAGGGGGCTTGCGCGGCCCGGCTGACTTTGAAGCGCTGGTCGGGGCCGAAGGCGATTACTTTCTCGACCTGGTTGAGGGGACCTATTATCTGACTGCCCGCCTGCGGCGCAGTGGCAGTGATGCCGGTCCGCCCCGCTCCGGCGACGGTTGGGCGATCTTTGGCCATAACCCGGTGACGGTCCGGCCGGGGATGACCAGTCGTGCGGATCTGATCCTGCGCGGTGTGACCCAGCCGATGCTCCTCAAGGAGGGGAGCCTGACTTCCGGTGACAGCGGTTTTACCGGCCAGATTGTCGATAGTGCCGGCCATCCGGTGGCCGGGGCGATTGCCCTGGCTTACCGCTCCCCTGATTATCACCGCATGCCCGATTATACTGCCGCCGCCACCGGGGAGGATGGCCGCTTCGCCCTTTATCTCCCCCAGGGCGGCACCTATTGCCTTGCTGCCCGCACCAAAACCCGCGGCCAACCCCGCGACGGGGAACCTTACGGCCTTCTCGCGGAGGGGGCAGAGGGGTGTCGCAGCCTCACCAAAGGTGAAATACGCGACGTCGGCACGATCATCCTTTCTCCCTATCACCGCTAACTTCACCGCCTTTACCCTTGAGGGGGGCGGCTCCTTGTGCTAGTATGCGCGCCCTGCAACTTTATAAATTGTCCATCGATGGAGCTTGATATGCTTGGTAATATCCTGAAAAAAGTTTTTGGCAGCCAGAGTGAGCGCGAGCTGAAGCGGTTGCAACCTCTGGTTGATCAGATTAACGCACTCGAAGCGAAGACCGTCGCTCTCTCTGACGAGCAACTGCGGGCCAAGACCGATGAATTTCGCGGCCGCCTGAGTCAGGGGGAGACCCTTGACGCCCTCCTTCCCGAAGCCTTTGCGGTGGTGCGCGAAGCGAGTCGCCGGGTTCTGGGGATGCGTCATTTTGATACGCAGCTTATCGGCGGCATGGTTTTGCACCAGGGGAAGATTGCCGAGATGAAGACCGGCGAAGGGAAGACCCTGGTCTCGACCCTGCCGGCTTACCTCAATGCCCTGAGCGGTCAGAGTGTCCACATTGTTACGGTCAACGATTATCTGGCGCGGCGTGACTCGGAATGGATGGGGAATATCCATCGTTTTCTCGGCTTAAACGTCGGGGTGATTGTACACGGACTCAACGATGCCGAACGCAAGGCCGCTTACGCCTGCGCTATTACCTACTGCACCAATAATGAACTCGGCTTTGACTATCTGCGCGACAACATGAAGTTTTCTCTCGACGATTATGTGCAGCGGGATCTCAGCTTCGCCATCGTCGACGAGGTTGACTCTATCCTCATCGATGAAGCGCGGACACCGTTGATTATCTCCGGGCCGAGTGAGAAATCGAGCAACCATTATTACACCGCCGACAAGATCATTCCGAAACTGGTCAAAGGGGAGATGATCGAGCATCGGGATGGCAAGATCGGTCTGTCGACTAAAGAATATACCGGCGACTACACCATCGACGAAAAAGCCAAAAATGCCGAGTTTACCGAACAGGGGCTCCTGAAGGTCGAGAAGCTGCTCGGGATTACCAACCTGTATGATTTACAGAACAACGAAATTCTTCACCATGCCAAACAGGCGCTGCGCGCCCACGCCCTCTTCCGCCGCGATGTCGATTATGTGGTCAACGAAGGCGAGATCGTCATTGTCGATGAATTCACCGGGCGCATGATGCCGGGCCGGCGCTGGAGTGACGGTTTGCACCAGGCGATCGAAGCGAAAGAAGGGGTGAAGATCGAAAATGAAAATCAGACCCTGGCGACGATCACTTTCCAGAATTATTTCCGCATGTATAAAAAGCTTGCGGGGATGACCGGCACCGCCGATACCGAGGCGACGGAATTCAACGAAATCTACAAGTTGGGTGTGTCGGTCGTTCCGACCAATCGCCCGATGATTCGTATCGATCAATCGGATGTCATCTACAAGACCGAGCAGGAAAAATTCAACGCCGTGATCGCCGATGTTGTCGAGCGTCATGCCAAAGGGCAGCCGTCGCTGGTCGGTACCATCTCCATTGAAAAGTCTGAAACCCTGGCAAAGATGTTGCGCGAAAAAGGGGTGCCGCACTCGGTTCTCAATGCTAAACATCACGATCGCGAAGCGGAGATTGTCGCCCAGGCCGGTCGCAAGGGGGCGGTAACCATCGCCACCAATATGGCCGGTCGCGGTACCGACATCGTGCTCGGCGGCAATGCCGAGATGATGGCGAAGCATCTTGCCGCCGGGGTGGCGAATAGCGAAGAGGTTCGTGACGAACTTATCGAAAAATGCCGGGGCCTTTGTGCCGGGGAGCGGGAAGAAGTCCTCGCCGCCGGGGGGCTCTACATCTGCGGGACCGAGCGTCACGAATCACGACGGATCGACAACCAGCTGCGCGGCCGCTCCGGCCGACAGGGTGACCCCGGCGAGAGTCGTTTTTATCTCTCTCTCGAAGACGATCTCCTCCGCATCTTCGGCTCGCATCGCGTCGCATTCATTATGGATAAATTGAAAATCCCTGAAAATGAACCGATTGAGCACGGCATGATCTCCAAGGCGATTGAGAATGCCCAGAAGAAGGTCGAAGCTCATAACTACGAGATTCGTAAACATCTCATCGATTATGATGACGTCATGAACAAGCAGCGCGAGGTCATCTATTCGCAACGCAAGGATGTCCTGGCCGGTGAAGGGGTCCGCGAGATTTTTCAGTCAATCATCGACGAAACGATCGATAACCTGGTTACTGCGCATTGTCCGCCGGCGGTCAAGGGGCATGCCCAGCACTGGGACCTCGACGCTTTACTCGATGAGTGTTATTCACTCTTCTGTTTCCGTCCGCAACTGCCGTCCGTGCAAAGTCCCGCCGAGATGATTGCAGCGCTGCAGGCGGCAGTCAACAAGCGTCTCCAGGAGAAGGAGGCAGACTTCACCACCCCAGTGATGGACCAGTTGATGAAGATCCTCCTGCTGCAGGCGATCGACGGCCAGTGGAAAGATCATCTCCTCTCCATCGACCACCTCAAGGAAGGGATCGGCCTGCGTGGTTATGCGCAGAAGAATCCCAAGGAAGAATACAAAAAAGAAGCGTACACCCTCTTTATGGATCTGATGCTACGCATCCGCCAGGAAGTGGTGTCGAAACTCTTCTTTGTGCAGTTGGTGCATGAGGAGGATGTGGCCCAGATGGAAGCGGAGGAGTTGGAGCGCAACCGCGCTGCCCTGCGCGAACTCAGCGGTGTCGATGAAGATGTTGCGCCGCGGCCGGTGATTCGCGATGAAGAGAAAGTCGGACGCAATGAAATGTGCCCCTGCGGCAGCGGCAAGAAGTATAAAAAATGCTGCGGGCAGGGCTAATCATTTAAATTCAGCGCATTAAAGGTTGAATGATCATGCAGAATCTTAAGATAAAAGGCTTTCGTTTTGCCGCCTGCGCTGCCGGGATCAAAAAGAGCGGCAAACTCGACCTCGGTTTGATTGTCTCTTCGACCCCGGCGCGCTGTGCTGCGGTCTACACCACCAACAAGGTCGTAGCCGCGCCGATCGTCATCACCCGCGACCGTCTTGCCGCCGGTTACTGTCAGGCGATTCTGGTGAACAGCGGCAATGCCAATGCCTGTACCGGTGCTGCCGGTCACGACGTTGCTCTGCAGACCGCCGACCTTGTTGCGGCGCAGTTGCAGATTCCGGTCGAAACTGTTGCCATTGCTTCGACCGGGGTTATTGGTCAACTTCTGCCGCTCGCCCCCTTTGCCACCTTTTTGCCGCCAGTGGTCGCCGCCCTGGCGGAAGATCGCTGCGCTGACGTTGCCGAGGCGATCCGCACCACCGATGCTTATCCGAAGATAGCAACCGCCGCGGGGAGGAGCGCCGGCAATCTTTATAATATTGTTGCCATCGCCAAAGGGGCGGGGATGATCCACCCGAACATGGCGACCATGCTCGCTTTTGTTATGACCGACGCGCAGGTGGCGCCGGATCTTCTTGATGCCGCGCTGCGGCGTGCGGTCGATGCGTCCTTTAACAGCATCACTGTCGATCGCGATACCTCGACCAACGATATGGTTTTGCTCCTCGCCAACGGCGCATCGGGGGGTGCGGAGATTCAAGGCAATACCCCGGACGGCGATGCTTTTGCCGGGAATCTTGCAGTTGTCCTGCTGGAGCTTGCCAAACTCATTGTCAAGGATGGCGAAGGGGCGACCAAGGTGGTCGAGATCGAAGTGCGCGGGGGGCGGGATGATGCCCAGGCGCGGCAGGCAGCGATGAGTGTTGCCACCTCCAGTCTGGTCAAGACCGCTTTCTTTGGCGAAGACGCCAACTGGGGACGGATCATTGCTGCGGTCGGTTACTCCGGGGCCGAGATAAATCCGGAACGGGTCGCCATCTCTTTTGGCGAGATCCCGGTGGTGCGTGACGGGATCAGCACCGGCGTTGAACTCGAAGCCCAAGCGACGGCGGTACTGAAGCAGCCCGAATTCAAGGTCACCATCGATCTCCATCTCGGTAACGGTCTCGGCCGCTATTACACCTCGGACTTGACTTATGACTACGTCAAGTGCAATGCCTCCTATCGCAGTTAAGGCTTTTCCTCCGCCTGTGCGCTCCTCCTCTTCTGATCTCTCTGGATAGTTCATGTCGATTCAACGCGTTATCCTTATCGTCCTCGACGGCGTCGGCATCGGCGCCCTGCCGGATGCCGTCCGTTATGGTGATAGCGACGCGAACACCTTGCTGCATATTGCTCAGCAAGAAGGCGGGTTGCACTTGCCGAACCTGCAGCAACTCGGTCTCGGCAACATCCTGACTCTCCCCGGCGTCCCACCCGCGACCCCGCCCCGGGCGCATTTCGGGCGCATGCAATCGACCGCCGTCGGCAAGGATTCCACCACCGGCCACTGGGAACTCTGCGGCGTCACCCAGTTGCAGCCTTTTACCACCTTTGCACACGGTTTCCCGGCAGAAATTATCGCCGCCTTTACGCAGCAAACCGGCCTGTCACCCCTGGGAAATGTCGCAGCCAGCGGCACCGAGGTGTTACGCCGCTTCGGCGAAGAACACAGGCGCAGCGGTCGGCCGATCATCTATACCAGTGTCGATTCCGTCTTTCAGATTGCCGCACATGAAGAGGTTATCGCTCCGTCGCGCCTTTACGAAATCTGTCAAATCAGCCGCAAGATTCTTGATCCCTATCGCATTGCTCGCGTGATTGCCCGGCCCTTTATCGGCACAGCGGCGGACAATTTCAAACGCACCCGGCGCCGCCATGATTTTTCCATGCCGCCGACCTCGCCAACGGTTCTCGATGACCTGACAGCGCATCACCTGACGGTTCATGCCGTCGGCAAGATCAGTGATCTTTTTGCCGGACGGGGCATTTCATCATCGACTGCCACGCGCAATAATCAGGAGGGGATGGCGCAGACTGTGGCAGCGCTCAAGTACGTCGAGCGGGGGATGATCTTTACAAATCTGATCGATTTTGACATGGAGTACGGGCATCGCCTCGATGTTGCCGGCTTTGCCCGGGCTTTGGAGAGTTTTGATACGGATTTGCATCCCCTGATGGCAGCCATGTCTCCGGGGGATCTCCTTTTACTCACCGCCGACCACGGTTGCGACCCGACCACTGCCGGCAGCGATCACAGCCGCGAATATGTGCCACTCCTTGCCTGGCAGCCGGAAATGATCACGGGTCGGGATCTCGGGACAAGAACCACCCTGGCCGATGTTGCCGCCACCATCGCCACAATCTTCTCTTTGCCGCTGCGAAGTGGAACGCCCCTGGCGCTTTTTCCAGATCAAACTTGACTTTATTTCCCTCAGACCTTATCCATATATCAGAATAAGGTTTGAGCTGCTGATTTTATCTGTCCCAGGAGAAGAAGACTATGGCCCAACAGGAATTTGACAAGCACGCCAACCTTGAACGTCAAGCCGAAATCCTTAAAGTTCTCGGGCATCCCATCCGCCTGAAGATTGTTGCCGGTCTCCTTTCCCAGAGTTGCAATGTCAAGAAGATCTGGGAGTGTCTCGAATTGCCGCAGGCGACAGTCTCCCAGCATCTCTCCCTTTTAAAGAGTAAGCAGATCATTGCCGGCCGCCGGGACGGCACGGAAGTCTTTTACAGCGTCACTTCTGCTGAAGCCAAAGAAATTATCGCCGCCCTCTTTGCCCCGCAAAGTAGCTGCTAGCATTGGCCATGTATACAAACCGTCTCTATCGCCTGACTCTTTCTCTTCTTTTTGGCACAAGTCTCCTCCTTTCTACTCTTTGTCCCCTTGATGCCGCTGAATCTCCCCCGGTTCCTGCGCAAAAGGCGTCATTACAGTCCTTGATTGACCTTGATCGTCACTATAACCTCTCTTTTCTTTGGTTTGACCGTCTCGCGGTTGGACAGTTAAGTTTTCGTCGTGATCTCTCGGCTCCCAATCGATACCGGGCGATCCTCGATGCCAGGACTCTCGGTGTGGCGGCTTGGTTGACAGGGGAACGGAAGCAGCATTATGAAACCTTGATGGAGATGACCCCACAAGGACGATTTGTTGCCATTGAATACCGTTCGATGATTCACAAAAATAAAGGGGGGCAGGTCGTTGAACAGACCAAGAGCTATAAGTTTGAACCGGCGACCCGGACGATTTTCGTTACCCGCCAGAAAGCCGATCAAAAGGGGCCGGAAGAGCCGCGTAAGATCGTTTGTGAGTCTTGCCCTGTCGATTTTCTGACCGCGGGTTTTAATTTTATTTCCGGCGCGGATGGACCCCTGGAGCCCGGAGTTCGCAAGGAGATTCTGACTTTCACGGACAAGGGAGAAAGCCATATTTTCATTGAGGTTCTCCGTGCATCCGACTGGCCGAAGACCTCTTTCCTGACAAAGGGGAGTGGAACTCTCCTCAAAATTACCCTCCCGACAGAAATCCTTGATACCGGCGGCGGCGCTGTCTATGCCCTGCTCGATGAAAAGTTTTTACCGCAACGGGTGATCGTTGAGAAAGTTTTAGGGTTGGGGGATGTGCGCGGGGAGCTACGGCGTTGAATTCATATGTTCAGGTGAACAACAATGACACAGCGTCGC
Organism: Desulfuromonadales bacterium; assembly: GCA_034370465.1. Classification (GTDB taxonomy): domain Bacteria; phylum Desulfobacterota; class Desulfuromonadia; order Desulfuromonadales; family UBA2197; genus UBA2197. Next base: position 49,425 of record JAXMLA010000040.1, read on the forward strand.
GCTGAATTCGTTCGGCTGCGCAAGCCGGAACGGGCCCGCCATCTCTATGAGTTGGCGTCGGAATTCTATAATGCCGGACATCGGGTGCTGCTTCTTGTCGCGGATGACGATCAGGGGATCAAACTCGATCATTTTTTGTGGACCTGGAAACGCGATTCTTTCCTGCCCCATGCCTTTGACAACGGCGCTGTCGAGTGTCTCGGCGAACCGATTGTCATTGCCTCGGCCGAGCGCAACGCCAACGCCAGTCGGGTCGTGATCCTCGGCCGTCCGGCCACGCTGAACTTCCTCCGTCAGTTCGATACCATTGTTGATTTTGCCGAAACCTACGACGATGCTCTCGCCGCGGCGAGCCGGCAGCGTTATCGCACTTATCAGGAGGCCGGTTATGTTGCCAGCCTCCGCGAGTAGCGGCGGCGCCGGGACTCTGGTCCGATTGGCCGTTAACTTCCAGTCCGGGGTTCCCTGTCCGTTTTCGGTGGATGTTGTAACTTCTTTAAAACACTGGCATGCGCGCTGCGGGATGATTGTCACGGTCATTTCTGCCGACGGGGAGTTGTGGCGGGGGCGGCTGGCGGAACTGGGCGAAGACAGCGGCATCCTGATTCCTTTTCAACGCTCCTTGCGTCCCCTCGAAAGTTCTTTAACTCTGACTGTTTATCAGGCCCTGCCGGAGAAAGAGCGCTTCGAGCTCATCCTCGAAAAACTCACTGAACTCGGGGTGACCCGCATCGTCCCCTTTGTCTCGCAGCACTCTTCAACACCTGCGGCGCGTGACGCCAAACAGCCAAAATCCCACCGCTGGCCGGAAGTGCTGCGCCGGGCCGCGGTCCAATGCCGCCGGGCGATCATCCCCGAACTCAGCCCCTGCCTTGATCTTACTACCGTCTTTACCGATGCCCCGGACACCGCTCTTCGTCTCATCTTGTATGAAGGGGAGGGGACGTCCTCCCTCAAAGAGACCCTCGCCGGTCAGGAGTGCCGGCAGGTCGCGTTGCTGATCGGTCCCGAAGGGGGCTTTGCCGCCGAGGAAGTCGCCAGCGCGCGTCACCACGGATTTCTCCCGGTCTCCCTCGGCCCACGCATCCTCCGCACCGAAACAGCAGCAATCAGTGCCGCGACCGTCATCCAGTTCGCTCTCGGCGATTTGAACTAAGGAAGTTATCGATGTCTCTCCCCCCCGCGCCAGCGTCACCCTTAACCAACATTGCCGTTATTCTCATCGAACCGCAAGGTCCCCTCAACATTGGCTCAGTCTGCCGGGTGATGATGAACTTCGGTCTGGCGGATCTCCGTCTGGTCAATCCCCAGACCGACCACCTCGGTGACGAAGCGCGGCGCATGGCGGTGCGGGCCGCCCCTCTCTTGGAGCAGGCGCGGGTCTACCCCTCCCTCCCTGATGCTCTCGCCGGCTGCAGTCTCGCCATCGGCACCACCCGCCGCTTCGGCAAATATCGCGAGGACTTCATCCACCCGAACGATGCCGGACGCGAGATCCTCACGGCCGCCGCATCGGCTTCGACCGCCCTGGTCTTCGGTCGCGAAGATCGCGGCCTCCTCACCAGCGAACTCGACCTGTGTCAGCGCTTCCTCACCATCCCCACCAGCGACGAACTGCCATCGATGAATCTCGCCCAGGCCGTCGCCGTCTGTCTTTACGAAGTCGGTCAGGCAGCCGCGGAAGCCGCGGGAAAAGTGCGGGAAAAGAGTCGTAAAAGTGCACCTTCTGCCGCCATTGAGGCGATGTACAGTCACATGCGTCATAGCCTCCTTGAGATCGGTTACCTCGATCCACAGAATCCTGAACACATCCTCCGCACCTTCCGCCGCATCTTCAGCCGCGCCGGGCTCAATGACCGGGATGTCCGCATTCTGCAGGGGTTGTGGAGCCGTCTTGACTGGATCGAGAACGAGCGCCGTAAAGAGAAAGAGAAGAAATGATGCTCCTCCCTCCCGTCAGTTCCCAGCAACACCCGGCCGCAACGACCGCGACCGTCGCCGCTCCTCCTTTTGCCGAAGAAAGACTGACCAACGGTCTTTACCTGCGTTTTTTTGATCAAAGTAATCGCTACTTCGGTGATTATCACCGCCTGCGCATTGTCGTTGAGATCGAGTTGAATCTCAGCAACGAACTGCTGACCGATCCTGAACTCCTCTCCGCCGCCAAGAAGCGCTTTGGCGCGAGCCTGACGACCAGCAAGGTTCTCGAGCGGATGGGGGTTCCCGGCAGCCGTGTCGATGCCCTGCGGGGAGAACTGGTCGCCAGTTATCAAACCGAAGTGCAGAGTTATCTCAGCCGCCCGGAAGTCCCCCTGCGTCTCCTCCGTGCCGAATTAGCCAACAAACCGTCAGCGTCGACCATTTTGAGGATGTGCTGATGGTCGAATTAACCATTGAGAGCCTCGTCTTTGGCGGCAACGGTCTCGGTCGTCTCGACGGCAAAGCGATCTTTGTCCCCCTGACCGCTCCCGGCGATCAGATCCACTGTCGCATTGTCCGCGACAAGGGACGCTGGGCCGAAGCCGAGCTGATCGACATCCTTCAGCCGGCAGCAGAGCGGATCACTCCGCCCTGTCCGGTCTTTGGTCTCTGCGGCGGCTGCCAGTGGCAGTTTCTGCCGTATAGCGAGCAGGCAAGGTGGAAGGAAGCGATCTATCGCGATCTTTTGCAACGTCAGGCCGGGGTCGCAGTCGAGAAGATCCGGCCGATTGTCGTTGCGCCTGAGCCTTACGCTTATCGCAGTCGCGCCCAGTTCAAATGCTGCCAGAGCAGTAACGGCTTCACTCTCGGATTTTTCCGCAAGGGGAGTCATAGCGTCATCGGAATCGACGCCTGCCCGCTGCTGCCGGCAACGGTGAATGATTTGATTTCCTTACTGAAGTCGGCGATAGACGGAACCGCCGTAGCGGCTCATATCCCCCAGATCGACGCCGGCATCGACGATCGCGGAAAGGTGCGGCTGGTCATCCATGCCCGCAACAACGTCGCCGCTACAGTCGCTGAACTTCTGCGCCCGCTGGCCATCTCGAAGGGTGTTGCGCTCTTTGTGCAGGGTGATCGGCAGGGAGGATTACAACACATTTGCGGCGAGGAGGATCTGGTGATCAGCTGCGATACGCCGCCGCTGGCGTTGGCGTACAAGGCAGGAGGATTCTCCCAGATCAATCTGGAGCAGAATCGGGCGCTGCTCAACGCTGTGCTCAGCGCCGCAGAGTTACAAGGGACGGAACGGGTTCTCGATCTTTATTGCGGAATGGGGAATTTTTCGCTCCCCCTGGCGCGGCGCTGTGCCGAAGTCGTCGGGGTCGAGGATTATGCGCCGTCGATTGCCCAGGCCAAAATCAACGCCAAGCAGAACGGCTTGAACAACATCCGCTTTTATGCCCGTCCGGCAGCCGGCGCCTTGCGCGCCTACGGTCAGAAGGCCCCCTTCGATCTCGTCGTTCTCGATCCGCCGCGGGAGGGAGCGAGCGACGTCTGCCGCGAACTCATCGACCTTGGTCCGCCGCGGGTCATCTACATCTCCTGCGACCCTGCCACCCAAGCCCGGGATCTCAAGACCCTCCTGCAGAACGGTTATAACTGCGTTGCCGCCCAGCCCTTCGACTTCTTTCCGCAGACCCATCACATCGAAAGTTTGGCCATTCTCGCCCGCAACTGATCCTTGATCGTCTTCTCCACAGCAGTCAGCAACCAGCGCAGCCAGCTCTTCATCCGGATCAACTGCAGGAGAAGTCGCTGGCTGTTTTGTTGCTCCTCTTCGGTAAGTTCACCCGCACGTAGAAGATTCGGGGCGAAGTGCTGCGCATCGTGGCTTTGCCAGTGGGCAGCAAGATTGGCGAGGAGCTGGCGGTCGGCACCGCGCCGTCGCAGGATCTCGACAATTTCGTCGCGGCAGAGCTGCGTCGGCGGCCGGCCGATAATCCGCTCCAGCGCTTCTTCGACCGTGCGCGGGGTGCGACTCTTGCGGTACGAGCGCAGCAGAAGATAGAGGGCAAGCAGGGTGAAAAGAAGGAGGGCGCTGTGCACCAGCCAGGTCGGTATATGTTCGATCCCCGCATTCAGAATGACATATTTGTGCGCCAGCGGATCGAAGACCGGCAGGCGGAAGACGAGTCGGCCGCGATCGTTGCCGCCGGGGAGGTAAAGGTAGCGCAGGGTGCGGGTGCGCTCCTGCGGCGCGCTGCCGATCGTGGCATCATGGAGGAGAATCAGCCGTTCGTTCGCGCCGACTTCGGCTTGCGGCGCCGGGAAGGTTTCGAGTACGGCCGGACCCTTTAGCACCAGCTGGATCTCGCGACTGCCCCGGCCTTCTGCCAGCAGCTCCATCTCCACCTGACCGATCGCCCCGGCAAAGTTCTCCGGTCGGCCCCGTTCCGGCAAGGGGAGCACCCGCAGTTCGACCGGTTGGGCATGATAAGTCTGACCGGCGATGCTCACCCCGGCCGCGCTCAGGGGGAGTCGACCGCTGCGCAGGGGGCGGACAGCGCGCTGCATGATCTGCACGAGGGCCGCTTGATCTTCCTCCAGGCGGGGGGGAGGGGTCGGGAGCTCGGAGCTGGCGCTGCTGTCGAGATTGGGCCAGATCGGGATAATGGCACTTTGCGGTCGCGGCGGGGTACGGACTTCGAGGGTGACAATGACCTCTTCGCCGACATAGGGCGCCGGGTTGGAGAGGAGCAGGCGCACCGCCGGGAGATTGTCGGCGGCCAACGAGCCGGCGCTGCTCAAGCTCAGGCAGAGGAAGGAAATAATTACGATAAGAGGCCGCATTACCAATCCTTCTCGACGCTGCGTTCGCGGATCTCCGCCTGACTTGCGGCGTCAGCAAAGGCTTGCGGCTTCACCGCTTCGACCAGTTGCAGGGCCTGTTCACGATTCATCGGCGCATCAACGGAACTCTCTTCGCTCTGGCGCTCGCCATCGCCACTGCCGCTGGCCGGGTGATCACCGAGGAGACGCAAGGCCAGAGCAAGATTGGTCCGCGCGGCCGTATCGCCGGGGAGGAGGAGGAGTGCCTGTTCCAGGGCGGTGACCGCCGGGGCGGCAGCGCCTGCCTGCAAAAGCGCCGTCCCCTGATTGTAGAGAACCAGCCCCCGTTCATTGGCGGGGAGGCTGGGGATGGCGCGGGCAAAGGCGCCGGCAGCCTCCTCGAAAGCGCCGTTTTTGGCGTGGCGCATGCCGCTGTCAAAGTCATTTTCGCCCCGCTCGATGATCTGGCCGCAGGCGCTGACCACCAGAGTCAGCATGGTAAAGGCCGGGACCCAGGCGCTCCAGCCCCGCACTTTGCGGGACCAGGGGAATTGCCGCAGCAGCAGGAGTCCGAGCGCTGACCAGAGCCACCATAATGCCGGTGGCGCCAGGAGCTCCGGGGGGCGCCAGCGTTCAATCAGCGCCAGGGTGGCCGGGGCGCTATCCGGACGCAGCAGCATTTCGCCTTTGGTAACGCTGGCGATCTGCCGCAGGCGGTCATCATCCCTTTGGCTGATGACGGTGGCGCCGTCGCGACCGCGCCGCACCTCGCCGTTCTCCTGCAGCACCGGGCTCCCTGCGGTGCTGCCAAGGGGGATCGTGTAGACCGGAATTGACTGCGGCAGGCGCGGCGCCGGAGTCGGTACGGTCCGCTCGCCGTCGGAGAGGAGGATGACGGCCCGTTTGCGATTGCCACTGCTCAATGTCGACAGGGCGGTGAGGATCCCTTCTTCCGGTGCCGAGCCGGGCGAAGCCACCATCCTCGGCAGGAGGCGGTCGACAAAGAAGAGGATCGCTTCCCGATCTTCGGTCAGGGGCGCCTGCACCACCCCTTCACCGCCGATCAGGGTGAGACTGAAACGGCTGTGAGGCAGGGAGGTTATCAGCGTCCGCACTTCCCGCTGTGCCAAAGCAAGTCGGCTGTCACCATTATCGCTGCTGGCCATGCTCGCGGAGACGTCGATAGCCAGAGCGAGATCCGGGCCATTTTGCTCGCCCCGTAGAATCGGCCCGGCCCCCGGCGGCGGAATCAGCAGGAGGGAAAAGGCGGTCAAGGCAACGAGATCCAAAAGATAACCGGTCGGTCGAATGCGCAGCCAGAGGCGGAAGAGGAGGAGTTCTGCGGCCAAAAGGACGAGGATGAGTCTTTGCAGGAGCGGCGCCAACGGGTGATCGGTAATCCGGTCTTTCACCTCGAGCGGGCTCTTCTCCAACGCATCGATGCGCTGATAAACGTCGCGCAGCGCTTCGCCGCTGCTGGCAAGAAAGTGCTGGCCGCCGGTAAGACGGGCGATTTCGAGCAGCGGCTCTTCTTCCAGGGCACTGAGCAGGAGCGAGCCGTCGGCGAGGCGGGCCGGGGTGCCGGCGCTCCCTAAAGGAACCTCGCTCCCTTGCAGCGAGCCGAAGCCGATGGTGTAGATGCGAATCCCCAGGGCCGCAGCAGCACGGGCCGCGGCGCGGGGGGTGATACTCCCGCGGTTCGAACTGCCGTCTGTGAGGAGAATGACCGCCTTGCTCTGCGCCGGAGAATCCTTGAGCCGGGCGAGAGCGGTGGAGAGGGCATCGCCGATAGCGGTGCCGGTCCCGGAGCGATCCGCCTCGACTGCCCGCAGGCGGGCGATGAGATGACCTTTGTCGAGGACCGGCGGAGAAAGGAGGACCGGTACGCCGGAGAAGAGGATAACCCCGACCCGATCATTCTCGCGCTCGACCAGGAAGTCAGCTGCGGCATTGCGGGCGGCAGCCATGCGGCTCGGCAAGATATCGGTAGCGCCGAGGGAGGCGGAGACATCGAGGACGAGCATCAGATCGACCCCCTCCCGCACCGTCGTCCGACTCGTTTCGCGTTGCACCGGATCGGCAAGGAGGAGAATAAGAAAGGCGATGGTCAACGCCGCACACCAGCTATGCAGCCGGTAAAAGCGGAGGCGCCAGGTCGTTCTGAGGAGCCGTAGCGGCTCCAGGGAGGAGAGTGGTGAACTGAGACGCCGGCGTGGGATAAAGGGGAGGAGCGCCAGGGGCAAAAGCCAAAGGAGATACGGGGCGGTAAAGGTAAAGTTCATTTGCCCACCGCTTCAGCCAGAGACAACAGTGTACGATACAGGCGCTGAATGTCGTCGGTGCTGCTGGGAAGCGGTGCAAAGCGGCGCTCCCTGATTTCGTCGAGGAGATTGGTGCATGCCGCTGTGGCCGGGAGTTGACGGGCACGGGCTTCAAGGCGGGCTAACTGTACCGCTTGCGGAAGTTTGAAAAAGTCCGGGCGGTGCCACCAGCGCCAAAATACGGCAATCCCCCCCCCGACCAGGAGGAGGAGCAGGGCACCGGCCAGAATCCAGCCGCCCGGACCGGAACCGACCAGGGGGAAGGGGCGACGTTTGAAGGGGGCGATCGCGGCATCCTGGGCAATCCCCTCGAGGACGGTGACCGCCAGTGGCGTGGTTTCGATCTGACGGGCGGTGCCGACCTGTAAGGGGAAGGGGGGGATCTCCCGAACTCCCGGCCGCATCGGCAGGACAACCAGGCGGATCTCGGAACCATGATGCAGCGGCGGGGCAAGGGGTTCAAAGGAGCCGAGATCAGGGAGGCCGGCGAGTCCGGTCTCTTCGTCGTCGAGAGTGATGATGATGGAGAGCGGCTTGCCGAGGATCGGTGTCGCCGGGTCGAGACGGACGATTGGAGCCGCCAGGACCAGGGTCGCCGGCAACAGCGCCAACACCAAGATTGAGCCGAGAGGTCCCAAGGTTGCGCGGCTCACCGGCGTCTCCCGCTGCGGCGCCGGAAGAGGCGCAACAAGGTCGGTAGCACCGACTCGCCGGCATTAAGAAATGCGTGATCGATGGTCAGGGTGTGCAGCTGTTCGGTCAGTTCGTGATCGCCGTATTCCCATTGAGCAGCATAAGTTTCGCGCTTCGCTTCACTGGAGAGATCAACGATCTTCTCGGTCAGGGTTTCGCGGTCGGCGACCCGCCATAAACCTTTGGTTTGCGGCAGGATCTCCTGCGGATCACGGGGGATGAGGACCACCAGGTCGTGGCGGCTGTGGGCTTCGCTCAATCGCTTCAGCGGCAGGGGCGCGTGCAGATCGGAGAGGAGAATGATAATCCCCGGTCGCCGGTTGAGCTGCAGGGCCGCCTCGATCGGGGGGGCAAGATCGGTGTAACGCCCCTGCGGCCGATGCGCAATCAGTTCGGCGAGGATCCGCCGGGCGTGGCGGACGCCGGTCTCGGGGAGGATGAGATGCTCGATGCGGTCGGTAAAGGCGACCAGGGAGACGCGGTCGCCGCTGTTGGCGGCGGCAAAGGCGAGGAGGCCGGTGGTTTCGAAGAGGAGATCGCGCTTGGCGCCGGCAAAGGAAGCCGAGAGATCAACGAGCAGGGTTAGTGAGCGGCTGCGCTCCTCACGGTACTGGCGGACATGCGGCACCCCGGTACGGGCGGTGACATTCCAGTCGATGGTGCGAACATCGTCCCCGGGCTGATAAGGGCGGAGCTCGGAAAATTCCATCCCCTGACCGCGAAACTGACTGCGGTAGGCGCCGGCAAGGCTGGCGGCGAGACGCCGGCGCGAGTTGATCTCCAGTCGTCGTACCAGCCCGCGGTTGGCCAGCGGAATCGGCGTCGCCTCGGGCTCAGGGCGTCGGAACAGCGGAGAAAATCTGCGCAAGTACCTCATCGCTGCTGATCCCTTTGGCGTCGGCTTCGTAAGAAAGGAGGAGGCGGTGGCGCAAAACCATCATGCCGACCGCCAGCACATCGTCGGGGATAACATAGGGACGATGGCGCAAAAAGGCGTGCGCCCGGGCAGCGCGGGCCAAGGCAATGCCGCCGCGCGGCGAAACACCGTGCTCGATCAGGGATTGCAACTCCCCCTTGCCGCAAATGGACGGTTCGCGCGTCGCTTCGATAATGTCGAGGATGTACTCGCGAATTTTATCGTCAAGGTGGAGGGTGCGGACCGCTTCGCTCGCCGCTGCCAGGGTGGCGGCGCTGACCACCGGACGGATCTCCACACTGCTTTCGCTACTGATGCGATCGATGACCTCGGCCTCTTGATGGCGCAGCGGATAAGTGACAATCACCTTGAACATGAAGCGATCGACCTGGGCCTCGGGGAGAGGGTAGGTCCCTTCGTGCTCCAGGGGATTCTGGGTGGCGAGGACGATAAAGGGCTGTGGCAGAAGTTCCGTCACCTCGCCCAGCGTGACCTGCCCCTCTTCCATCGCTTCGAGGAGGGCTGACTGGACCTTGGCCGGGGCCCGGTTGATCTCGTCGGCCAAAACGACATGGGCAAAGATCGGTCCTTTGCGGATATCGAACTCGCCACGGCCGGGGTGATAGACCGGGGTGCCGATGAGATCGGAGGGGAGGAGATCAGGGGTGAACTGGATGCGCTTAAAGGAGAGATCGAGCGCGCGGGCCAGGGCATTGACGGTGCGGGTCTTGGCCAAGCCCGGCACTCCTTCGATGAGGACGTGACCGCGGCAAAGGAGGCCGATCAACAAAGCTTCCAGGAGCTTGCGCTGACCAACGATCGATTTGCCGATCTCGGTCATAAGCGGCTCGACAAAAGCGCTCTTTTTGGCAATGTCCGCTTCAAGTTGGGCGAGGGTGAAATTCGATGATGACAAAGGAGGTGACTCCGGCGTTCAGGTAGGTTGGCAAGGATGGAAGTATAGAGAGAAGTTCCTTATCCTTCAAGGGAAATTTCGATTTTGTCGGGGGTGTTGGTTAGCAAAGCAAGTCCGCAAGGAACCACTTTTACCGGTAAAGCTCAAAAAAAAGATTAATGCTGGAAATCTGCATAAAAATCAGCGTAATATGAAAGAATAATTTTTACGTCAGCAGATAGATGATGAGCCGGAATTGACGTTTTTCCTGTTGATAATACCGCGGCAAAGATAATGCCCCCTTTTTAATGGAGCGAGCCCTTGTATGAATGATATCACCAGCGAAAAGATTCTCGACAGCCTCTTTGACGGCGTCTACTTTGTCGATTGTGAGCGACGGATCACTTATTGGAATCCCGCCGCGGAACGGATCTCCGGCTACACGAAAACAGATATGCTCGGTCACCGGTGCGCTGACAATTTATTGCGTCACGTCGATGGCGGCGGCGTCGAACTCTGTCTCAACGGCTGCCCCCTCACCGCCTCGATCGGCGATGGAAAACCGCGTGAGGCGAGTGTCTTTCTTCATCATAAACTCGGTCATCGCGTTCCGGTCTCGGTCAGGACCTCTCCGGTGCGTGATGACCAGGGGATGATTATCGGCGCGGTCGAGATCTTTACCGACAATTCATCGGCTTTGCAGCTTCTGCGGGAATTCGAAGCACTCAAACACGAAGTCTATCAGGACGCCCTCACTGCCATCGGCAACCGCCGCTACGGTGAGGTGACCCTCTCGACCCTTATTTATGAGTGGCAGGAACATGCCCACCCCTTTGGGCTCCTCTTTCTCGATGTCGATCACTTCAAGATTTTCAACGACAACTACGGGCATCAGCAGGGGGATGAGGTTTTGATCATGGTCGCAAAGTCGATCAGCAATTCACTGCGCAACATGGATGTGGTTGCCCGCTGGGGCGGCGAAGAGTTTGTCGTCATCCTCCCCGGCGCTACGCCGGTCATCGTCAAGGCGATTGCCGAGCGGGTTCGCATGCTGATTGCCAGCAGCTTTATCACCAACAGTGCCGAAGATCTCCGGGTCACCGTTTCGATCGGAGGGACGGTCTCCCGTTGCGGCGAGACCGCAGAGTCGATTGTCAAGCGGGCCGATGAATTGATGTATTGCAGCAAGGCCAACGGTCGCAACCGGGTCACGATCGACTGAGATCCATTTATTGTTCAGCTGACCGGATATAAAAGACGGCCAAATCGGTCGTCTTTTATAATTAGGGGAATGTCTTCTCAAACGCTTTTTCAAGAGTTTCACCAGCAGACGTTGTTCTTTATGCAAGTTGTACGATCTGGTTCAAACGGGCACAAACCTCGGCAAAAGGATGGTCCGACAGACGATGAAGGGGATGGGGTGAGGCCTTGCGACTTCGCCAGTCAAAGGATTTTGGTTGATGACAAAGGACATAGCTGGTCTTTTCCGCCTTCTGTCCCCGCGCATTCCCGACCGCCACGGCAAAGGGGTTGTCGGCATTGTACTCCGCTGTCGTCATGGGGAGACCGATGACCAATGATGTTCGATCGTTAAAGATACGTGGCGAGAGGACCAGGAAGGGATGCAAATCACGCATCTCACTTCCGGCTTGCGGATTACAGTTGATCCAGATGATCTCCTGACGATCCGGAACCCAGATCTTTCCTGCATGTCCTTTTGGCGCTACCACTTTTCCGCCCCAAGCGGTTCATCGGTCGCCATGACTTCGCCGCCATGCTGGGCCGGATCAAAAAGGGCCAGACGCTGTTCAAGGGTCAGCGGTGCATCTTCCACCGGGGTGATAACCAGCCGCCCCTCCTCGACGCAAACCCTGACCCGTTGATCGACATGGAGATGGGCGGCGCGAGCCACTGCGACCGGCAACCGAACACCCAGATTATTCCCCCACTGTTTCAAATCAAGAAACGCTTCCACGTGAGCCATGATGGCACTCCTTTTGTTATCGTTTAAACAATGTTTAAACGATAGAGCGTACACAGTCAAATAAAAAGAATGCTCACACTTTACTTTTGTCTCGCGTCAAGGGCTGAGCCTTTGGGGCATTTGGGGGCGCGCCCCATTACCATTCACACCGCGCTCCGTCCACATTCAGGAATACCCTTCCCCAGCCGCTTCGCTCTTGAGGTCTAGGTACGCGGAAATGCCGTTCGCCCATATTTCAATCTCCTGAGCGGCGTTATCCATCTCTTTTCGTAGGAGCCGAACGTTAATTCGCGATACCCGGTGTGCAACCGGTTTGTCGTCCCTGTGCCGGGGATAGCGAAAGAACTCTCCAGTCGGGTCAACTTCGGCAAACTGCTTGATACAATTGTCGATGATGGATAGGTTCGGCCATTTCTGACCATCAAGACGAGCAGCAGCATTTATGACCTCTTTCGCTTGAATCCACAGTTTGTTGAGGCCATGACCTTCCGGCGGTTTTATTCCTAAATCCAAAAGGCATACTCCATCGCGAATGAGTCCCTTAAGCGATAGCTCCAGATAGTGCCTGTATAGATAAAGGATCGGAAAGATTAGGAAATCTATCTCGGACCGGTCATCAGCGAGGGAATCAATTAGTCGATTCGCGGCCATTCGATATGCAGAAGTATAGATAGTCCAATTAGTGGCGTGTGGACTGACGAGGGCATCGTGCCACCAGTCCTCTCCTCCGCGAAAAAACTCATCACTTGGGCGTCGAGTCGGCAAACCAATCGGGGGCATAATACATCTCCAGTCTGGGTTATCTCACCAACGGGTTGCCTTTGGCCTGCGCAGCGGTTTTATGTCGCGCTAGTGCCTAAGTGAGTGTTGAGAGTTGCCCCTGATCTCCTTCCACTACAAATATCAGGTATTTAAACAGTCTAAGACAACAAAAATATTGGGATTTTTGCAAGGGGTTAGTACCATTCAGTCTTGCCAGCTAGTTACCTTGCCATTGTCAAAATACACGTAGAATCCTTTGTAGACCCACTGCTCGTTTATCCCCCACCGCCCTCCGCTCCTATTGATCTGTTCAGGTATCCCCACACTGGCCCGAACTTGGTCCTTGGTCATTTCAAGCAAAATATCCCCATTGCGGACAGCGCTAAGAATTTTTTTGCTCCACCCTTTCGCAGGATTCGTTTTAGAGAAAATTGAGTCGAGAAAATCGATATCCATACTGATATCGATCACGTCCTCTTCACCACATTCGTTGAAGGTCATAATGACCCTATTTTGATAGGATATATCGGTCAATTCCACGTATCTATAGGAGCTGTTTTCGCCAATGATATCCGTTACAACTGAGACATCGGTAACCTGAATATAGTCCAGAAACTTGAAATTG
>JAXMLA010000041.1:0-10114 GCA_034370465.1 Desulfuromonadales bacterium
CCCCCCCCCCCCGGCGCCGCCCCCCCCCGCCACCGCCGCCGGCACCTCGGGCGGGGCGGATCGAAGAGACCGGCGAGGCCGATGAAGGTGTAACCGCCGGTCGGCAGCGCTTCGGTACTCCACTCGGCCTGCGCCGCCACCGGTTGCCAGGCAAAGAGGAGGACCCGCTCGCCGCGCTTGGCCAACTCTTCGTAGGCGCGCAAATAGGCCTGGCGGTGCTCGTCCGTAAAAGGTTGCCGCGCGCCATTGATGAGGATGCTGTCACAGCGGGCAATCGCTACATCCGGCGCCCCCTTGAGGCAGGCGATCGCCTCCTCCCCAACTTGATTGATCGTCACCATCTCCTTGGTCGCGGCAGTGAACGGTTCTTCAAAAAGGCGGGGGGCACCGGCACGCAGAGCAACCAGATCGTGAAAACGCCTCGCAAAATCGAGTAACGCCGTCTCAGTCGGATCACCGGACAGAGTGCCATCCGCGGCAATCCGCGCATTGTTGCAAAGGACGGCAACGCGCAGAAACTCTTCCAACTCCTCCTTCTCAAAGGCGGTGTCGGCTTCGCTGTGGATACATTCGTTGAGAAAGAGCCGTTGCAGCGACATGCGGTTGGCGGTGAGGGTGCCGGTCTTGTCGGTACAGATCACCGTCGTGCAGCCGAGGGTCTCGACCGATTGCAGGTTGCGGATTAAAGCCTTCTTCCCCGCCATCCGCCGGGCAGCGATGGAGAGGCAGAGGGTCACCGTCGTCAGCATCCCTTCCGGGACATTGGCGACGATGATGCCGATGGCGAAGACCAGCTTGGTCCAGAAGGGGGTGTCGATCCAGAGCAGACTGAGGGCAAAGACGAGGATCCCCATGCTCACGGCAATGATCGTGACGATATGGGTAAAGCGGCGGATCTCAGCGCGGATCGGCACTTCGCGGGGCGCGAGGTTCTCAGTGAGTTCGGCGGTGCGACCGATCTGGCTCTTCATCGCCGTGGCAAAGACGATCCCCGTCCCGCTCCCGGCCATGACCACTGTCCCGGAAAAGACGACGTTGCGGCTCTCCAAAAGATTGCGATCAGTAGGGACGACCGTACGCAGCTGCGGTTCCGATTCGCCGGTCAGGGAGGAGTTATCGACCTTGAGACCGACAACCCGAAGGAGACGGGCATCGGCCGGAACCTGATCCCCTTCTTCCAAAAGGAGGAGATCGCCGCGCACCACTTCGCTGGCAGGAATATCGAGCTGCTGGCCGTCGCGCACCACCTTGGCGCGACGTGGCAGCATACCGCGAAAGCTCGCCATGATCGTTTCGGCTTTATGTTCCTGCCAGTAGCTGAAGATGCCGTTCAAAAGGACGACACCGATCAGGGCGATGGCGATTGCCAGGCTTCCCTGGCTGGGGGCAACGTATTCGGAGATCAGGGAGAGGGCGGCGCCGCACCACAGGAGGAGGGCAAAGAGGTTGGTGAGTTGGCGGAGAAATTTGATGAATTCCGGCGTCTGCTGGCGGGGGGTCAGAATGTTGGGGCCGTCACGCTTCAGCCGCGCCGCGGCTTCGGCGCGGCTCAGGCCAAGTTCGGCATGACTGTGCAGGCGACGGACGAACTCGTCGATGGGGACCTGATGCATATAGCCTCCAAATGCAACCCATGCAACTGGTCGCATCCTTCAACTCTAGCGCACTTTTCCCCGACAGCAACGACGGTTCTTTCTCTGCATAGTAAATTTACTTTCGTGCCCAAAGGCCGCGACCGGCTCTCTGCGCGGCCGCTTCCACCTGAATGAAATCATCTCTCCAGCGAAAATCGAAACGCCGGTAAACGCAGGCCAACCCTTCCCGCAGGAGTTCACGATTGAGCATGCGCCCATCCGGCAGGGTGAGATAGGCAAGGGTGCGGCCGTGGCGATCGGTCTTGATCCGGTCAAAAGTCAAGGTGACAATCTGCCCTTTGGCATTGCCAATCAGATAATCTGTCGCCCTTTTCGCGCCGCTGCGCAGTTGCTGAGGGGCAATCCCGGCACGACGAAAGGTGTTGTCCCTTTCCGAAGCTTTTCTCTCCGGCGTATCGATGCCGATCAAGCGCACCTTGCCGACCCCCTCGACCTTGACCGTGTCTCCGTCATAAACCCAGCTGACCCGGCCCCGCACGTCGCCCGCGGCGGCGCTGAGAGCAGAGCAGAACAGGAGGCTGAAGATCAGAAGCAGGTTTTTCCATCGGCCGCTGCGCATGCGATGATCACTCCTGCTGCTGACTAGATAAAATACATGAAGCGGTGATCGAGTTCCCGCTCCATCCCCAAGGCCCGTGCTTTGTCGCAGATATCCTTGAGGGTCACCGAAGCAAAATAGGCCTCAAGATGCTGCCCGGCCTCGGCCCATAACGATTGGGTCGCGCAGTGGTTCATGCGCTCACAGGCGGTCGCCTTGCCGTTCTTCTCTTCCCCCTCCTCAGAACAATCCAGAAGGGCGATCCGTCCTTCGGTCGCCGAGATAATGTCGAGAAGAGTAATCTCCGCCGGGGGGCGTGCCAGCGAATACCCCCCTTGCGGCCCGCGCTTGCTGTTCAGGAGTCCCGCTTTTTTCAGCACCTGAAAGATCTGTTCAAGGTAACGGGGGGAGATCTCCTGGCGGCGGGAGATGTCTTTGACCTGCACCGGCAGAGTGCCGGCGTGATAAGCCATATCAAAAAGGGCGCGGACACCGTAACGGGTTTTAGTGGTCAATTTCATGAAAATCACCTCCTTTAGAGTTAAACCAATATCAGTTAAACCCACAATTTAAGTCAAGAATAAATCGGAAAATTTACAGCACCCAGCAATGCCCAACAAAGGATGCGCAAGTTTTTTGTAGACCTACTGCGTGCCGCATGATACAAGACTTCAATAGTCATAAATAAGGAGATTCTCATGGCCATTTTTCAGCGTCTCACCCTTGCCGCCCTGCTTTTGTTCGCCATGACCTGCACTGCAATTGCCGCCGGCAAAAGTCCGGTCGTCCTCTTCGACGAAGCGCATGGTGAACAGTTTCTTCCCATGCAGGAAGGGACCCTCGCCCTGACTGAACTCGGCCGGATCTTCACGGCGCAGGGTTTCACGATTCGCAGTGCCAAAGAGCCCCTGACTCCGGAACTTTTGTCAGAGGTTGACGCGGTCGTCATCTCCGGTCCCTTTTCCCCCTTTACCGCGGCCGAGATCGACGCCCTTTATGCCTTTGTCGAAGGGGGGGGACGCTTGTCGATCATGCTGCATGTGGCGCCGATCACCTCGCAACTCCTGGCCCGTTTCGGGGTGATCCATGCAAACGGGGTCATTCGCGAAGAAACGGCAGCACAGATTGAGGGCGAAGCGATCAATTTCCAGGTAGCGCGCCTGGAGCAGGATCTGCTCTTTGCCGGCATTGAGCACTTTGCCGTTTATGGCTGCTGGGCCCTGGCGCCTAAAGGGACGCTCGCCCGGATCGTCGCCCGCAGTGGCGAGAGATCCTGGATCGATCTCAACAAGGACCGCAGCTACACGAAAGAGGATGCGATGCAATCTTTCGGGGTTATTGCACTTGGCGAGATCGGCAAAGGAAATTTCGTCATCTTCGGTGATGATGCCATCTTTCAGAACCGCTTCCTGACCGGGACGAATCGACAGCTCGCAGCCAATCTGGTACAGCGCCTCAAGCCGTGATTCAATCACACCATCTCCAGCAAAAAGAGCGGAGCGGGCCTTTGGGCGCGCTCCGCTCTTTTGTCATAAAGAAGCGCTGCTTGATCTACAGTAACTCTTCCTGCAACCTTTGCAACGCCGTCTTTCCGGCCTCGCCGGCAAAGCCGGCCAGCGGGACCAGCGTCTGCCCGACCACGCCGAGAGCTTTATAAGGAAGGAGGAAGGCGATAAAGAGGCCGAGAACAATGGTGATACAGCCGAACCAGACCAGCGGTTCACCGGGGTCGCGCCCCAACTGGAAGCCGGCCGACCAGAAGCCGAATTTATCCCGATTATATACGGTCTGATAAAAAGCTACCCCTTCATATACGAGGGGGTCATTGACGGTAATCACGCCGCGGCGCACCACCTCCCCCCCCTTAAGAATCGAAACTTCACTGCGTAACTGCTTAACGATCGGATCCCGGTACGCCAGGGGTTTGAGAATCATCGGCAAAGGCGGGTTGCTCTCGGCGCTTTTTTTGCCGCCAAGGGCGTGGTAAATGCCGAGATCCTGTCCAGCGCGATAAAGATTGAGGACGAGATCCTCCTCAAAAAAGTAGTAACGGAGGACTTTGGCGCTATAGCCGCCGGGGAGAGTGACGCTCTCCCCTTCCCGCGTCGTCAGGGTCGCCAACTCCTGACCGGTGTCAGGATCGAGGGCGACAAACTGCAGCTCAATGGGATAATACTCCGGTTCGAAATCATCGAGACGGAACTCAAAGCCCATGGGGCGGTCACTCTGAGTGCTCCAGTCAAAGTAGGAAGCCGTCTTGTCGCCGTTGTAAAGATGGATCGTCCCGACAAAGCCGAGAGAAGACGACAGCGCGCCGGCCATAATCAGCAAACAGGACAGGTGGACAATCGTCGACCCCCAGCGACCGGCCAGATGCCGCTGCGCCAGAAGGCGCCCGCCTTCCTCCTGCACCAGATACCCCTGCCGGCGCAGGCCCTCAGTAATGCTGGCAATTGGAGCAGAGAGCTGCCACGAGCTGGCAACAGCATGCTCCAGAGTCGCAAAATGCCGGTTTCGATCCTGCAAATTGCGCCGAATCGTCTTGATCGTGCAGGCCAGCATGTTGATCGCCAAAAGGATGAGGAGGAGGCGAAAGAAAGGGGTCTGAAAGTAAAGTTCAAAGCGTCCATCTTCGCGCGGCTGCAACGTTCCGATTGCACTGTAAAGGGCAATCGCGAAAAAAAGCCCGAGCGTCAGCCGTAATGATGTTAATAATTGTTCGATCTTGAGCCAGTTCACTTAAGTAGAAATCTCCTGAAGACGAGGATGCGGAGCCGGCGCATTTTAGCATTCGCAAATTTCAATAGCAAGACAGGGCCAACTTCACTATAATTACCGCACTTTCATCCCGAGGTTATTAATATGCGCCCTTTTGCTTATGCCGCCGTCATTGTCCTCTTCTGTCTTTCCTGTTTTGCCTGTAAATCCGAAGAAAAAACAGCGCCGCCAACGCCGCCGGCCAAGGAATCCGCAGAAAAAGCCCCAGAAGCGCAGCCGACCCCGCCCGGCGTTCCGGTCAGCGAAACCTTTGAGCGAGAGCCGCAGCTCAGCCTCTTTGCTCGGGTCGCTACTTTCCGTCCCCCGGATGACGACAGTGAGGCTCTCGGTTTTTGGGCAACTTATATCGACCATGTGGAGCGCACCTCGGGGATGCGCCCCAAGGCGGGCCGCGACGAAAGTAACGGCTGGGTTATTCACGGGATAAAAGGGATGACTTCCGTCGCCTTCTTTGCCCCCCTCGCCGTCAAGCCGGTGACCCGCTACCACGTCAGCTTCGATTACAAAGGGGAACTGCCCAAGGATGCCAGCGCCGGGATGGGCGTCCTGGAATTCAAGGAATTTCTGTGGATCGGCGAGCAGTTCACCGAGGAACTGAGCAAAGAATATCAGAGCGGCGCTTTTCCCGGCATTGCCGTGAAGAGCAAAAATGACTGGCAGACTTACTCCTTTGACTTTACCACCTCGCCCCAGGCCGGCATGATCCATCTGGTTCTGTATCGGGACGGCAATATGGACCGGGAAAAACCGGTCTTTTTTGACAATATCGCCATCACCGAGCAACCGGATAAATAAAACAGCAAAGGAGATCATGATGAAAAAGAGAGTGCTTTTCCTGTTGTTCCCGTTATGCCTTTTCGCTGCGTCCGGCAGCCAGGCATCAAACGTCGATGTCGGTATCAATGTCAACATCGGCGCCCCGGCGGTCGTTATCGCCAGCCCCCCGGAGTTTCTTCTCATCCCCTCCCTCGGACTGCATGTTTCGATCGGTGCGCCCTACGACCTCTTCTACCTGAACGGCTACTATTACCAGTTCAACAGGAATCGCTGGTATCGCAGCCACCACTATCAGGGACCGTGGGGGTATGTCGACCGTGGTTCGCTGCCGAAACGGATCCTCAAACATGAATACCGCGAGATGCTTGAGCGCCGGGATCGGGACTATCGGGAATATAAAAAGGATCGTGGGAAATACCGCGACCGCTACTATCGGGCAGAGGATAAACGCGAACGACAAGAGGAGCGCCGTAACGACGATCACAAAGACAAGAACAGAAGCAAGAGCAAAGGGAAGAGCGGCGACAGAGATTAGCACTCAATAAAGCAGAAGGAAAAGGTGGGCTCCTGTCAGGAGGCCCACCTTTTTTGTTTAACGTCTGACGATCAGCCCTTCGACATAACGGGGGTCAAGGTCCTGCACCGCCACCGCGCAGAATCCTTCGGCCCAGAGATCGAGGCACCAGTTGACAAAGCCCCCGAGACCGGGAACTTCCTCGTCAAAACGGTGAATCGTTTCGGCGCGCAGCTTGGCATCGAGATCCCCGGTAACGGTAATGCATTGATGCAGCGACAACAGAGCCGTTGCCGGCACCGGCTCGGGGGTAAAGGCGCCGCCCAGGAGGCGATTGGCAAGCGCGGTGAGAAACAGATCGCTCAAGGTAAGGTCGGTCAGAGATTCCGGCTCACAACCGCTGAGATCAAAATTTTCGACCGTCGGTAAAGCAAAGGGAGCAACCGCCAGGAAGAAGTGCTGCTGGGCTTCGATGCCGGCCAGCCAACTTTGCGCCGCCAAAAGATCGGTCTGACTCGCAAAGCAGCGCTCACCGGTCCGGTCGATTTCGCTGATCCCTTCGTAAAAACCCGGACGGTCGCGGCGCAGAATCTCGACGCCGGCACGAAAAGGACCATCGAGGAAGGGAGCAATCGCCGAAGCCGTCAGAGTCCTGGCCCGCTGCTGTAACGCCAGGGTGAGCGAAAAGCCGAAACGGAAGAGGTCCTCGGGGTAGCGCTCAAAAAGGAGCTGCGCAGCGGCGGCGACATCATGTCCACAAAGGTGCTCCAGAGCGAGATTGAGAGTCGCGTAGACCCGCTCGGTCGCTGCCCGCAACTCTTTGTCGTCGCCGGGATCGATGCGATCGGCACTGATCACCTTGTTGATCAGCAGAACCAGGTCGTTGGCGATCTCTTCACCAATCCCCTGCTCCATCAACGCGGCCAAAAGTCCACCAGGCGCCGCCGCTTCGAGGAGCCGGAGAGCCTGCACCGGAGCATCGTCATAGCCCGCCGCCGGCGTGCGCCGCGCCGCCACTGCTGCGAAGTTACTGCAATCGATGCGGGCGTAGACGCTCAGGGCGTTGTGCGGCGGACTGAAGCCGAGATCGAGCAGACGGCCGCAGCGGGCAGAATAAACATCCTCTTCGAGTTGGGCTTCCGTCTCCCAGCGGATCCCCTCCATGACCAGGTAAAAGTGTTCGGCATCGAGGCGATACAGGGTATCGAGAAAAAGCGTCACCGCCTTGCTCTCTTCCTCGTTGACGTAATCGAGGACATAACCGCCATTGCCGCGCGTCACCTCGAAATTGAGATCTTCATCGTGGATATCACCGGGCGCGTGGAGGATGGTGAACTGCTTGGCGAGCATCAGGATCAAGAGCCCGAGATCGATCTCGCGCAGCGTCGTCAAGAACTTTTCGTCCCCGACATTCAACATCATTTCCAGCCAGCGCAGCGCCGCCGGACCGTTGATCTGATCGCCGGGCCAGCCGTCAAAATCGATGAGGGCGGTGAGCTGTTCCGTCGTCGCCAGGGCGACGATCTCCTCAAGATCTTCTATGCCAACCTCGCGCACCATCAGATAAAAATCCTGCACCGCCAATTGCGGCACCAAAACCTCCGGATCAGGGGCATCGAGAAGGAGCGCATACTTTTGCCGGCCGCGCGTCGCCTGAATGAGGTTGAGGCGCTCGGCAAAAGGGAGGAGATTCAGGTCGCGCGAGGTGAGCGGCTTGCTGCGTTCTTGCAGAATCAAATCGCCACGGTAGCTGGCGGCGGGGCGGAGAATGCGAATCATTGGCGGGGGAAAGCTCCTGGTTGCGGTTATGCCGGAAAAGGTGAAGCGGCTCTTCGCGAAGGGGCGAAGAGCCGCTGGATGATTAAACTCTTAGTTACTTCGGACTGGAATTATGGGCACGTCTCACCCGACCGCATAGCGCGCACCGGCCAGACCGCCGTAGCAGTATTTTCGAAGTAGCTTCCGAACCACTCCGTCGAAGCGCCGCTGACATCGACAAAAAACCAGTTAAATTCTGTCTCCGGATCGGGATCTGCCGTCCAATAGTAAGGAAGAGTCGTTCCGACATGGACAAAGCGATTTCCCTCACTCCACTGACTTTGAGGGATGATATAGCTGAAGTCGTCCAATGTCGGCAAGTGCCAGTTACCCTGTTCAGAATTGTCATTCAGATTACAGACGCCGCTCGTTAAAGTTCCAACCCGTGTCTCAGCTTCCGCATGGCTGATCCCCCAAATTGTCCCCTGGTTGAGAATAGTGCATTCCGCATCTTGCAGCCAGAGCAAGTTGGTCTTGGTATCGAGAACAGTGCCGTTTATGCAATCGACAAAACGATCAGGCGTCCATTCGACCGAAAGTGGACGAATAAGGGACGCGGTCGCGATGCCGTCACTGACGGTGAGATTAATTGTGTACACTCCCGTCAAGACAGGAATGAAGGTCGCCGTGCTTCCGGTGCCGGGCGCAACCGTCATCGTCAGAGTGCCTCCAAGTGGATCTGTGCCGCTCCAGCTATAGGTGAGGGGATCGTTATTGACATCGGAACTCCCTTGCGCGTTTAACTCAACTGCAGCACCTTCCTTGACGAGCACGGAACTCTCCAGACCTGGACTCGTGCGGTCGCCTAGAATCGCCATCTGCGCCACCGGGGCAACATTGATCGTCTTTGACCACTCGCCCTGAGCTGTTTTTGCCAGAGAATTTGCCGCAAACCACAAACGAGGTCTGGTTTCATCATTACCCAACTTCATCGCCAAACCCGTGTAGGAGACATCCCGTTGCGGGCAACTCAGATAGGTGATGTCCGCAACGGTCAGCGCTAACCGATAAATATTCCAGGCGGGATCGATCAATTGCATGCTCCCTGAATATTGACATTGACCATTGCCGCCACTCAGAGTCCCGGATTCGTCGACCACCACAGCCGTCAGATTATCCGCAGCGGAAAGGCTCCAACGCCCGACAACGTCACTTAGTACGGCCGGACCGTTGGACTCCGCAGTACGGGTC
Source organism: Desulfuromonadales bacterium (assembly GCA_034370465.1). GTDB lineage: Bacteria > Desulfobacterota > Desulfuromonadia > Desulfuromonadales > UBA2197 > UBA2197. The sequence continues at coordinate 9,272 of JAXMLA010000041.1, forward strand.
AACTCTATCCCCTGCTCACTATAGAGACGATCGGCACTCAACTTGAAAGTGATGTTCTGCCCCCCAGAACTTACACCCCCCTGGAGACGGGTGAGGGACATACTACCGATATTATCGGGATTAACAGAACCAATCCTGCCGACATATTCACCGGCATCGCCAATGAACTCTCCATTCACATCAACTATCGCCAGTTGAGCGCTGCCGTCCGGAGCGATAATCCCTCGCACTCGATCAGCACCGATCGTCCCTGACCATGACCCGGTGGCCTGATAGTAGGCCTTGGGATCGGACGAGCTGTCGCAGCCGGCAAGGGTCAGGAGCAGAAAGGTTAGCAGCGTGACGCTGAGGCTGACAAACTCAAATTTTTTAGACATAACACCTACTCCTTCACAGATTTTACGCAAAAATCAGAAAGAATCGCTGATCCACATCTCCGGCAGGAAGTGTACCACCTGGTTGCGACCCGCGTCCTTTGCTTTGTACAGAGCGACGTCGGCAAATTTGATCGTCTGCCAGAGAGATTCGCCATCCGCCGGAAAGACACTGACGCCGATACTGATCGTCTTACTCAGCGGGCCACTGGGGGTCTGTACGCCGACGGCAGCGACAACCTGGCGTATTTTTTCCGCCACAACATCAGCCTCGCCGAGTTCAACATCGATGAGCAGAACCAAAAACTCTTCGCCACCGAAGCGGATCACATAATCCGATTCACGCACCGTATGGAGCAGAGCTTTGGCGGTCTCGACCAGCAGCAGATCGCCGGTTTCGTGGCCGTATTGATCGTTGACCTGTTTGAAGAAGTCGAGATCACACATCAACAGGCCGATACTCGTGCCG
>JAXMLA010000042.1:0-16748 GCA_034370465.1 Desulfuromonadales bacterium
CCCCCCCCCCTACGGTATCAATAAATGTTTCAGGAGAAATACATGAAAGCAGTTTTAGCCCTGGCCGACGGGCGCATCTTTACCGGAAAATCCTTCGGTGCCAAGGGGGAAGCCCTTGGCGAAGTTGTCTTTAATACCGCCATGAGCGGTTACCAGGAGGTTCTCACTGACCCTTCCTACAAGGGGCAGATGGTCACCATGACCTACACCCAGATCGGCAACACCGGCATCAATCCCGAGGATATCGAGAGCCGCGGCCTCTTCCTCTCCGGGTTTATCGTCAAGGAGTATCAGGATTGCTACTCCAACTGGCGGGCGACGATGAGCCTCGATGCCTACCTCAAAGAGAACAGCATCGTCGCCATTCACGGCATCGACACCCGCGCCCTGACCCGTCATCTCCGCGATCACGGCGCCCAGAACGGCATCATCTCGACGACCGATTTCGATCCCGCCAGTCTGCTGCGCAAAGTGCGCGCCCAGCCGAGCATGGCCGGTCTTGATCTTGCCTCCGGGGTTTCCTGCGTAAAACCGTATCAGTGGAACGAAGGGACCTGGCAGTTGGGGAGCGGCTACCCGCAGGTCGATAGCAGCCAGCTCAAATACAAAGTTGTCGCCTACGACTTCGGCATCAAGTACAACATCCTCCGTTGTCTGGTCGATGCCGGTTGCGATGTCACCGTTGTCCCCGCCACCTTCCCGGCGGAAGCGGCGTTGGCGATGAATCCCGATGGCATCTTCCTCAGTAACGGCCCCGGCGATCCTGAACCGGTGTTGGCCGCGCAGGAGATCATTCGCGCCTTTGTCGGCAAGAAGCCGATCTTCGGTATCTGTCTCGGTCATCAGCTCATGGGCCTCGCCCTCGGTGGCCGGACGATGAAGCTCCCCTTCGGCAATCACGGCTCCAATCTGCCGGTCGTCGATCATGCCACCGGCAAGGTAGAGATAACCGCTCAGAATCACGGCTTCTGCGTCGATCTCGATTCCGTGGCGGAGATTTGTGAACTCGCCCATGAAAACCTCAATGACCAGACCGTCGAAGGGATTCGCCACAAAACCCTGCCGATCTTCTCAGTCCAGCATCATCCCGAGGCTTCACCCGGTCCACACGATTCCCAGTATCTCTTCAGTCGTTTCGTCGAACTGATGGAGAAGGAACGCTCCGTGGCATGAGAACCGTCGTCCTGCTGGTCATATCGAACATCTTTATGACCTTTGCCTGGTACGCGCACCTCAAGCACCTGCACAACCGTCACTGGTTCATCGCCGTTCTCCTTTCCTGGGGGATCGCCTTCTTCGAATATCTGGTGATGGTGCCGGCCAACCGTATCGGTTACAACGGTAATTTCACCCTGGCTCAGCTCAAGATTACCCAGGAGGTGATCACCCTCTGCGTCTTCATCCCCTTTGCGGTCTGGTACATGGGGGTACCGCTCAAGTGGGATTATCTTTGGGCGGGCTGTTGTCTGGCCGGTGCGGTCTTTTTCATCTTTCGCTAAGTTATAAGGAATATAGAGGAGTTATAAATGCCCAAAAGAACCGACATTCACAAGATTCTCATCATCGGCGCCGGCCCCATCGTTATCGGTCAGGCGTGCGAGTTTGACTACTCCGGCACCCAGGCGTGCAAGGCGTTGAAAGAGGAAGGCTTCGAAGTCATCCTCCTCAACAGCAATCCGGCGACGATCATGACCGACCCGGACTTTGCTGATCGTACCTACATCGAGCCGGTCACCCCGGAGATCCTCGCCAAGATCATCGAGAAGGAACGCCCGGACGCGATCCTGCCGACTCTCGGCGGGCAGACCGCTCTCAATACTGCGGTGGCGGTGGCGGAGATGGGGATTCTCGAAAAATTCGGGGTCGAGCTGATTGGAGCCAAATTGCCGGCGATCAAGAAGGCGGAAGATCGCACTCTCTTCAGGGAGGCGATGGGAAAGATTGGTCTGACCGTACCGAAATCAGGTCTGGCGCACAATCGGACTGAAGCGCTGGAAGTGATCAAAAGCATCGGCTTCCCGGCGATCATCCGTCCCTCCTTCACCTTGGGCGGCACTGGCGGTGGCATCGCCTACAACATGGAAGAGTACGAGCGCATGGCGCTCTTTGGTATTGAATCGTCGCCGACCAATGAAATTCAGGTCGATGAATCGATCATCGGCTGGAAAGAGTACGAGCTCGAAGTCATGCGCGACACCGCTGACAACGTCGTCATCATCTGCTCCATCGAAAATTTCGATCCGATGGGGGTGCATACCGGCGACTCGATCACTGTTGCCCCGGCGCAGACTCTCACCGACAAGGAGTACCAGATCCTCCGCGATGCGTCCCTCAAGATCATTCGTGAGATCGGCGTCGAAACTGGCGGCTCCAACATCCAGTTCGGCATCAATCCCCGTGACGGTCGTCTCGCTGTCATCGAGATGAATCCGCGCGTTTCGCGCTCCTCGGCGCTCGCTTCCAAAGCGACCGGTTTCCCGATTGCCAAGATTGCTGCCAAGCTCGCGGTCGGCTATCGTCTTGACGAGATCCGTAACGATATTACTCGCGAGACCCCGGCCTGTTTTGAGCCGACCATCGACTATGTCGTCACCAAAGTGCCGCGTTTTACCTTTGAAAAGTTCCCGGCCGCCGATGCCACCCTGACGACGCAGATGAAGTCGGTCGGCGAAGTCATGGCGATCGGACGCACCTTCAAGGAATCGTTGCAGAAGTCGCTGCGGGCGCTTGAAGTCGGCGTCTGTGGTTTTGATTCGAAATTCTTCGACCTGAGTGCCGATGTCCGCCGTGCCCTCACCGAGAGCGAGCGCCAGCTCCTCCTCGACAAACTGCGGGTGCCGAATGCCGACCGTATCTGGTATCTGGCCGATGCGCTGCGCACCGGGATGAGTGTGGAAGAGATTTTCGACATCACCGCCTTTGATCCCTGGTTTGTCCACAACATCCGTCAGATTATCGAGAAGGAAGAGTAACTCAAAGAGATTGGATTCTCGGGGATGATCCTTGAGAGTCTTCTGGAGGCGAAGCAGTACGGCTTCTCTGACAAGATGCTCGGCAAATTATGGGGAAAAAGTGAAGATGAAGTGCGCGCTTTGCGCCACAGCCTCAAGATCCGCCCGGTCTACAAGCGCGTCGATACCTGCGGCGCCGAATTTGTCGCTTATACGCCTTACCTCTACTCCACATATGAGGAGGAGTGCGAGGCCGCTCCGACCGATCGCAAGAAGATCATGATCCTCGGCGGTGGACCGAACCGTATCGGCCAGGGGATCGAATTCGATTACTGTTGCGTACACGGCGTCTTTGCTTTGGCTGAGGACGGCTATGAAACGATCATGGTCAACTGCAACCCCGAGACCGTCTCCACCGATTACGACACCTCGGATCGTCTCTACTTTGAGCCGCTGACCCTCGAAGACGTGCTGGAGATTGTGCACGTCGAGAAGCCGGTCGGCGTCATCGTCCAGTTTGGTGGTCAGACGCCGCTGAAACTGGCAGTTGCTCTGGAAAAAGCCGGGGTGCCGATTATCGGAACTTCGCCGGATGCCATCGACCGCGCCGAAGACCGTGAGCGCTTTCAAGAGATGCTGCACAAACTCGGCCTGTTGCAGCCGGAGAACGGTACCGCCCGTTCCTTCGAAGAAGCCGAAGTCGTGGCGAATCGTATCGGCTATCCGGTCGTCGTCCGTCCTTCCTATGTCCTCGGCGGACGCGCCATGGAGATCGTTTACGATGTGGAGAATCTGCGCCGCTACATGACGACGGCGGTGCAGGCTTCGCCGGAACACCCGATCCTTATCGACAAGTTTCTCAATGAAGCGATCGAGATCGATGTCGATGCCCTCTGTGACGGCACCGAGGTGGTGATCGGCGGGATCATGGAGCACATCGAAGAGGCGGGGATTCACTCCGGTGATTCGGCTTGTTCCTTGCCGCCTTACACTTTGGGCCAGGAAGTGATTGACGAGATCCGCCGACAAACGGTGATGATGGCGTTGGAACTCAACGTCAAGGGGCTGATGAACGTGCAATATGCCCTCAAGGACGGTAAGATCTATATCCTGGAAGTCAATCCTCGCGCTTCCCGCACCGCTCCTTTTGTTTCCAAGGCGACCGGTCGCCCCCTTGCCAAGATTGCGGCGCGGGTCATGGCCGGCAAGAGCCTCAAGGAGTTGGGAGTCTTCGGCGACATCGTCCCGGCCTACTATTCGGTCAAAGAAGCGGTCTTCCCCTTTGCCAAGTTCCCCGGCGTCGATACCATTCTTGGTCCGGAGATGAAATCGACCGGTGAGGTCATGGGGATCGGCGATACCTTTGCCGAAGCCTTTGCCAAGGCGCAGCTTGGCGCTAATGTCAAACTTCCCTTGAAGGGGAATGTCTTTATCAGCGTACGCGATATTGATAAAAAGAGCATTCTTGAGCCGGCGAAAAAACTGCAGGAATGTGGGTTCGGACTGATTGCCACCGATGGCACGGCGGCTTTCCTGATTGAGAAGGGATTAAATGTCCGGCGTATCAACAAGGTGCTGCAGGGGCGGCCACATATCGTCGATGCCCTCAAAAATGGTGAGGTGCAGTTGGTGATCAACACCACGCACGGAGCGCAGGCAGTGATCGATTCTTACTCGATCCGCCGCGAAGCTTTAATGCAGGGGATTGCTTACGACACCACCATCTCCGGTGCCAGTGCGATTGCCGACGCCATTATTGCTCTCAAAACGCAGGAATTACGGGTCAAGCCGCTGCAGGACTATCTTGCAACCCTTTAACTCAGCTAAGAGTTAAAAGAAAAACGGTCGCGTCTCCAGCTGGGAGGCGCGACCGTTTTTGTGTCAAAAAAAATACAAGCATCAAGGTTTGGACGTAAAACGCTCCAAGGTCATGGCGATGATTTTTTGTTGATCTTTGATTTGTTCAATGACTTTTTTCCCTGTTTCCTGTGTGCCGGTCTCTTGTTCCAGTTGCTCAATATGGTAAAAGAGCTGTTCGTGATCTTTTTTGAGGGTATTGACATAAGAGTGCAAATCCTCCGAAAGGATATTGACCTGTTCGGCCAACTCCTGAAGATCATCCCATTTCCTCAAGCTGATTTTTGTGCCAAAATTTCCGCCAATCAATTCGGCTATAGCGTACTTTAAACGATAAATTGGTCCGGCAATCTTATGGGATAAAAAGATGCTGAGGATGCCAAAAATAAAAATAACAACTCCAGTTGTTGGCCAGACAGTGTTGTGTAAAACAAGAAAGGTGCGCGCAGCTTCGGTCTTTTCTGCAATTGAGGTGTCAAAATAAAGGGTAAGAATAGACGGAAAGAAGAGTATGGCTGTGAAAATAAAGGTATAAGCAAGAAGTAGCAGGATGGTTAACATCAAATATTTTGTTTGGAACCGTTTGTCGATAAAAAAGTTCTTAAAGCTCCGCTTGTATGTCTTCATATCATTGCCCCTGAATTTTTAAAGTATTTTCCGTCAATATAAGGACAGTTTGAGCATTATCCTTAGCTTGTGCGGTCAGAGTAAAACCGCTAGTGGTGCTGATATAATTTAAGGAAGAGAGAATGAGATCGTTTCTGATTTGATCTCGAAGTGGTTGTTGGATAACTGTGGCTCCTTGATTGTCAAGGCCGGTCACAAAATCGATAGTCGTTGGATAGGACCCTGTGCCTTCATTGCTGTAGTTGACCAAAGTGAGGCGAAAAGTGTCAAGCGTTGCTTGTGCAACCGTGATTCTCGCTTTATCTTTAAAATTTTGATAAATAGGAATCGCCATTGTAGCAAGGACTCCTATGATGGCCGTTACTACGATTAATTCAATCAGGGTAAAACCCGCAGAGTTAAAAAATCTATAGACAGGATTCTTTTTATTAAGTGGACGTTTTTTGAACATAATGACCTTCCCACCAGAAAATTTGATGTCACTTTGGCAGAAATAGGTAACATTGTCATTAGTTTTATCTCTGGCATTCATTGCGTGTGCACCACAGGTTTAAATCGATACGCCCCGGCTCCGTAAGCCGCTCCTTTACCGATATTCATCAAAGACCCGAGGCGGAGAAGGTCAATCAGATCATCGGGCAGTTCCCCTTTGAGTCGCAATTGCCCGCAAACCCCGCCAAGTTCGCTCAAAATCCCATCTCCCGTATGGCTGCGCCAATCGTGCCAGCGCCACTCTCCCGCTTCTTCTTTTATCCTTGCGCTCAATTCCAGCAACTCTGTTGCCTCGTCAATCTCAAGGTGATTACAGAAATAACAGACCGCCGTAACCCGGCGCAGGATAAAGGGGAGGATGTGGCGTAAGGCCGGGCGGAAGAGGGGTTTTTTCTGCACCAGAAGCCGCGCCGGCGTGAAGATTTCCAGACACCACTCCGTCGATGCGGGGAGCGGGTCGAAGCGCCAGGCGGCAGTGATCCGTGGGGGTTCGATGCATTTTGCCATCCCTTGTTTCCAGATGGTGACAACATTGTCAGCAGCGTCGGCGGCTGAGACCGTTGTAAGTTGGCCCATTCTTTGGCGGTTGGCAAAGACAAAGGGTTGTATTCCTGCCATGGTCTTGACCAAAGGATCAAGGAGTTCAATCCCGGTGCCAAAGAGGTGGCAGGAGATGATCCCTTGGTCCACTGCCGTTGTCTGGTGGACGGGTTGAGGACAAAAGGCAAAGGGCGGGGCCGGGCGCTGGTAACGCCGCAGTGCTGTCGGATCGTCAGGCAGGGGCGGAGTGAAGAGACGTTCGAAGGGGTCCGGGTCGAGCAATTCCAGCCCTGTCTGGTGCAGTGCCGAACGCAGCAGCAATTCGGGGAACAGCGGTAGAATTTGCGGCGTCTCCAGTCGGTAATGAAAGGAGATCTCGACAAATTCGATGTCCTGCAGATAGGAGCGAAGAGGGCGCATCAGGGGATCGGGGTCGGCGGCAGGGGGACACCGGTCAATTGCATAAAATGGCTCACCAGGCGATAAGTGATCCCCCAGAGGACGGTTCGGCCCGGGCCAAGGAGATCGATGGCAGGGCGTTCGAGTTGCTCGCCGCGAAAGATGACGTAATGCAAACGCTGTCGATCCGGGTCGGCAAGGTCCGCTAACGGCACCCAGAAGATTTCGTTGATCTCCCGGTTGGGGGAGAGCGGGGTGGATGCGGCGACGTGATATGAAAAACAGGACACGATCACTGGTAAATGGGCACCGCCGACATCATCAATACGCCCCAGAAACTCTTCCTGCCGCAGGTCAATCCCGATCTCTTCGAGCGTTTCCCGCTCGGCCGCTGCTCGCACCGATTCATCGTCGGCTTCGATATGTCCCCCTGGGAAAGCGATATTCCCCGACCAGGGATCTCCATGGAATTCGGCCCGCAAAATAAAGAGGATTTCAACCCCGCGCCGGCCTTCTCTTAAGAGCAGAGCCACGGCGGCGTGCGTGTGTCCGGGCCAGGCACTGCGCTCAGTCAGGTGGGGTTGATAGCTGGCAAGGGCCGAGCGCAGGTGTTCAAGCGTGAAGAAGGTGTCGGGAGTTATGGCCATTTATCGCGAGGTCTTCTTGCTGCGCATCAGGGCTGCGCCGAGATGTTGACGGATTTTGCTGCTGTTTTCCAGAGTTAATATCTCTTTGACGATCTTCCGAGTGGAGCTGGTGTTGAGGGTTGAAAGGATCTGTTTGACTTTGGGAATGTAGGGCGCTGCCATTGACATTTCGCGCACGCCGATGCCGATTAAAAAGAGCAGGGCTTGCGGGTCAGTCGCCATTTCACCGCAGATGCAAAGCCCTTTGTTATTCATACGGGCGACATCCGCCACATGCCGCAGTGCATGCAGGACAGCCGGGTGAAAGGGATCATAATAGTTCTTCACCAGAGGGTTGTTGCGGTCAGCGGCGAGCATGTACTGCACCAGATCATTGGTGCCGAGGGCAAAAAAATCAACATGTTTTGCCAGCATCCCGATCAATTGTACCGCCGCCGGCACTTCGATCATGATCCCGATCGGGACAGCTTCGGAAAAGTGAATCCCCTCGCGTCTTAAATTCCCGGCCGCTTCTTCGACAATCTTGCGGCAGGACAGGATCTCCTCAACACCGCTGATCATCGGAAAGAGGAGTTTGACCTGGCCATGTACCGCCGCCATCAAGATCGCTTCGATCTGTGTACGAAAAATATCCTGATAGTCGAGGGAGACGCGCACCGAGCGCCAACCCATAAAGGGATTGTCCTCCTTGGGAAGAGGGAAGTAGGGCAACGCCTTGTCCCCGCCGATATCGAGGGTCCGGATCGTTACCGGTTGGCCGGCAAAACCCTCGACCATTCGGCGATAAAGGAGGTATTGATCGTGTCGGGACGGGAAGGAGCTGCGGGTCATGTAAGGGAATTCAGTGCGGTACAACCCGATACCCTCTGCGCCATTGTGCGCGGCAATACTGATATCGCTGACCAGACCGACATTGGCGCGCAGGTAGACCCGCTCGCCATCGCTGGTCACAGCAAGTTGTTCGCGGAATTCGTCCAGAGATTCTTCTTCTTTGTCCCGATCCCGTTCAATGCGCAGATATTCAGTGACGATGTGGCGGGGCGGATTGATAAACAGGCACCCTGAATTGGCGTCGAGGATAAGGTGGTCGTCAGGACGAATCGCCTGTACCACACCAAAGACTCCGACCAGAGCGGGAATGCCGAGGGATTTCGCCATGATCACCGCGTGCGAGTTCATCTCGCCGACTTCCGTGACAATGCCGCGCACTTTGCTGTGGTCGAGGGTGGCCATGTCAGATGGGAGCAGGCTGCGGGCGATCAGGATACCGGCATTTTTGAGTTGCAAGGGCTGATGTTCGTTGCCAAGTATATTGGTATGGAGGCGTCGGGCTATATCTTCCATGTCGACGGCCCGCTCGCGCAGATAGGAGTCCTCCATGCGGGAAAAAGCTTCAATATATTCCCCTGCGACGGTTTTCAAAGCATGTTGGGCACTGCGCCCCTGTTCGATTTCGCGGCGTAATTTTTCGATGAATCCACGATCCTCAAGGATCATCAGGTGGGTGTGGAAGATCGCGGCATCATCTTCGGAGAGGCGTTCGGCGACTTGCTTTTCCAGATAGATGGTCTCGATCCGGGTCTTTTCCAAAGCGCTTTCCAGGCGTTTGAGTTCAAATTCCGGGTCCGTCCATTCATCATCAAGGATGTCGGTGAACCCGAGGCGTTCATCGAGAACATGCGCCGGACCCGTCGCCAGTCCCGGGTAGGCGACGGTCCCGCGCAGGATCGACTGCGAATCCTTCCCCTTCTTTTTCTTCTTGTTGTTGAGAAATGTCGACCGCGCCTTCTCCAGTTCCAGGGCGACATGGCGCGATTCTTCCTCTTTCTGGCCGATGGAGTAAAGGAGACGGGCATTGATAACGATGGAAGAGATTTGAAAGGCGATGGTGGAGAGAGCGCTGATCTCTTCGTTGGTAAAGGTGCGCGGTTCTTTTGTCTGGATGACGATGACGCCGATGGGATTTTTGCGGTCAAAGAGGGGGATGCCGAGAAAAGAGTGATAACGCTCCTCTCCGGTCTCTTTGAAGTAGCGGTAACGCGGATGGTTGTGCGGTTCGGGTATGGAGACGACCCGCCGTTCTTCGACGGCCAGACCGGTTAAACCCTCGCCGAGTTTCATTGAGACCTTGCCGACCGAGCGGGGGGAAAGCCCTTTCGATGCCCGTAAGCGTAAGGTCTCACCGTCGTCGTCGAAGAGGTAGATGGAGCAGACCTCCGTCCCCATGCGTTTGGCAACCAAAGTGACAATGTTCCCCAGAGTCTCTTCGAGATCGTGGGATTGAAGTATCAGGGCGCTGATGTCCTCAAGGGTACTGATGCCGAAATTTTCTGTTTTGTTGATAGGCATGTGCCATCCTGACGGTGTATGAAATATTGCTTATTTTATCGTGAACTTTAGAGGGATGACAGGAAAAAATAAAAAAAGCGCCGTCCGGGGAGAGAGAGCCGGACGGCGCAAAGGGGGGTGGATGTCGGTGGTGAACCAAGTCTTTTCCCCGTTCAATGATTTTTATTATAGCAATGGTCGTGCCATTTTTTTAAGTGACTGTTTTTTCGGGATTATTTTACAGGTGAGGCTGAACCGGCCCCGTAGGGGAGGGTAGGGTGTGTTCTTTGTGTCAGTTTTGGCACAAAGAAGCGTGGCATTATGCACAAAAGGGCTGTTTTGTTGCCCTGAAGGTTGTGCCAGTTTTGACTCACTGTTTTGGCGAAGTGTGCCAATTTTGGCAGTAAAGTTATTTCGTCTTGTTTTTATTGAATTCTTTGCCACTTAAATCGTTGCGATCGAGGAGGCGATAGAAGGTGCGGCGGGGGATGCTGGCCTGGATTGCCGCTGCCGAAACATTCCCTCCGGCTTCCCGGAGAAAATGAATGAGGAGATTCTTCTCCATTTGACCAATATGCTTGTCGCGTTGTGAGCGAAAGGTTGGTGTGGTTTGATCTGTCTCTGTGCGCCCTTCGCTCATGGACAGTTCCGTGAAGACGACCGGGAGATTTTCCAGGCGGATGACGCTGTCCTGGGCGAGAACAGAGGCGCGTTCAATAATGTTTTGTAATTCACGGATATTGCCCGGCCAGGGATAGCGCATCAGCGCCCGCAGTGCTCGCTCATCAATCCCCTTGATCGGCTTGTTGAGACGCCGACTGGCCCGGGCACGAAAATTTTCCACCAAAGCCGGCAGAGATTCCAGCCGACTCCGCAGCGGTGGTTGGGAGATGGTAAAGACATTGAGGCGATAAAAGAGGTCTTCGCGAAACCAGCCTTCGCGGATCCCAGCTTCCAGATCTTTGTTGGTGGCGGCAATCAGGCGGACATCCACTTTAATCGGGGCATTCCCCCCCACCGGGCGAATTTCACCGTTGTCAAGAACGCGCAAAAGCTCCGCTTGCAGTTTTGGCGTGATATCGCCGATTTCATCAAGAAAGATGGTGCCGCCGTTCGCGGCCTCGAAGAGCCCTTTTTTGTCACCGATGGCGCCGGTAAATGCCCCTTTTTTGTGACCAAAGAGTTCGCTCTCGAGGAGGCTGTCGGTAATCGTCGTGCAGTTGATGGTGACGAGGGTTTTGTCGGCGCGCAGACTCTTTTCGTGAATAGCCCGGGCCGTCAGTTCCTTGCCGGTGCCGCTCTCGCCGCGAATCAGCACGGTCGTCGGGGTCGGTGCAACCTGATGAATGAGAGCAAGAATATCGATGGTGCGAGGATCTTCCCCGACAATCGCCGATGATCCGACTTCCTGGGCCAGGGCGCGTTGGACCAGCTCAAATTTTTGCGTCAATGTCGAGTGATCCTCTTCCAAGCGTTTGACTGCATAAGGCAGGCACATCTCCTGTTCAGCCAATCCCTGAAAGACAGCGACAGCATATTCCCGGCAGGTGGCATAACCGCAGGCGCCGCAATTCAATTCGTCTCCTTCGACAAATTTATTGATCGATTGCAGGATGTTGCGCACGCTGTCACCGTTTGGCAGTTCCAGACGTTTATGCTTGTTTCTGAAGGTGCGAGTGAGAACGATCTTCGGCTTTGCCATATTGTAATGACTGGCGGTCTGATAAGGGATTTCGCTGTGCGCGTGCTGGTAGATGAGATTGCGTTTGCTGAAGGTTGTCAGACGGTTATTTTTGCCCGGCCCGCCGATGCAGCCGCCGCTGCAGAAGCGGATATCAACGAAGCGGGGGGTGATTCTTCCCGCTGCAAGGTCGCGAATAATTTCCAGAGCATTATCCGGACCTTCGGAGCTGAGAAATTCCGGATGAAACATATCGTTCTTGACCCCGAAAGCACTGTGGGGGCCCCCGGCGATTGAAAAGAGTCGGCTCTCGTTATGCGGCGGGATACCAGCGAAGGGCTGGCTGTGCAGGCGGCTCAAGTCGATCTTATTAGTCTTGAGCATTTGTGTTAACTCTTTGTAGGTCAGAACGACATCGATGGCATCACTGACCTGTTCCGCTTGAATTTCAAACTTTCCGGCAATGCAGGAGCTGATATAAACCACTTTTGTATGGGAACCGAGGGTCTCTTTGATGAAGCGGCCGGTAGCGATCATCGGCGAAACCGTTTTGAGCAGGTTGCGTAAAAGCTGCGGATAGTGCCGTTCAATCAGATCGACAATGGACGGGCAATGACTCGAAAAAAGGGGGGGAGCGTTCTGGGCCTGGTTCTCGATCTCAGAGCGGTAGGCTTGCCGGATCAGTTCGACCCCGCTGGCACCTTCATGAACTTCTGAAAATCCAAGGGCCTTGATACCGGCGACGAGTTGTCCGGGACGGATATCGTTGAAAAAGGCCGGGTAGGAACAGCCGAGAATGGCAACGACCGTGTCGCTCCCTTGCATGAGTTTTTGCACGGTTTGAATACTGTCGGCAATGACTTTGGCCTGCTGGGAACAGACCCGCACACAAATGCCGCAACCGATACAGCGGCTATCAATGATTTCCGCATGGTCCTTATGAACCTTAATCGCTTTTACCGGACAGTTGCGAACACAGGAATAGCATTTGCGACAGCGTTCACGCAGTGTGGTAATTGGACTGGCCATCGATAGCTCCTGACGGATGTGCCTTTTTTGACACGAAAAATGTCATAAGTGGCACAAAATGTCAAAAGAGATCGGTTGGTAATAAAGGAGGAGTTAGCCGTGGTTGCGGGAGAATTCTCCGGCAAAGTGGCAGGCGGCAAATCGGGCCGGATCATGTTCGCTCAGGACGGGGCTGAGTTCCCGGCAGATCGGCCGGGCGTAGAGACAACGGGGATGAAAATGACAACCGGGCGGGGGGTCCAGCGGGGAGGGGATTTCTCCTTGCAGGAGGATCCGTTTATGTTGCCGGCCGGGGATGGGGCGGGGGACCGCTTGCAGCAAAGCTTCGGTATAAGGGTGAAAGGGAGAGCGGTAAAGTTCCAGCGCTGGTGCGATTTCGACAATCCGGCCGAGATACATGACCGCTACGCGGGTGCACAAATGTTCAACGACAGAAAGGTCGTGGGAGATAAAGAGGTAGGTTAAACCGAACTGCTGCTGGATGTCATCGAGGAGGTTGATGACCTGGGCCTGGATGGAGAGATCGAGGGCAGAGACCGGTTCATCGGCAATAATCAATTCCGGCTTCAGCGCCAGGGCGCGGGCGATGCCGATACGCTGCCGTTGTCCGCCCGAGAATTCATGGGGAAAGCGATCAAGAACATCACTGTTGAGGCCGACGGTCGCGAGGAGTTCAATAACGAGACCTCTGGCCGTGGCCGGGGTCGCCAGACCGTGAATCAACAGCGGTTCGGCAACAATATCGCCAATTTTACAGCGCGGATTGAGGGAAGAGAAGGGATCCTGAAAGATCATCTGCATCTGCCGCCGCCGCGGCCGCAGTGCCTTCTTTCCCATGGGGACGAGATCCTCGCCGTGAAAGAAGACAGCACCGCTGTCCGCGTCGAGGAGGCGGAGGATCAGACGTCCAGTCGTCGACTTGCCGCACCCCGATTCGCCGACCAGACCGAGCGTTTCACCGGCAGCAAGGTCGAAGCTGATATTATCGACGGCACGAAAGCGCTGCTCTTTGCCGCCGAGGGGACCCTGGCTGGTCGCAAAGGTTTTGGTCAGATTCTGTACCGACAGCAAAGGGTTCATAGAGCCTTCCAGCAGCGCACCTGATGCTGCGGCGCCACTTCCCGTAAGGGCGGCAGATGATGACGGCACTGCGGCATGACTTCGGAGCAACGCGAGGCAAAGGGGCAGCCGTCGCTGTTCTCCATGCTGTCGGTCACTTGTCCGGGGATCGGCACCAAACGTTGGCGCTCTCCTCCGAGCCGGGGGATACAGGCCAGGAGGCCGCGGGTATAGGGATGGCGCGGGTCATTAAACAGGATTTCAACGTCGGCTGCTTCCATAATCAGTCCGGCATACATGATCGCCACGGCATCAGCCGTCTCGGCGACCACTCCAAGATCGTGCGAAATGAGGAGCATGGCCATGCCGCGACTGCGGCGCAGTTCGCTGAGAAGTTCGAGGATCTGGGCCTGGATGGTCACATCAAGGGCGGTTGTCGGTTCGTCGGCGATCAGCAGTTGCGGATGGCCGGCCAGGGCCATGGCGATCATGACCCTCTGGCGCATTCCGCCGGAGAGTTGATGCGGGTAGGATGCCAGTCGGTTGCGGGGATCGGGGATGCCGACCTGATGCAGGAGCGCCGCAGCTTCCTCTTCCTGTTCCAGGCCGTGCAAACCACGATGGAGTTCGAGAACCTCACCGATCTGCCGCTTGACAGTAAAGACCGGATTCAGGGAAGTCATCGGCTCCTGAAAGATCATGCCGATCTGGTTGCCGCGAATCCGGCGCATTTCTGTGGTTGGCAGGCGCAGAAGATCCTCGTCGGCAAAAAAGATCTTTCCGTCGACAATCCTCCCCGGTTCCGGCACCAGGCGCAGTATCGACAGGGCGGTCATCGATTTGCCGCAGCCTGACTCCCCGACCAGAGCCAGAGTGCGACCGGCCGCAATCGTAAAATCGATACCACCAATCGCCTTGATCAGGCCGCGCGGGGTAAAAAAATAGGTTTTAAGGGAGCTGACAGTCAGAAGAGGGGAGGTCATCGATCGGTCCTGGATAAGAATGGCAGAACTTTACATCGAAATGTATAAGCGGTCAAGGAAGCGGCCGGGATTTCATAATAAAAGTGAATTGTGCTGCTGTCGGGAAATGAGCAAAAAAAATAAGGATTAAGAAAAATCGGGCTTGACACCACCGAGGCGCTCTGCTAAAAGTACCGAGCATTTCGGACGTAGGCACGTAGCTCAGTGGGAGAGCACTACCCTGACACGGTAGGGGTCGACGGTTCAATCCCGCCCGTGCCTACCAACTTTGACCGGAATCAGAGGCATCTTAGGATGCCTCTTTTACTTTGTGGAGAGTGGTGGAGATTATGCAGGTGCGCGTAACATTACCGGATGGTTCGGTACGAGAAGTAGCGGCTGGCAGTAATGCTCTCGATCTGGCGCGTTCAATCAGTGAAGGTCTGGCCCGCCAGGCCGTGGCCGCGAAGATAGACGGTCAGCTTGTCGATTTGACGACACCGATTACGCAGGACGCTCACCTGGTTTTGATCACTCTGCAATCTCCCGAAGGGCTGGAAATTTATCGTCACAGCGCCTCGCATCTGATGGCGCATGCGGTCAAGACCCTGTTCGGGGCAGAGGTGCAGGTGACGATCGGTCCGGCCATCGCCAATGGCTTCTATTACGATTTTTACAGCCCGAATCACACCTTTTCGACGGAAGAGTTTGAGTTGATCGAGAAGAAGATGGCGGAGTTGGCTGCCGCCAATCTGCCGATCGTCCGTTCGGAGATGGACCGCGATGAAGCGATGGCTCTCTTTGCTGCCATGGGGGAAGAGTACAAGGTTCAGTTGATCCGTGATCTCCCCAACGAGAAGGTCTCCCTTTATCGTCAGGGAGATTTTGTCGATCTTTGCCG
Source organism: Desulfuromonadales bacterium (assembly GCA_034370465.1). GTDB lineage: Bacteria > Desulfobacterota > Desulfuromonadia > Desulfuromonadales > UBA2197 > UBA2197. The sequence continues at coordinate 15,474 of JAXMLA010000042.1, forward strand.
TGGTCCGCATCTCCCGACAACCGGACTGCTCAAGGTCTTCAAGTTGTTGAGTGTTGCCGGCGCATACTGGCGGGGCGATGACAAGAACGCTATGTTGCAACGCCTTTATGCCACGGCATTTACCGACAAGAAAGAATTGAAGCTTTATCTTGAACGCATTGAGGAAGCCAAGCGTCGCGACCATCGCAAGCTCGGCCGTGAGCTCGATCTCTTCTCGTTTAGTGACGAAGCCGGGGCAGGGCTGGTGATCTGGCATCCCAAAGGGGCGATGCTGCGCACCGTGATTGAAGATTTTGAACGCCGCGAGCATCTGCGGCGTGGTTACGATATTGTCATGGGGCCGCAGATTCTCCGCACCGAGTTGTGGAAGACCTCGGGGCATTTCGACAATTATCGCGAAAATATGTACTTTACTGAAGTGGACGAGCAGAGCTACGGCGTCAAGCCGATGAACTGTCTCGCCCATATGCTCATCTATAAATCGAAGATGCGTTCATATCGCGATCTCCCCCTGCGTTATTTTGAGCTCGGGACCGTGCATCGTCATGAGAAGTCTGGCGTTCTGCATGGACTGCTGCGGGTGCGCGGCTTTACCCAGGACGACGCCCATATCCTCTGCATGCCGGAACAGCTGGACGCCGAGATCAAGGGTGTACTCAAGTTTGTGCAGGAGGTCATGGGGATCTTCGGTTTCGAGTATGAGATGGAGCTTTCGACCCGTCCGGAAAAGTCGATCGGCAGCGACCAGGCTTGGGAGCTGGCGACCAATGCCCTCCATTCCGCACTCAAGGACTCGGGACGTGATTTCGAGATCAATGAGGGCGACGGCGCTTTTTATGGCCCGAAGATCGATATCAAGCTCAAGGACGCTCTTGACAGGAAATGGCAATGTGCTACTATCCAGTGCGATTTTACCCTGCCGGAGCGCTTTGACCTTAATTATATCGGCAGTGACGGTGAAAAACATCGTCCGGTCATGGTGCATCGGGTTATTCTTGGTGCGATTGAACGTTTTATCGGTGTCCTCATTGAGCACTATGCCGGCAGCTTTCCCCTCTGGATCTCTCCAGTACAGGCGATCATTGTCAATGTCACCGACAATCAATCTGCTTATGCCCAGGAAATCTTCCAATCCCTGCGTGAAGCGGGTGTTCGTGTGCAGATTGATGTACGGAATGAAAAACTCGGATTTAAAATCCGTGAAGCCCAGGTTGAGAAGATCCCTTACATGCTCGTGGTTGGCGACAAAGAGATGGCTGACGGTACCGTCGCCCC
>JAXMLA010000043.1:0-1855 GCA_034370465.1 Desulfuromonadales bacterium
GAGGAGCTCGTTGAGGTCGGTCGCTACAAAGTTTTCGTCCTGCGGCCGCGAGAAGGAGAGGAGACTGCCGGTGAGTCCCTTCAGCCGTTCGGTCTCGCCGGCGATGCGGGCGATGATCTCCTGCTGAAAGTCGGAGATCGGTTCTTCGCGCGCCAGGAGCTGCGCGGCATAAGCGATGATCGCCAGGGGGTTGTTAACTTCGTGCGCCAGGGCGGCGGTGAGGCGGCCGACTTCGGCGAGCTTCTCCATATGTATGGTCTGATCAAGGAGCTGGCGAAACTCGGTAATATCCTCGACGATGACGACGACACCGATCGTTTCGTCCGCCTCCTTGAGCGGGGTGACGCGGCGCTTCTCGAAGCGGGTGGTGCCGCTCAGGTCGCGGTGACTGAGCTGGAGCTTTTCGCTGCGTCCGGTGGTCAGGACTCGCTGCAACCGCTCATCAAAATCTTCATCGCGCAGAGCCGGGAAGAGGTTGAAGAGCTGGCGGCCGACCGCGGTTTCGGCACTGACACCGCTGATCTCGGCCATGCGCCGGTTCCAGGCAGTGATGGTCAGGTCGGCATCGAGGGCATAGATACCGAGGCTGGCGCTGTTGAGAATTCGTTCGTTGAGATGGTGCAGGCGCTGGTAGCGCTCCGAGCCCTGTCGGAGCTTGTCGTAAAGACGGGCATTCTCGATGGCGATGGCTGCCTGTCCGGCGAGGGCCAGGAGGGGTTCGATATCGCTGCTGCTAAAGGCGTCCGGCCGGGGACTCTCGACGTTTAAGACGCCGATGAGCTGATCGTGCACCAGCATCGGTACGGCGAGTTCGCTGCGCGCGCCGGCAATGCCGGGGAAGTAGTCGACTTCACTGCGCAGATCGTTGATTAGCAGCGGCTGGCGGCTGCGGGCGACCCGTCCCATGATCCCCTGATCAACGGGGAGTGCCGGCGTCGTGACCTCGGCCGGATAGCCGTAAGCGGCCACCGTGGTCAGAGTGGCCCCCTCGGCATCAAGGAGGCGGATGATGGCATTTTCAAAGCCGAAGATCTCGCGGGCGACCTGGAGGATACGATCGAGGAGTTCGGGGAGATCGACGGTCGAAGCGAGATCCTGGCCGATATTGATCAGGGCATTGAGGAGTTTTTCACGGGATACGGCGGTCATGTGTGAAGCTCTCTCCACTGGGGGGTTGGCTTTTCACATTCGCATAATATGTGCCAGATATTTTGTTTAAAAAATGCTCAGATTCGGCAGGCCGGATTGGAGTGGCCTGGTCTGGTTGGAAAAATTGTCTAAAAAATAGGCAGGGCTGTCGCGTAATTATACAAAATCAGCCACAACTCCCCAGGGTGGCGAGGGCCACAAGGCGTGGCCAATCGACCTCTGCCGGGCCAGCGACCATCAAGCCGGTGCTGCCGGCGCAGGTGAATCCGGCCGCGGCGAGGAGTCCCTCCCGACCGCTGCGGCTGACCAGATCGGCAACCAGCTCCTGCTGCGGCGTTGCCGCGGCGATCAGCCGGTCGAGGAGCTCGGCATCGTCCTGAAGACGCGTCGAGCCATACCACGGCCCGACGATCTGGAGATCGTCACCCCGTTGCAGGAGGGCGATGCTCTCCCCCTGCTGTTGCCAGTTGCCGCCGCCTTCGAGGTGGTGCAAAAGCGGCCGGCGATCGTCTCCCCAGATTGCAACATCGCTGTGGCTGCCATGGACACCGGCGTCGAGCAACCCCCCTGCGCCGATCCCCCCTTCCCGGAGCACCCAGCGTTGGACTTCAGCGACGGTCTCAAAGCCCCGTTGGGCATAAAGGGGCGCGCCTTGGGCGGAGGCAGTCAGCCACAGCGTCGTTGGCCCGGCGGGGGGGGGGGGGGG
>JAXMLA010000044.1:0-1795 GCA_034370465.1 Desulfuromonadales bacterium
CTTCACGGGCCTCCTTGGCGGTCCGCAGTTTGGCCGGATGACCGGTGGCGCGCCAGTTGTCGAATTCGGCCTGATGGCAGGCGGCGCATTTGTCCGAACCCACAAAAGTTGCCTGCGCCGCCGCCGGCGTGGCCTGTGTCAGGCTCAACAGCCACAACAGGCCCGCGAAGGCGGCCAAAATAAATGCCGCCTCGCACCTAACCCCCGTCCTTCTTTTGATCATAAACCCCTCCCTTTATAAAGTTTCATGACAATAAAAGAATTCCCACTGTTGCTGCTTTTACGCCACAAGCATTATTATATGTTTTATTTATTTTCAAGTATTTTCCCGCCCCGCTTCAGGCGGCCCCTATCGGAGGGTTTTACGACAATGTCAGTATCCTCCTCAAGGCCGCTACCCTCTGTCCGATATCCGCCGCCCCCACGATCTCTGTCACCAGGGCAAAGCACCGCCCACCCCTGGCCCGGACCTGTCCAATATTTTCCTCTTTAATGCCGCCGATCGCCACAAAGGGAAGGCTTATGTTTTCTGCCACATATTTCACGTACTCCAGCCCTACCGGGGAGACCACGTCCTTTTTCGTCGCCGTGGCAAAGACCGGTCCCACCCCGAGATAGTCCGCCCCCGCCAGCACCGCCGCCCGGGCCTGCGCGGGCGAATGGGTGGAAAGGCCGATCAGCATGGCCTCTCCCACCAGTGACCGGACCACCGGCACCGGCAGGTCATTCTGGCCCACATGCACCCCGTCCGCCTCCACGGCCAGCGCCAGGTCGATATGGTCGTTCACGATGAAGACGACGCCGGCCTGCCGGGTTATTTTCCGCAGGGCCAGGCACTCCCGGTACCGCTCTACTTGGCTTTTTTCCTTGGCCCGGTACTGAATGACCCTGATCCCCTGCCGGACCAGCTCTTCCGTCACCTCGATGTTTGTCCTCCCCCGGGAATACTCCTCCGCGGTGATCCCATAGAGGTCCGTATGGGGAAAAATTCGCTTTATCGTCATGCACAACTCCTGTGCTGTTAATTCCGACGACCCTTGGCGCCTTTGTTTAACACACTACGCTTTCTTATGGAGGGACGCGCTCCGTCGCGTCCGCTACCAGGTGTGCCATACCCAAGGCCTTGCGGCCATGACGGAGCATGGCCCTCCGAAATCCAAAGGTAACTCTCGTCTGATTGGATGCTACGCCCAGTCTCTGAATACCGGCTGATGCCCCTTATGGAAAATCATTTCCCTGATCTGATCCACATTGCGACAATCGGCCATTTCAAACTGCTTCGTGCCGTCGCCGCCCGCGTGGCCGCCCACATCCGTCCGGGACCCGGCGGACATTCTGGTAATGCCCAGACCCACCAGGTTGTCCCGCAAGACCGCCCGCTCCCGGGTGGACAGGGTAATCCCCGCCCGGGGCAGGTAAATCCTGAAGGCCAGGATTATCTGCACCAGCTCCCGATCGGAAACAGGCGATCGGGGGGCATAATTACCCAGGTGGGGCTGCAACCGGGGAACGGAGAGACTGACCTCCACCCCGGGGAAACAGTCCTGCAGCCAGTCCGCGTGTCGCGCGACCCAGAATGCCTCGCTGCGCCACAAGTTCAGGCCCAGCAGGGCGCCGATATTTATCGTTCTCACCCCGGCGCGGCAGATCCGTTCCGGCGTCTCCAAACGGTTGAGGTAATCTTTTTTCGGTCCTTGCGGATGCACCTCCCGGTAGATCTCCTCGTCATAGACCTCCTGGTAAATGGTCACCCCGTCCAGGCCGACCGCCACCAGGTCGGCGTACTCCTGTTGTG
>JAXMLA010000045.1:0-17664 GCA_034370465.1 Desulfuromonadales bacterium
CAGCGGGGGCATTTCTTCGGGGGTAGTGACAATGAGGGTGACGTCCTCCGGGATAACACATCTTTCCAGACTTTTTCGCACCAGCTCCGCCACACTGACGGACTGCCGTTGCGGCGGCCGGGTGCGGGCGAAGTCGAGGAGGTCGGTGATGATCCGCAGGGAGTTGTCGATCTCGTGCTTGATGATCTCCAGGTACTCTTTGGTGATGGTGTCGGCGTCGCCATGCACCATCTTCAGGAAGTAGACGGCGTTGCTCATCACCCCGAGGGGGTTGCGCAGCTCGTGGCCGACACTGCCGGAGAGCTGGCCGAGGATGGAGAGTTTCTCCTTGCGCACCAGCTCTTCCTGAACTGCGACGAGTTCCTGCGTCCTTGCATCGACCTTCATCTCCAGTTCCGCGTTCAAACGGCTGTACTGTTCTTCGCTGTGACGCAGATCGATGATCAGCTCCTCCATCTTTCGCGCCATTTTTCGGATGACCAAAACCGGAAAGTGATAAACCAGCAGGCCCAAAGTGATCCCGAAGAGGGCTGACAAGCTCAGGATGATCGCGCTGGTGCGCAAAATGCTGAAATCGTCGGCAAGGACCTCCAGCGTCCCGATCTGCCGGTCGTTAAAGATGATCGGAGCGCTGGCCAGGGAGGAAGTGAGGGTCTCTCTAACCGAAAGGGTCTCCCCCGGCTCTTGCCAGAGGGGCCGGGAATAATTCTGTTCGATGACGACTTCCCCCTTTTCATCGAGAACGCGGAACCCCCTCACATCGATCATCGGGTGAAAGCCATCAGCAATAGAGGAAAATTTATAGGCCTGGTACTTCCAGAGGGCGGGGGACTCGAGGGCAACCAATTGTAACTGCCGAGCCAGGTCCTCGGCATAGAGAGCGGCCATCTTCTCGAGATTGCTATGCGCATGGAGCCAGAAGGTGACCGGCGCCAAAACCGTGATCAGCAGGGCGATGCCGATGGCGAGCGGTTTCAGCTTGCGGGAAAGAAGCTGCACCAGATCAGTTTGCCCGGTGGTCTCGATCATGATCTATTTCTCCGGCAGATAGCCGTTGGCCAGCAGGATTTTCGTCCCTTGCGGCGAACGGATAAAGGCGAGAAACTCCCGGGCTGCCGGGGGAATCTTCTCCGGGTGGTAAACGAGCATGAGGGTCTTTACCAGGGGATATTCCCCGGACTTGGCGTTGGCAAGGGTCGGCGCCACCCCGTTCACCCGCAGCGCTTTGATCTTGTGACCCTCGACGGTCAGCGCGCCGAGATCGGAAAAGCCGAGGGCGTGCGGGGTCTTGGCCAGGACTTGATTCATCTCCAGATCCTTGAGGAGGATGGTCCAACGCTTCGCCTTGCGGCTCTCCTCATAGATTGCCCCGAACCCCGGGACCTCCCTGCTCATCACCTCAATGGTGCTGTCGCCGGGCTCGCGAGTGAGGACGATGATCTCCGCGCCGTTTGGCCAGGTCCTCTTCTCCCCCCGGTAGATGGCGACGATCCCGGAAGAGCTGATCTCCTCCTCAGCCACGCTCGCATGGACGCCGATGACCAGGGGGGTGCGGGCGTAGGTGACGATTTCGAGGCCGAGCCCCTTTTCATTCTCCTTGAGCGGCCGCGAAATCAGGCCGATGGCGATGGCGCCGTCGGCCGCGGCGCGGATGCCGCTGCTGGAACCGATGCTGGCCGGAACCTCGATACTGATGCCGGGGTGGGAGCGCGCAAAAGCCTCGGCCAGGACCCGGACGATCGGCAGGTTGGTCCCGGAACCGGCGAAGATCAGGTGGGTCTGCGGCGGCGGGGCGGCCGTGGCCGGCGAGGTCAGCAAGAGCAGGGACAGGACGGTCAGGGCGATCTTTCGGGTCATGTCGATCATGGTTCTCTCCTTCTCCGCGGGTGCGCCAGCTACTTTTTCATCGCCTGGAATTCTTTGAGCTGTTGTTTGTAGCACTCCGGGCAAAGACCGTGGCTGAAGTTCGCTTCCGAATGTTGGGAAATGTACTCCTCCATCTGCTGCCAATCTTCCTGATCGTTGCGGATTTTTTTGCAGTACATACAGATGGGGAGAATCCCTTCGAGTTGTTTCACCCTCGCCAGGGTCGCCTCCAGCTCGGTGACTTTATCCTCCAGCAGCTGCCGGGAAAGACGCAGCTCCTCCTCGACCCGTTGTTTCTCGATCGCCCGCTGGATTTGCAACAGGAGTTGATCGATATCATAGGGCTTGCGCAGATACGAGAAGGCCCCGAGATTGGTCGCTTCGACCGCCGAATCGACGGTGGCGATGCCGGTCAGGATAATGACCTGGATCTCCGGGTACAGGCTTTTGACTTCACTCAGGATATCGATGCCGGAGATGTCGGGCAAGCCGAGGTCGGTGAGGACCAGGTTGACCGGATTTTCCTGTAGTACCGCCAGACCGGCCGCGCCATCCGCTGCCATCAGGGTTTGGTAACCCTTGGCCGCGATGATGTCGGTCAGGGTCTTTCGCTGATTCTGGTCATCGTCGATAATCAGGATCACAGTTTTTTTCATAAGTCCTCTTTACTTTCTTCAATGCGGTTTCTGCCCCTTTGTTTGGCCCGATACAGCGCCTGGTCGGCCCTGTTGATATACCATTCGGCATTCCGTTCGTTGCTCGGGTGCGCCTGTACCACGCCGACGCTGAGGGTGACCACTTCCGCCACCGCCGAGAAGGCGTGGGGAAGAGCTTGCGCCATCATCCCCTGGCGGAGCTTCTCGGCAAAGTGCAGAGCCGTGCCCGGTGGGGAGTCAGGAATAATCACCGCGAACTCCTCGCCGCCGTAGCGGGCGGAAAGATCGCCACTCCGCTTGAAGGTTGCGGAGAAGAGCTGACCAATCGCCTGCAGGCACTTGTCGCCGGCGACATGACCGTAATGGTCGTTGTAATTTTTGAAAAAATCGACATCGCAAAGGATCAGCGACAGTAACTGGCGCGAACGAACGGCGCGTTTTATCTCCGCATCGAGAACCTCGTTAAAATGGCGGCGGTTGGCTAGGCCGGTCAGGGCATCTTCCCGGGCGAGGAGATTCAGCGCCAGATTCTTTTCGTCGAGTTCAAGCGTCGCTTTTTCAAGAAGGTCGCGATAACTTTTGAGTTCGAGGTGGTTTTTGATCCTGGCAATGACGATCGGCGGGCTGAAAGGCTTGATGATGTAATCGATCGCGCCTAATTCCAGCCCTTTCCTTTCATCTTCGACGTCGCTCATAGTGGTGATGAAGATAACCGGAATGTGGCGGGTCAGCGCCTCGGCCTTCAACTCCCGGCAGACTTCGTAGCCATCCATCTCCGGCATCATCACATCAAGAAGGATCAGGTCAGGCAACTCCTGTCGGGCCAGATTGATCCCCTCGCGGCCGCTGGTCGCGAAAAAGGTCTGATAAGTACTCCCGAGGACGGCATGCATGATCTGGATGTTAGCCGGCGTGTCATCGATAATGAGAACCTTCTGCCGGGTCAATGTCATCGGGACTCTCCTTAGCGGATACAGACCCGGCGGATTTCATGGATATCCGTCAGCCCCTGCAATACTTTCAAAATACCGTCCTGTTTCAGGGTCGTCATCCCTTCGCCAATCGCCAGATCGCGAATCAGACCGGTCTCGGCCTTTTTTTTGATCAAGCTCTTGATGCCATCGCTGCACTCGAGAATTTCGTGGATGCCGAGGCGCCCCTTGTAGCCGGTGTTGTGGCAGTGGTCACAGCCGATCGGCCGGTTCAAGGTGATGCTGTCCCGCTCAATTCCGGTGGCGGCAAAGGCGGCGGCGCCATATTCGGTGATCAGTTCATCGATCTCTTCCGCACTGGGCTGATACTTCTCCCGGCAATGGTCGCAGAGGCTGGCCGCCAGACGCTGTGCCAGGATGCAAAGGAGCGAATCGGAGAAGCTATAAGGGTCGAGCCCCATCTCCAGCAATCGGGTCACGGTCTCCGGCGCCGAGTTGGTATGCAAGGTCGAAAAGACCAGATGCCCGGTCAAGGAGGCTTCGACGGCGATGGCGGCGGTCTCAGTGTCGCGCATTTCGCCGACCATGATGACATCGGGGTCAAGGCGCAAAAAGGAACGGAGGGCAACGGCAAAGGTCAAACCGATCTTGGTGTTGATCTGCACCTGCCGTAATCCTTCCTGGGTAATCTCGACCGGGTCTTCGGCCGTCCAGATCTTCAGTTTCGCTTTGTTGATCAGGGCGATCGCCGAATGGAGGGTGGTGGTCTTGCCGGAACCGGTCGGACCGACGACCAGCACCAGGCCGTAAGGCTTCTGAATCGCCCCTTCGAAGGCGGTGCGATTGCGTTGGGTCAGCCCCAACTGGTCAAAGCGCATCGCTTCGCCGATGTTCAGCACCCGGATCACGACATCTTCGAGCTGGCCCACCGTCGGCATCGTCGCCACCCGCAGTTCGACGTCGAGGGGGCCGAACTTCTTGAAGTTGATCTTGCCGTCCTGCGGTTTGCGGCGTTCCGAGATATCGAGTTCCGCCATGATCTTGATGCGGGACGGGATGGCGTATTTGTATTTGCTCGGCAGTTTCTGGTAAATCGAACATTTGCCGTCGACCCGCATCCGGACAAGGATCTCTTTTTTGCCGGGATACGGTTCAATGTGAATATCCGAGGCCTTGAGCTGGCAGGCGTCATAAATGATCTTGTTGACCAGTTTGACCAGAAAACTGTCGCTCTCCGTCACCAACTGTTCTTCCGGTTCAACGGCCGGTTCATCGAATTCATCGGCGATCATCGTCACAATGTTCTCGGGAAGGTTGAAAGCCGTTTCCTCGACATTGCCACTGCCGGGAAGGATGGAGAAGCGCCGCTGGGCGGCAGCGATCTCCTTTTCCGGAGCGATTACCGGCAGTACCTTGAGCTTGATCAGCGCCTCCATCTTTTGCTGTTCCGGCGGCGGCAGCGGATGGTTCATGGCGATGGTAATCGTTCGCCCGTCAATGCTGACCGGCACCATTCGGTGCGGGGCGGGACTGAACGCCATGATCGCGTTGGCGAGACCGGTTTTGACATTCCCTTTGCTGTTGCCGAGGTGGACAAAGGGGAGATCGGCAAAGGCGGCAATCGCCTTGGCGAGTGTCTCCTCGGTGATAAAATCGAGGTTGAGGAGGACCCGTTCGAGGGGAATCAATTCATTGCCGCTCATCTCCAGAGCAACGTCGAGATCTTCCTGGCTCAGGTAATGGTGCGCCAGCAGGACGTCGGCAAAGGAGCGTCGCTTTTCGTAGCGGTCGAGGATCTGCTGGAGAACCGGCTCCTGCACATAGCCGAGCCGCACCAGAATTTTCCCGAGCAGCGGCGGCGGGGAGAGGCTTTTCTGTTTCTCCAGCGCTTCTCGCAACTGCTCAGCAGTGATGCGTTTTTGCGCCAGGAGGATCTCGCCGATCTTTATCTCGCTCATACCATCACCTCGTTCAAGACGACTTACGTGCCGCAACGATTCGCTCCAGCAGGGCACTTACGGCCGCATGGCGGTCAGTGTAAACCAGAATCTTCTGATCCGCGCGGGTCATGCGGAAAACCTTCTGGACCGTCTCGTTTAACCCGGCACAGGCGAGAGCACCCTGGCGGGCAACAAGATCCCGGTTGATGGCGATGCAGGCCCCGAGCCCCGAACTGTCGATAAAATCGATCTTGCCGAGATCGAGGAGGATGAACCGGTATTTTTTTTCGATGAGTTTGGCCAACTGCTCCTTCAACCCGTCGGCGCTGCTCGCCACCAGACTGCCGATCAGTTTGAGAATGATAACGTCATTATCCATTTCCAGCTTGATGTCCATGTCATGCTCCCTTTTCTGCCTTCAGCGGGAAGGTTTTGCGTAACGTGACCATGTTGCGATTATTCCGCCGCTCGTACTCCATGCCGTCGGCCAGAGACTGAATCAGGGCCAGCCCGTACCCCCCTTCCGGGAGTTCATCCTCTTTCAGGTCGGGCATGGCCGCTGCCTGAGTCGGATCGAAACTCTTGCCGTCAGAGATCAGGCGAAAGACCGCTTCCCGATCGGTGAGGAGGATCTCCGCATCAAGGACACCGCTATCGGCATGCTCGACGGCATTGTTCATCAGTTCGCTAATGATCAGGCAGAAGTCGAGGACACTCGCGGCATGACCGCTGATCTGGAAAAAATCGCTGCAGATGCCGTTCACCGCGGCGCGAACCATATCGACATGCGCAAAGGTCGGCGCAAAGGAAAGGTGCAACCGGCGCGTCTCGTTCATAACTCTCCTCTGCCAATAGCGAAGATGGTGACATCATCCGCGAATGTCCCGGCGTTAAACTTTTCTGCGGCCGCGAATATCTCCTCAGCACCGGCCTGGGGTGACCGTAACCTGGCGAGTTCGGTCAGAAGTTGCGCGTCGAATTCCTCCCCGGCAACATTCCTGGCTTCGCTCAGTCCGTCGGTATAAAGGAACAATATCATATCGGGGTCAAAGGGGGAGCGCACCGCGTCCCAGGCATCGGCTTCGTCCCAACCGACCACCGGCCCGGTCGAGTCGATGGTGACCATCTCCTTCCCCCCGAGAAGGTAGACCGGATTATGCCCGGCGGAGACGATGGCCATGCTGTTGTCGCGGCGGTCGAAGAGGACATAGACCAGGGTCAGAAACATCTGGCTGTCGAGCATCATCGGGCAGAGCATGCGGTTGGCGGTCCGGACGATCTCCACCGGGTCGCTCATGGTGTGGCCGATCGAGCGGAAGATCCCTTTGCTGACCGCCATCATCAATGCCGCCGAAGTGCTGTGCCCGGAGATATCGCCGATGAGGAAGTGGCAGAAGTCGCCGTCCGACCAGGCATCGAAAAAATCGCCGCCGAGCTGGTCGGAGGGACGGAAGATCACCGCGGTGGTAAAGCCGGGGAGCTCGAAATGCCGGGGGAGAATGTTCTCCAGAACTTTATGCGCCAGGGAACGTTCATTCTCAAGTTGACGGTTTTTATCGACGAGCTCCATGGAGAGCGCTTCCAGGGCATCGCGTTGCCCCTTTAATTCCAGATGGTTGCGCACCCGCGAGGTGACGATCGCCGGGGAGATCGGCTTGGTGATGTAATCGATCGCCCCGCATTCGAGTCCTTTGGCTTCGTCCTCTTCATCACTCATGGCGGTGATGAAGATCACCGGAATCTGATGGGTGCGCGGGTCCGCTTTGAACCTGGTACAGACCTCATAACCGTCCATCTCCGGCATCATGATATCGAGCAGGATCAGATCCGGGATTTCCTGCTGGCCGATGCGCAGGGCGTCCGGGCCGTTGGTGGCAAAGAAGATGGCGTAATCGTGCTGAAGCACTTCATTCAGGATCTGGATATTGGCCGGGGTATCGTCAACAATCAGGATCTTCTGCTGTGATTCCTGCATGGCATCCTCACTGGGTCAAAAGCTGACCTTCATGGTTTCGGCAATGGTTTGCAAGGTCTTGCCGGCTTCCTTGAATTTGAGACTGGAGAGTTCGCTATCGAGCTGCCTTGCGTAGTTGTCGGCAAGGAACGGTTTCAACTCTTCCCAGAGACTCAACGCCGTCATGTTGTTCGCCTGCAGCAAAGTCAGGAGTTCACGGATCATCCGCGCCAGCTCTGCACCATCAACCAACGGCACAGCGCTGGAGAGCGATTTCGGTTCGCCGGAGAATTTCCTTCCTCTCTCCTCCAGTGCACCGATCGAGTTGAGGAGCAGAGAGAAACTCTTTTCAAAGGCTGCCCAGCTGCGGCGTTGCGTCTTGGCATCTCCGTTCTTGATCGCCTCTTCGAGGACCAGGGCGGAGTTGGCCAGTTCAGTGGCTCCGAGGTTGCCACTGACGCCTTTGATCGTATGAATAATCCGTTGCACGAGTTGCTCATCCTGCGCTGCCCGGGCTGCCTGCAGAAGCTTCATCGTCCCCTGATGCTCCAGACGGAAACTGATGAGCAGCTTGCGGAGGAGAACAACACTCCCCAGGCGTTTGATCGCGTTGGGCAGGTCAATACCGGCGAGGTGATCGATACCCTCTGTCCCGGCCGCTGTTGTCTCTTTTCCGGACGGCAGCTGGGTGAAGGCCTCCGGTCTGACCCAGCGTTGCAGGGTGGCAAAGAGTTCGGCCACATCGATCGGTTTATTGACTTGATCATTCATCCCGGCCTGCAGACAAAGGAGGCGATCGCTGGCCATGGCACTGGCGGTCATGGCGATAATCGGCAAAGCGTCAAAATCATGGTGCGCGCGAATGCGCCGGGTCGCTTCCAATCCATCCATGACCGGCATCTGGACATCCATGAAGACGGCATCGTAGCTGTCGCCGGAATGAACGACCCGCACCACCGCATCGACGCCATTGCCGGCGACATCGACGGTGACGCCCCGTCCTTCCAGGATCTCTCTGGCCACTTCCTGGTTGATCAGGTTGTCTTCGACAAGCAGAATCTTCACCCCGGCAAAGCTTGCATCCCCCGTAACTTCTTCCCGCTCTTTCCCTGGACCGGCCAGCGTCACCATCGGCAGGGCAGCCGCCTCGGCCGCCGTTACGTAGCCAAAAGAGGCGCAAAAGCTGAAAGTACTCCCCTGCCCGGCGGCGCTTTCGACGGTCAGCTCTCCCCCCATCATCTCGACCAGTTGCTTGCTGATGGTGAGCCCAAGACCGGTGCCGCCGTATTTGCGGGTCGTTGAGGTGTCGGCCTGGCTAAAGGCGCTGAAGAGTCGGGCTTGCTGCTCGGCTGACATGCCGATGCCGCTATCCTGGATGGCAAACCGGAGCTTGACCTCATTTCTATCGGTGGCCAACCGTTCGACCCGGACGGTGATCTCCCCCTTCTCGGTGAATTTAATCGCGTTGCCGCTGAGATTGATAAGGACCTGTCCGAGACGGAGCGGATCACCGATCAAATTGACCGGGAGGTCATCGCCGGTGGTGATGCGAAAATTGAACGGTTTGTCGTGCAGAGCCGCTGCGCTGACATCGGTCAGCAGGGCAAGGACGGTGTCGAGGAGGAAAGGGACAGATTCCATCTCCAGCTTGCCGGCCTCGATCTTGGAAAAGTCGAGGATGTCGTTGATGACGCGCAGGAGCGAGTTGCTGGCGCCCTGCGCCTTGTCGAGATAGTTTTTCTGTTTAGCAGTCAGGGGCGTCTGCTGCAGCAGATAAAGCATCCCCATGGCGGCATTCATCGGCGTGCGGATTTCGTGACTCATGTTGGCGAGAAATTCGCTCTTGGCGCGCGTAGCCGCCTCAGCAACAGCCTTGGCTTGCAGGAGTTGTTCTTCCCCCTCTTTCCGTTCGGTGATATCAAAAAAAGTGACCACCCCGCCGACGACCTGGCCTCCGCGGCGCTGCGGGTAAGCCCAGTATTCGGCATCAAAGCAGGTGCCGTCCGCCCGCCACAGCACCTCATCCTTGATGTGACAGCCGCCTTCGCCCCGGAAAATGGCATTCATCCGGCATTCTTCGACGGGAAAGGAGCTGCCATCCTTGCGGGTATGGTGCATCAGGGCATGCATATTCTGCCCGACCAGCTCGTCGGGATGCTGGTAGCCGAGGAGTCGGGCGCAAGCGGGATTGGCGAAGGTGCATTGGCCGAAGATATCGACGCCGTAGATCGCTTCGGCCGTCGATTCGAGGAGGAGGCGAATCTGTTCGTCGCTCCTCTCCAACTCTTCGGCGGCCCATTTTTTCTCGGTCACATCTTCCTGCACGCCGACAAAGTGAGTGATCTCGCCGTTGGCGTTCTTGACCGGGGAGATCGCCGCCGAGATCCAGTGGCGTCCCCCATCCTTCTGGATGTTATGAAATTCACCATGCCAGTTATTGCCGGCCAGGATGGTTTCCCAGAGCTCTTGATAAAATTCTCGCGGATGCCAGTCAGACTTGAGGATGCGCGGATTTTTACCGAGCGCTTCGGAAGAGGAATAACCGGTCATTTTACTGAAATGAGGGTTAACGTATTCGATATTCCCGGCCCGGTTGGTGATGACCACGGCGACTGGTGACTGTTCGATCGCCTGGGACAAGGTGCGCAGCGATTCTTCCGCTTCTTTCCGCCCGGTGATGTCCTGCACGGTTTCAATGGCGGCGATGATCTGCCCGGCGCTGTTGCGAATCGGCACCGCATCAAAGACGATATAGCGATTCCGGCCGTTGAGCGCGGGGTACCACCCTTCCGCCTGCAATCCCTCGGGAATCAGGGTCGATGCCATGTAGGTATCGTAGTATTTTGCCAGATCCCCGGTGGTGCCGGTTAAGACAATGTCCGCCAGAACAGGGCGTTTTTGAGGGTAAAAAGCCTGCCACGCATTATCTGTTCCGATCACCTCGGCCTGTTTCACGCCAGTTAATTCTTCGCAGGCCCGGTTCCAGATAAAGACCCGATGCTGGCTGTCGAGGACAAAGGTCGGGACGGCGGAATTCTGGATGAGATTTTCCGAAAATTCCGTCTTTGCCGAGTCAATGAGATGAAGGGCGTCCAGCTGCTTTTGCAGCGCCGTCACTTCATTGACCAGTTCTTTTTTACTTTTGCGGAGTGCGTTCATAAATTGTCCCCAAAAAATGGCCGTTGCCGAGTCAACAAGGTCCTCACTTAATGAGCAAGTGGCCTGCCAAGGGGGAAAGGCCATACAGTTTCGAAGTTCATCTATAATAACACGTTGTTAACTTCCTTCAACTTTTTGTCACCGATGGGGGAAAGCTTGCTCCCCCTCCATATTTGCTGTAACCGCAATATCCTGAGGGCTGGCCGTTTTTAGAGCACCGTCGTCTGCATTGACAGATGGAGCGGATAAGTGCCGACCACGACTGCGGAAGGAAGAAGAACGCGCAGGTCGTAGGTTTGAATCTCCTGCGGCTTGCCGGCGATCAGGGGAATAAAGACCTGGTCGCTGACCGTGCCGGACTCCTTGACCAGAACCTGTTCGCTCCCGAGGTTAGCAACCTGCAGCAGGAGCTTGCCATGAAGGATGTTGGTCTGAATCTGGAGAGCGACGGCCGCAGTGAGGTCGGTATAACCCCTGGCGATATCGGCACGGGTCACCTGATAGCTGCCGGTTTGCTGCGTGGCCTGAGCCTTGACCCAGGGGAGGACTGTCGCTCTGACCTGCAGATTGGCATTGCCGCTGGCCGCAGCTGCCGCTCCGACGCCACTGCCGAGCAGGGCGATGCAGATAATGCCGATAGCGAAGAAGTGTTTATTGACCATGACCGCCTGCCTTTCCAACTGTGGTTGTTGTTAAGGGTTATTGCCATAGCCGTGCCATCGCTATAAGTAGCTCGA
The DNA here is from genome assembly GCA_034370465.1 of Desulfuromonadales bacterium. GTDB lineage: Bacteria > Desulfobacterota > Desulfuromonadia > Desulfuromonadales > UBA2197 > UBA2197. The sequence continues at coordinate 11,245 of JAXMLA010000045.1, forward strand.
ATTACTAATAAAAATATTATTTTTTTATTTTTTGGAAAATGTCGTGTCACGCTTTTGACTCGACAAAGAAGGAAGACGGCACGGCTATCGCCACCAGCAGGATAACAACACCGCGAGAATCTGGCGGTTTTTGTTGATCCAACGCCACCGCTCCCTCCCGGCACAGGAATCGCAAAGCCTCAATCGATAGCTGATGCGGGGATCAAAGCTTTGCCGTCACTTTTTTGGATAAACAGCAGAAAGTTGGCGGAGACAGGAGTTTTCAGGATGGATTGTTCAGCAACCCGGTGTCATGCTTTTGACTTGGTGATTTTCTTCTCAAAAGGGGTGCCGCGCCGGCAGCAAGGGCGCGTCTAAAACACTGTTCACAGAAATGACTGGACAACGCCGCCAGTTTCCTTATGCTTGAACACAATGAAGTCGTCGGCGCGCGGTCTTCATCGGGATAGGAGTGGGTTATGAACCTGTCAATGTCTAAAGATGATTTCGATTCATATATCCCTTTGATGATCTCCCTTTTCGGCTGGGTGATCCTCCTGAGTTTTCTTTATTATCATTACACCCAGACCAATCAGGATATCTTTACCCTGATCTCCACCTCCGGCGAGAATGTTCGCGCCCAGTACACCCTGCTGATCCTCTTCTCCCCCCTTATTTCCGGCATTATCGGCTTCACCGTCAGTCGCAGACTGCTGAGCTACAAGACCCGCTATCTGAATGAAATGCGTATCAAGAATCTCGCCGAGAATGAACTCGTCGAGATTATCGACAGCCTCATCGTCAGCTTCGTCAACGCTTTGGATGCCAAGAGTCCCTGGACCAAAGGTCATTCTTTGCGGGTCCGGGACTACAGTCTGCTCCTGGCAGAAGAGCTCAAGGTCAGTAAAGCGCAACAGGAACTGCTCAACATCTCGGCGTTATTGCATGATATTGGCAAGATCGGCACTTATGATGACGTCCTTAACAAGGTCGAAAAATTGACGGCCGCAGAATATGATCTCATCAAGAAACATCCCGACAATGCCGTCGCCATCCTTGCCCCGATCCAGAAATTCCAGACGTTTCTTCCGGTTATCAAGAGTCATCACGAACGGATGGATGGTGGTGGCTACCCGGATGGTCTGGCCGGCGAAGAGATTCCTTTTCTCGGCCGCATCCTTTGCGTGGCGGATGCTTATGACGCGATCATTTCGGCCCGCCCCTATAAGACCCAGATGACCAAGGCGGAAGGGATCGAGGAAATCAGCAAAAAAGCCGGGACCCAGTTTGATCCGCGGGTGGTGGCCGCCTTGCTCGCCATCCATAACCGGCCGGCCTTCGAGGCCATCGAGCAATGCAGTGTGGCGGCGCAGTTACAACCAGCGGCATGAGATGCGGCAAATCCCCCCCAGCCCCCCTTTTTCAAAGGGGGGGAGCTGAAAATAACAAAAATCGGTCGGTTTTGTTTTAGTTTATCGAAATTGCGCATATACTTTTAATCATCCACCCGTCAGGGTGGGGAAGAAACAGGAGGCAGCCAGTGGAAAAGAAAGTGATCTTACTTGCGGATGCGACCCTTTTTTTTATCGGCAGCGAGAAGACTTTTTTTCTGCGGGATAATTTTGAACTGCGGACCGCCCATAGCGGGCCGGAAGTCCTGGAGGTCGTTGCGACATCCTGTCCCGATATCGCTTTTTTGGATCTGAATCTGCCGGGGATGAGCGGGGATGAATGCTGCCACCGGATCAAGACCGACGTCAATCTTAAGCATATACCGGTGATCATGGTGACAGAAGGGGTGAAACAGGAGGATCTGCAGCGCTGCCGCCGGGCCGATTGTGATGGGGTTATCTTTAAACCGATCAACCCGGACGACGTCATCAACATCGCGAAAAAAAATCTGCATGTTCAGACTCGCGCGCTCCCGAGATATGTGGCGCGGATGCGGGTCCATTTCGGCAAGGATGCGGATCAGCTCTTTTCCGAGTACACCCTCAATCTGAGTACGGGCGGCGTCTTCCTCGAAACCACCAACCTGATGGCGGAGGGGACCCCTCTGGTTGTCGAGTTCGTTCTGCCGCACCGCAATATCCCGATCAGCTGCAAGGCCTGTGTCGCCTGGGTGAATCATCCCGGCATGATCCGCAATCCCAACCTGCCGGCAGGGATGGGAATTCAGTTCCTTGATCTCAACACCGAATCTGTCGAAGCCATTCGCAGCTACATCCATGAAGAGAATCTCGCTCCCCAGTGGTGAGAATCAAAGGAATTCCGATGACCAGCCCCAAACTTTCCTTGCCGGAATATCAAGCGTTAGTCGAACAATCTCCGATCTTGAGCTGGAGAGCCAACACCGAGGCCCTGTGTGATTACTTTAACGACCGCTGGCTCGACTTCCGGGGGCGGAGCATGGAACAGGAGTACGGCAATGGATGGGCGGAAGGTGTGCACCCTGACGACTTTGACCGTTGCCTCAAAATTTTTCTCGACAATTTCGCCGCACAAAAGGTTTTCGAGATGGAGTATCGCTTGATGCGGTACGATGGCGTCTACCGTTGGATCTTTGACCGCGGCGTCCCTTTTTATACCGATGACCATGAATTTGCAGGATTTATCGGCAGCTGTGTCGATGTGACCGAGCGGGTCGATGCCCAGGAGGCGTTACGACGGAATCTGGAAAATGAGATTAAGGTCTTGAAGGGGATTATCCCGATTTGCGGTTATTGTAAAAAGATAAGAAGGGAAGAAGAAAGCTGGCAGCAGTTGGAAGCCTATATATCAGAACACTCGGAAGCGCTCTTCAGCCATGGGATTTGTCCCGACTGCTTCGAAAAAGAGATGGCATCATTCAAAGACCTCAGGAAATCTTGATGAAAAATCATCCGGCGCGACCAGGCACTCCACCTGCGCTTGATGATTCAGCGCAACTCCTCCATGAACTGCACGTCCACTAGGTCGAACTGCAAGCGAAAAACGAAGAGCTGCGCCATTCTCATGCAGCGCTGGAAAAGATCCTGGAAAAGTACAAAGCGCTCTACGAGTTCTCTCCCTTTGGCTACTTCAACCTCGACCGCCGCGGGGAGATCACCGCCGTCAACCTTTACGGCGCCAACCTTTTGGGGGTGGACGTTTCCCGCTTAATCGGCCGGCGTTTCATCCTCTTTATCAAGGAAGAATTTCGCTCCGCCTTCGACGCCTTTCTCCACAAAGTCTTTATCAGCCAGAACAAAGAGTTGAGCGAAGCGCCCATCCAGCTGGAAGGGAAGGATAAAACATCCTTTGTCCACATCGAGGCCCAATCTTTTCAGGGAGAAGAGTGCATGCTCGCCCTGAGTGATATCAGCGAACTGAAAGAGCAGGAGATCTCGCTGCGGCGTTATTCCGAGCGGATGATGGTCATGGAAGAAGCGATGCGCAAAAAGTTTGCGGCGGAGTTGCATGACGAAATTGCTCAGGACCTCACCGCCCTGGCCCTCAATTTTACCGCCATCTGCAACGGACTTCCCCGCGAAGTCCGGGGCAAACTGGGCGAAAAGATCATCATCTCCACCTGTCTGGTGGAAGAGATGAGTCGTAAAATCCGGGATATCATGGTCAGGCTCCGGCCACCGGTTCTCGACAACTTCGGATTAGCGGCAGCACTGCGCTGGTATGGGGAACTCTTTGAAAAGCAGACCGGCATCATCGTCCATTTTCAGTTGACAGAGATCGAACCCCGGCTGCACGACGAGATCGAGACGGCCCTTTTTCGCATCTACCAGGAGGCACTCACCAATATCAAAAAGCATGCTGCGGCGATAAGCGTGACCATCGGCTTGCAACAAGATCAGGGCAGGGTGCAGCTCCTGATTCAGGATGACGGAAAAGGTTTCGATGTGAAGCAGCAAAAGCTTCTCGATGCGCATTCCGGCTGGGGGTTGAATCTGATGCGCGAACGCGCCAAAGCGATCGGCGCCGGCTTTTCCCTCACTTCGATTCCCGGTCAAGGGACTGAAATTAATATTCAAATCGGAGAGAAGCACTAATGATCATCAACATCATGATTGCCGATGATCATGCCGTGGTGCGGGATGGTCTCAAAATGATCCTCGAAGCCGCCGAAGGGATGCACGTCATTGCCATGGCGACAAATGGCCGCGAAGCGATCACCCTGGCTGAGGAACATCGGCCGGATGTGATCATCCTCGATATCTCCATGCCCGGCTTAAACGGGATTGAGGCCGCGCGCAAGCTGCGTGAGCGTCTACCAACGCTCAAGATCCTCTTCCTTTCCATGCACCATTCGACGGAGCATATCTATCGGGCCATGCAGGCCGGAGCCCAGGGGTATCTGCTCAAAGAGTGCGCGGGGTGCGAAGTCGTCACCGCCGTACGGGCGGTGATGAAGGGACGGCGTTTTTTCGGCCAGGGGGTCGAGCTGCCCTTAGCCGGACAACAGCGCACGGGAGATTCTTTTGCTAAGAGCCCCCTCGACAGCTTGAGCCGGCGCGAACAAGAAGTGATGCAACTCGTCGTCGAAGGGAAAACAAGTGTAGAAATTGGCCAGATCCTCTTCCTCTCCCCGAAAAGTATCGAAACCTACCGCTGCCGACTCATGCAGAAACTCGGAACAAAGAATATTCCCGCCCTGGTCAAGTTTGTTCTCGAGCAAAATCAGTAAATCCCCGCCTTTAAATTCATTATTAGATCACACAAATCAAACATTCCCGACATACAAACAGTTGATCCGCCGCATATTATCGGAACAGTGTTTTGTACACTGACGTCGATGCTTCGTTACTCCGCCGCGCTAGACTTTACCTGTGACTTTCTGGAAGCGGTGTCGAGACGTGGAGAAAAAATTGAAAATTATCCATCTCGAAGATGACTTGAACGATGCCGAACTCGCCCGCCTGGCCCTGGAGGCTGACGGGGTCGACTGTGAATTGGTCGTTGTCAGCGACCAGGAAGAATTTGTCACCGCCCTGGAAGCCGGAGGCTTCGACCTGGTCCTTTCCGAATACGCACTCCCGGCTTTCGACGGTCTGACGGCTTTGCAAATGACCCGTGAACGCTATCCGAACCTCCCCTTTGTCTTTCTGTCCGGGGTGATGGGGGAGGAAAGGGCCATCGATTCATTAAAGAGCGGCGCAACCGATTATGTCCTCAAAGGTCGGCTGCTACGTCTCGGGCAAATTGTCCGCCGCGCCATAAAGAGTAAAGAGGATGAACTGGCCCTTTGGCAGGCGGCAGACTTGATGAGAATAGAGAATGAACGTTTTCGTGCTCTTTCCCATGAGTTTAAAACCCTGCTCGACGCCATCCCCGACAGAATAAGTCTTCGCACTCCGGATTTTAAACTTCTCTGGGCAAACACCGTCGCCAACGATCTTCGGCAGGGAGAAGAGCTGGTCGGCCGCCACTGTTACGAAGCATTTCACCACAAGCAGGTGCATTGCGAAGGTTGTCCGGCGGTGGAAAGCTTTCAGAGCGGAAAAATTGCCACCGCGATCATGACCACCCCCGACAAACGGATCTGGGAGGTCAGAAGTCTGCCCATTTGCGAACCGGGGCAAAATGTGATCAGCGTCATTGAAATCGTCCGGGACATCAGCGAGCATCGCCGTTTGGAGGATCGCTACTTCCAGGCGCAAAAACTCGAGACCGTTGGTACTTTGGCGAGCGGTATCGCCCATGATTTCAATAATATCCTGACCTGTATCAGCGGCTATGGCCAGATGCTCAGCAGAAAAATGGCCGTGGACGATCCGCAACGCGCCTATGTCGATAGCATCCTTGATGCGACCAGTCGCGCCTCCAAGCTCACCGGGGAGCTCCTGCATTTCAGCAGTCGCCAGCCGTGCGAACAAAAACCCCTTGATCTGAATAGCGTTATCACCACCGCGGAAAAATTCTTCAGTAAAGTGATCAGTGAAAACATCGAAATCAAAATCAATTTATATCCGCAACCGCTGCACATCCTGGCTGATCGCAATCATTTGGAACAGGTCTTGATCAATCTGGCCATCAATGCCGATCACGCCATGGACAAGTTCGAAAAAGGCCGTTTCACCGTGACGACCGCAGCGGTGACCCTGAAAAAAAATGAGACGAGTTGTCCGCCGGGCGATTACGCTCTCCTGACGATTGCTGATACCGGCGAGGGGATGGACCTGACCACCCAACAGCGTATTTTTGAACCTTTTTTCACCACCAAGGAGATCGGTAAAGGCTCCGGACTCGGTCTCGCGGTCGCCTATGGCATCATTAAACAGCATGGTGGCGCGATCACTTTAACCAGTGAGAAGAACAAAGGAACAACCTTCCGCATCTATCTCCCCCTGATCGCCATGGATATTCCGGGTGAAAGCGACCCGAATGCGGAGGAATCGCATCTTGGCGGGACAGAAACCATTCTTCTTGCTGAAGACGACAAACTGGTACGGTCGATGACCAAATCCT
>JAXMLA010000046.1:0-3358 GCA_034370465.1 Desulfuromonadales bacterium
GGCGGTCGCGACCAGTTGCGAAACCGGGAGTCCAGAGGCGAGGATTTTGCCCTTGAGAGCAGCGATCTCCGGCGCATTAATCAACGGATGCGTGACCACAGGGACCGGGTCCTGCCAGATTAGATCTTCCGCCGGCACTTCCGCGCCGAGATAACGGGCGCGCGGCCCCATGTCGCGGTGGGTCAGCTTGAACCACGCCCGGGCAAAGGCATCGGCGAATTTCTCGGGGTTTTGCAAATAATTCCGCGCGATCGGTTCGTAAATCGGATCGAAGCGCAGGGACAGGTCCGCCGTGGTCATCATCGGCCGCCGCATCTGCGTCGGGTCGTGCGCGTCCACCACCATGTCCTCTTCGGCGACATCCCTGGCCAGCCACTGATTGGCGCCGGCCGGGCTCTTGACCAGCTCCCACTCGTATTTGAACAACACCTTCAGATAGCCCATGTCCCATGTGGTCGGGTTCGGTTTCCAGGCGCCCTCAAGGCCGCTGCTGATCGTATCGCCGCCTTTGCCGCTGCCGAAGCTGCTCCTCCAGCCGAGCCCCTGTTCTTCGATCGGGGCGGCTTCCGGTTCCGGGCCGACATGCGATGCCGTACTCGCGCCATGACATTTACCGAAGGTATGGCCGCCGGCAACCAGGGCGACGGTCTCTTCGTCATTCATCGCCATGCGGGCAAAGGTTTCGCGCACGTCGCGGCCGGAGGCGATTGGATCAGGTTCGCCGTTCGGCCCTTCCGGGTTGACGTAGATCAGGCCCATCTGCACGGCCGCGAGGGGATTCTCAAGATTCCGGTCACCGCTGTAGCGCTTGTCGGCAAGCCAGGTCTCTTCCTTTCCCCAGTAAATATCCTCTTCCGGCTCCCAGATATCTTCGCGCCCGCCGCCAAAGCCGAAGGTTTTGAAGCCCATCGATTCCAGCGCGCAGTTGCCGGCGAGAATCATCAGGTCGGCCCAGGAGATCTGCCGGCCGTACTTCTGTTTGATCGGCCAGAGCAGACGGCGTGCTTTGTCGAGGTTGACGTTGTCCGGCCAGCTGTTGAGGGGCGCGAAACGCTGCGAACCCGACGAGGCGCCGCCGCGGCCGTCGCCGGTGCGGTAGGTGCCGGCGCTGTGCCATGCCATGCGAATAAAGAGCCCTCCGTAGTGCCCCCAGTCCGCCGGCCACCATTCCTGCGAGTCGGTCATCAGTGCATATAGATTCTGCTTCAGGGCCTGCAGGTCGAGTTTTTTGAATTCCGCAGCGTAGTTGAACTCCTCACCCATCGGATTGATCAAGGACGAATTCTGATGCAGCATCTTGAGGTTCAGCTGGTTTGGCCACCAATCCCGGTTCGACGTGCCCCGGTTGGCGGTCGGTTTGTCAGTTCGGCCTGTGACCGGACATTTGCTTTCATGACTCATTTTTCGCTCCTTTGCGTGCGGGTTGGGATTGGTCAAGCCATGAGGGGGATATTAATTTGCCACAGTATACTTAAAAAAAAGAGGTTATGGAAGTAGACTTCGATTAGCAGATGAAGAGCTTGAGTACGAAGAGATGGGGTGGCGGTTGGTGGGCGGGGGTGTCATAAGCGTCAGGTTCGGCGGTGAAGTGCTACTTTACCACCGTCCTCTGCACCCGCTCCATCTCTTCGACTAACTCCCCGGTCGTCAGCGGTTTCGATACATAGCCGTCAAAACCCTTTGCAAGAAAGCGCTCTCTGTCACCGCGCATTGAATGGGCCGTCACGGCGATGACCGGCTGATGAAAACCTCTCTCCTGCTGCTTTCTGCGGATTTCAAGAAGCGCCTCTTCGCCGTTTACCACCGGCATCTGGATATCCAACAGGACGATATCGAACCTTCCCTGTTCCAGTGCGTCGAGACAGTCCCTGCCATTTTTGACGGTAAGGAAGTTATGCCCCAGCTTTTTCAGCAGGGATTCACCGAAGGCGATGTTGATCGGGTCATCTTCGGCAAAGAGAATGCGCCGTCCTGGACCTTCACTCATGCATGCTACTTGCCGGGGAGATTCTGAGGTTGTGCTGATTTCTCTGCCGATGGCAAAGGGCAGGGTAACCTTGAAGCAGCTGCCGACGCCGGGGGTGCTTTCAGCGGAAACGGTGCCGCCCATAAGCTCCGCCAGGCTGCGGGTGATGGTCAGGCCGAGGCCGGTACCGCCGTATCTGCGAGTGGTGGAGCCGTCTTCCTGGGTGAAGGGATGAAAGATGGCTTCCAACGCTTCCGGCGATATGCCGATGCCGGTGTCGCACACCGCTATCCGCACCAGGACGCCGGTGTCGTGCTGGTCGAGGAGTTCTGCCGAGACGGTGATGCTTCCTGCGGAGGTGAATTTGACGGCGTTGCCGAGCAGATTGATAAGGATCTGCTTGATGCGCAGCTGATCGCCGATCAGGATATGGGGAATCTCCCCGGCCAGATCGACGTCCAGGCGCAGTTTCTTTTCAAAGGTGACGGCCTGCTGCATCACGACGATGTCCTTGATGCACTGGTGCAGGCTGAACCCCGCCGGTTGGAGCTGAATTTTGCCGGCCTCGATTTTGGAAAGGTCGAGGATGTCGCTGATCAGGGAAAGGAGATTCTTGCCGGATTGCTTGAGGAGATCGACATATTCATGCTGTTCCTCGGTCAGTTCAGTCATTTCCAGCAACTGAACCATACCGAGCACGCCGTTCATCGGAGTGCGGATCTCGTGGCTCATGTTAGCCAGAAACTGACTTTTAGCGATGTTGGCGGATTCGGCGGCGGCTTTGGCCTGGAGTAATTCCACTTCCGCCTGCCTGGACCGGGTAATGTCCCGGGTTATTCCCAGCAAGGCAATGATTTCTCCCTGCTCATTGCGAAATGGAACCGCGTGCGTTTCAAGCCAGATACGGCGACCTTTTAGCCCGACAGTTTCAAATTCAAGGGTTCCGGAGATCCCCCGAAAGACCTCTTGGGTCAGGGCAACAAAGGCCTCTCTGTATGGATCGGTGATCAATGGGCTGATACTTTGTCCTTTGACCTGCTCAAATGAGTCGGCTTCGATCATCTCCAATCCCGCCCGGTTCATCATCAACAGGTGACAGTCGCTATCGAGCATCTTGATGCACTCAGGTTCCGTGTCGATGATGGTCTGCAAGAACCGCTCGTTGTTCGCCAAAGCTTCTTCCGTCTGCTTGTGCTCGGTGATGTCCGTGACCGCACCGTACAAGATCAACTCCTTGGCAGATGGTCCCGCCTCGCAGAGACTTTTCTCCACGACCCAGCGAATCTCCTGCTCTTTTGTGATAATCCGGAATTCTATCTGTTTGCGATCTCCCGGAATCAAGCTGAAGAGATAAGAGGTCACGGCTTGCTTGTCGTCCGGGTGAACCAGGTG
>JAXMLA010000047.1:0-1474 GCA_034370465.1 Desulfuromonadales bacterium
TCCGATCGAGCCGTTACGGAACTGGAGGCTGATCGTCACCGTATCCTCGCAGCCCGCCGGGTCCGTGCTCCGCTCACCCGCCCCTGATAAACCTCCCCACTCATCTTCCATGCCCGAGCAGCACAACCTTTACCGTTTTCAGCAACAGGCTAAAATCAAGCATCATGCTCCAATTGTCTATGTACTCCAGATCCAGCTTCATCCAGTCGTGGAAGGAGATGCTGTTAAGGTGCGGGGCCGTTTACCAGATGCAGGTCAGCCCCGGTTTCATGGAAAGGCGCCTCCTCTGCCAGGGTTTATACTGAGCCACCTCCGCGGGAATGGGAGGCCGAGGCCCCACAAAGCTCATTTCCCCGCGCAGGATATTTATCAATTGCGGCAATTCGTCCAGGCTCGTCTTTCTGAGGAACTGGCCGATGTGGGGAATAATTCTGGGATCATTCCTGATCTTGAAGACCGGACCGTCGGACTCGTTCATACTGTCCAGGCTCTGCCTTTTCTGCTCGGCGTCGGCCACCATAGTGCGGAATTTATAGAAGACAAATGTCCGGCCGTTCAGGCCGCTGCGTTCTTGCCTGTGGAAAACAGGGCCAGGGGAAGATATTTTTATGGAAACCGCGATGAGAATTAAAAGGGGTGAAAGGATGACCAGCCCGATGGCCGCGGCCAGGAAATCGAGGACATTTTTGATCAGCCGGCCGCCCGATTGTTCTGTGACCGAGGACAGCATTATGGCAAAAGTTCCAAAATAGGGCTGAAATTGGATGCGGTCCCTGACGGGGCGGTAGGTTAGTCTATCCAGAAAGAGATCGGGGATAAAAGTTACATTGACCCCCAATTCTTCGGCGGCCACGATATAGGGGCGGGGATCATCCAGCTTGTTGAGCGGCATGGCAAAAACAACCTCGTCAATCACCATGTTCAGCATGACTTCCTGTATGTTCTTGACCGTACCGATAACGTTGATGCCCGCCGTCACGGGCTTTCCTACATCGGAGTCAGACAACTCGAGGCAGCCGACCACCCGATAACCGGCCTCCCGCTGGTTGATGATATTATGAATCAGCGCTTTCGCCCTCTCCCTGCTGCCCACAATAAGCATGTTCCTGAAATTGAACCCGCGGCGGCGATACCTTCTTAAAATATAAAAAATGGCGCTTTTGGCAAAAAACAGCAACCCGATATCGAGTAGATAAAATATTAACAGGAGCAACCGGCTGACATGGAAGATCTTCAACATGTACAGGGCCAGGAACATAAATACCATCCCCGCGGTGACGGCCATGAATGTCTGCCATAAGATCAGGGGAAGTATTTGTCTGCGATAAGAATCGTAAAGGCGGAAATAGGCGAAAGAGAGATACCAGACAATGATGATCAGGAAAAGGACAAGATACTAATCAGGTTCGGTAGTTAAACCGCCGTAGGGCGCGGGAATCAGATGACGCTTGATGAAATAGGCGCCGATAAAGGC
>JAXMLA010000048.1:0-6204 GCA_034370465.1 Desulfuromonadales bacterium
GCGGGTGCGGTAACGGATCAGGGGAATTCCTTCTTTAGTAATCGTCGTGATCACCAGTTCGCCCTGAGTCCCCTCGGGGAGGACTTCGCCACTCACGGGATCGATGATCTCCGGAATAAAGTGATCTTCCCAGATATGCAGCCCGCTCTTGGCTTCAATACATTCGATGGCGACACCAGGACCCATGATCTCCGAGAGACCGTAGATGTCGATCGCGTCCAGATTTAGCTTGGCCTCGATCTCTTTGCGCATCGCTTCCGACCAGGGTTCAGCCCCGAAGATGCCGACCCGCAGTTTGAGATTTCTGAAGTCGATTCCTTCCGTCCTTGCTTCCTCCGCCATAAAGAGGGAGTAAGACGGGGTGCAGGTCAGGACGGTGGACCCAAAATCCTGCATGATCATGATCTGACGCTTGGTATTGCCACCGGAGATGGGGATAACCGAAGCTCCGAGCCGCTCGGCCCCGTAATGCGCCCCGAGTCCGCCGGTGAAGAGTCCATAACCGTAGGCATTGTGGATAATATCGCCGCGATGCGCGCCGGCAGCGACAAAAGAGCGGGCCATGAGGTCGCTCCAGTTGCTGATATCCCGGCTGGTATATCCTACCACGGTCGGCTTGCCGGTTGTGCCGGAAGAGGCGTGAATACGGACAATCTCCTCCATCGGCGCGGCAAAGAGGCCGTAGGGGTAGGAGTCGCGCATGTCCTGCTTGGTGGTAAAGGGGAGGCGCTGCAGGTCGGCAAGGCTCTTGATATCGTCGGGAGAAATTCCGGCGTTGTCGAAACTTTCTTCGTAAAACGGCACATTGCGATAGACCCGTTCCAGCACCTGCTGCAAACGCTTGAGCTGCAGCGCTTCCAGGGCCGGGCGCGGCAGGGTCTCAAACTCTTCATTGAAGTAGCTGGGCATGCTCTCTCTCCTTGCGTTTACAGGGCCCGGCCCATCTGAAAGGCGCGGATGTTGACCTCCAGCGCCTTGGCCGGGACCATCTTCTTGAGGGCAGCCAGCCAGTGTTCCTCAGCAATCTCCAGACGCTTCGAAACCGCCCCAAGGAGGACGGTATTGGCGGCTTTGGGATTGCCGGCGTCGGTCGCGAGATGGAGACCATCGACGAGGAGGAAATCGGGAAAGCGGCTGCGGATCCGGTCGGCAAGGTCGTCGGGATAGACCTCCTGGCCAAGGAGGACCGAGGGGGGCGGAATCCGGTAATCATTGACCACCACTTTGGCTCCGGCATGGAGCAGGGGTAGGTAGCGGTAAGCTTCCAGGAGTTCGAAGCCAAAGAGGACATCCCCTTCCCCTTCCGGCACCGTCGGTGATGCGACTTGGCGGCCAAAACGAACATGGGAGACGACACTTCCGCCGCGTTGCGACATGCCGTGAATTTCGCTCTTCTTGACATCAAAGCCGGCGAGCATGAAAGTCTCGGAAAGGATCTCCGAGGCGAGCAGAGTTCCCTGCCCACCGACACCTACAAGCAGAATATTGGTCACTTTATCGTTCATCGTTTAAATTCCTCGTCAAGGTCAGTTGATCGCATCGAATTTGCAGAGCTGCTGACAAACCGTACAGCCGGTACAAAGGAGCGGGTCGATATAGGTCTTCCCCTTCTTGCCATCGCTGGAGGGTTGCCACTCAATCGCCGGACAGCCGAGACGCAGACAGGCTTTGCAGCCGGTGCACTTATTCTGATCAACTGCGAGAATCTTCCCTTTTTCGAAACGACACTCCCCCTTTATCAGGCAGCAAGGACGATTGGTGATGATCACCGACGGCTCCGGCCGCTGCATTTCCGCTTCGAGCACGGCGCGGGTGGCGACAAGATCATAAGGGTCGACGGTAACAACGTTCTTGATGCCGAGGGCGCGGCAAAGCTCGGCAATATTGATTTTCGGTGCAGGATCACCATTCAGGGTGAAACCGGAGGCCGGGGTCTCCTGGCGGCCAGTCATGGCAGTAATACTGTTATCGAGGATCAAGACCGTGGCCGGCGATTGATTCCAGGCCATCTCCATCAAGGAGTTAACCCCGGTATGCATAAAGGTTGAATCACCGATGACCGCAACAACACGTTGTTGCTCTTCCCGTGGCAAAGAACGGACAATGCCGGAAGCGGTACTGATCGACGCCCCCATACAGACGCAGGTATCCATGGCGTTCAAGGGCGGCAGGAAACCGAGGGTATAGCAGCCGATATCGCCGGTGACATAAGCATTGAGGCGATTCAGGAGATAGAAGACCCCACGGTGCGAACAACCCGGACACATGTTCGGCGGCCGTGGCGGCAGCTTCTCAGCCGCTATTGGTGCTATGACGCTTTTCGGCAGCAAACCACCTTGCTCAAGAACACTGTGGATACGACCGGGGGAGAGTTCACCGCAAAGGGAGAAGAGCGCTTTGCCGATGACCGGCAGCCCCATCGCCTTGACTTGCTCTTCGATGAAGGGGTCGAGTTCTTCGATCACCAGCAAGGTCTTGACCTTCGACGCAAAGTCACGAATCAGGTCATGCGGCAGGGGATGAACCATGCCGAGTTTGAGGATCGAGGCTTGCGGAAGGATCTCCCGGACATACTGATAGACCACGCCGGAACAGATCACCCCGAGCTCCACAGAACGCATCTCGCTACGGTTGATCGTCGCCGTCACGGCCCAGTCAGAAAGGTTGACGATACGCTCTTCGACCTTGGGGTGACGCACCCGGGCATTACCGGGGAGCATGACCAGTTTAGCGGCATCTTTGACCAGCGCAGGTGCGGGTAAATTATCAACCCGCTCACCCAGGGTCACAATCGACTTGCCGTGGGAAATGCGGGTGACACTGCGCAGCATCACCGGGGTGTCAAATTTTTCAGAGAGGTCAAAGGCAAGACGGGTAAATTCCTTGCATTCCTCAGAATCTGCCGGTTCGAGCATCGGTATTTTGGCAAATTTTGCGTAGTTTCGGCTGTCCTGTTCATTCTGCGAAGAGTGCATCTCCGGATCATCAGCCACCACCAGCACCAGTCCACCGCGCACTCCCGTGTACGACAGGGTAAAGAGGGGATCCGCGGCGACGTTGACGCCGACGTGCTTCATGCACGCCAGGGCACGAGCACCGCCAAAAGAGGCACCGATGGCAACTTCGAGCGCCACCTTTTCGTTCGGCGCCCATGATGCGTCAATTTCTCTGTAATTGATGACGTTTTCGAGAATTTCAGTACTGGGTGTGCCCGGATAGGCCGAAGCGACTTTGACCCCTGCTTCGTAGGCCCCACGGGCAATGGCTTCGTTACCGGAGAGAATGGCGCGGTCCATGCTATTCCTTCTAAATGGTTTGAGAGATTAAAAAAACGGTGAGGGGTTGAAAATGAAACGGCATATTAATCAAGAACTGACGTGGTTGTCAATCAAGAGAACCGGCCCGAAGAATCATGCTCAGATGTTTAGCTGCAGAAGAAATCGATTTCATCATATGGAAAGAATTATCCCCTCCAGCAAGCCAAAATCACTGACCCGCAACGCGTCTTTGCAGAATAATGTCATAAGCGCAAGGACAATATCGGCGCCATAAATAATCAAATCACCCCGCCCTTTTTCGATACCGGGGAGAAGTTCACGTTCTGCCAGGGATAGAGGGAGGAGACGCTGATACAGGGAAAGCAGAGCCGACCGCGACAACACATAGTTATTAATCCGTTGCCAGTCATACTCGGTCATGGCGAGATCGAAAGCGGCAAAAGTTGTTACTGTCCCGGCAGTTCCAATGAGTTCACAATCGGTGCCAGCGAGGAGGGAATGAAAACCAGCAACACGCAGATCGTCAGCCAACTCGGTCAATATCTCTGCAATCACCTGTTCAGGGTTGGTTGTTTCTGCAAGACTGACGACTCCCAAGGGATAGCTCTTCTGCCAAAGACGTTGCCGGTCTTTGATGATTATGAACTCAGTGCTGCCACCACCGACATCAAAAATCAGAGCCTCCACCGGTGGTGGCTGCAGACCGGCAAGGACTCCGGCCGAACTCAACGCCGCCTCCTCGTCCCCGTTGATAATTTCAACCGAAATACCGGTCTGCTCCCGCACTTCGGCGACAAATTGCTCACCATTAACAGCGCGGCGAACGGCTTCTGTGGCAACGGCGCGGATACAAATCGGCTTTATCTGGTCAAGACGATACGCAAAGTTTTCAAGGGCAGACAGGGTCCGTGCACTTGCTGCGGCAGAGATCCCTGCCTGCGGATCATAGCCGCCGGCGAGCCGGGTGATGTGTCGGAAATAATGGTACGGAATAACCTGATCGCCAACAACTTCGCCGAGCAGCATCCGCACTGAATTACTGCCAATGTCGATCGCTGCCTTCATTTTTTGTCGCCACTGAGACATTTGGCAATACTGAAAGCGTGATCGGAAATTTTTTCAAA
This sequence comes from Desulfuromonadales bacterium, assembly GCA_034370465.1. Lineage (GTDB taxonomy): Bacteria > Desulfobacterota > Desulfuromonadia > Desulfuromonadales > UBA2197 > UBA2197. The sequence continues at coordinate 4,403 of JAXMLA010000048.1, forward strand.
AGCCTGAATCATGTCGATGTAAATGAGACCGGGACGAACGGCACACTCTCCGGTTGTCAACCGTTGCAGGTGATCATTGCGCATCCTTTCTTCACTATGATCAATAAAGTTCTCACGTCTTTGGGCCTCAGCCATGACGTCATCGGCACCAGTCTCCAGTGCCTCGACAATGTAATCGACAAATGCAGCTGTCTCGTCAGCGAGTGCATCGAGTTCGCGCCGGGCAATTTTGGAAAAGACCACCTGCCATTCCTGTTTGCGCAGCGACAGACGAATCAATGCCTGACAATGATCGCCAATCCGCTCAAAATCGGCAACCATGTGCATCATCAGTGCGACTTCACGGGCAGAGGTAAACGAAGAAGAACGGTGCGATAACTCAACAAGAAAACCGGTTAACTCCTTTTGCAGCAGATCAAGAAGGTTTTCATAGCGGGTCAACTTGTGCAGCCTCTCAGCTTTTTGATCGGCAAGATAAAGTTTGGTTTCGTGGACTGCAGCCTGCGCCGTCTGCGCCATCCGTCGCAACTCCGAACGCGCCTGTGACAAAGCGATGGGGGGGGTGTTTAAAACCCGATAATCGATAAACTGCAGTCCGTACTCGTTGACCGTTTCGCGGCCACGAATAAAGTACGTCGTCATACGCGCAATTTGCTGCAGAAACGGCAGGAAGAAGAGAGCGGAAAAAATGGCAAAGAAAGTATTCGCGTTAGCAAGATGCCGAGTGATAAAAGGTTTTTGTCCCGGTACAGCTTGATACCATTGCGCTTGCTCAAAGGTCGTGACGACAAAATCCGCGTCACCGGGTGTGACCAGAGAGATCATGTGCAGGAAATAAGGGAAAGCAAGGGCGAGACCGGCGGCAGTTGAAACAACGACCAAAAATTGCGCGGCAGCAACACGGCGAGCGGCAAGGGAACCGTGCATAGCAGCAATGATTGTGGGCGCGCAAGAGCCAATATTAGCACCGAGGATCAGCGCAACCCCCGAGGCAGAGTGGAGATGTCCACTGGCCCCTAAAGCGATAATCAGAGCAATGACGGCCGTAGCGTTCTGCACCAGAGCCGCTAAAAGAGCGCTGCATAAAACGCTCAACCAAAGATTGTCCTGCAACACCCTGATAAGTTGAGCAAAATCGGAGTTATCCCGTAACGGCTCAAAAGACGACGTCATCATCGCCAATCCGAGCATTAACAGGGAAAGCCCAAAGAGGACAGCGCCGGCATCCCGTTGATAATTCTGACGTGCAAAAAAAAGCAGAGTAAAGGAAATAAGCAGGAGAGGGAAGAGTAACCAGCCGGGATTGAACGCAATAAACTGTAAAATTAAACTGGCACCGATACTTGCACCGAGAACGACAGCGATGCCGTCAACCAGTGAAATAATGCCGTTACTGACAAAACTGATTGTCAAAACGGCGGTAGCCGCGGATGATTGAGTCAGTGAAGTAATCGTAAGACCAAAGAGGCAGCTTTTCAGACGATTTTTTATCAGCCCGCCAAAGACCACACGTAGACGGCCGCCGGCAATATTTTGCATCCCTTCCGTCGTTCGCGTCAAACCGAAGAAGAAAAGGATCAAACCGCCGACAAAATTAAAGAGTGCGGCTTGGGAGAGACCAGAAAAGAAATCGAGCACTGAACAGTTACTTCACAACATCAAAGAAGAAAGAAAATTTAGTTTCGGGAAGATCACCATCTCCTTGCAACTGCAAAGTTAAATCGACAAATTTCTTTTCATAAAGATCGACATTAAAGAAAAGCATCCCGGCAATATTCGCCCCAGCCGGGAGCGACCCGACA
>JAXMLA010000049.1:0-38278 GCA_034370465.1 Desulfuromonadales bacterium
TGCTGGGTCCCGGCATTGACCTGGCTCGACGAGTTACGGATGCGGTCGGTGGCGGCGTTGAGATCGACGGAGACATCGCGGGTACGGCGGACCATGTCACGGAGACGCTCGGTGAAAGAGTTAAAGCTGGTGGCCAGCTCACCGACTTCATCATTCGATTTCACCTCGATGGTCCGGGTCAAATCCCCCTCCCCTTCCGCCATCTCCTTCAAGGTCGAATTAACCAGCAGCAGGGGCTTGACGATATCGTGGGAAATCGAATTGCCGACGACAAAGGCCAAAATTCCGGCGCCGACCAGCAGGACCAGAATGGCGATCCGGAAACGCAGCCGGGCCGTATGACCCTCTGCATCGTTCAGACCAAGGATTATGCCGGCATTGTTGCCGAGTTCACCGGTAAAGAGGAGGTGGTCGACGCCGCCGAGCTCAAGCTCGCCCCCCTTTTCTTCGAGGATCGCGCCGAGATTTACTTTGTTGAAATCCGGACTGGAGGTGCCGACGAGTTTTTGGTTATGAAAAAAAGCGACCTCCACGCCACTCTCTTTCTGCAACGGCCGCGCAAAGGCATCGTTGAGATAAATTGCCCCGACCGCGAGGCCGATCTGTTCCTGTTGCAGGCGGATCGGGGCGGCCGAAAGGAGGACCAGTTGATCGCCGAAGAGGCCGATCCCCTCGGTCATCGTCCCGCCGAGAGCGGTCTGGACGGCCGGGATGTCAAGAAATGCGATACTCGCGGCCCCGCCGCCTTCACTACGACGCCCCTCGAAGATCGGCTGCCCGCTCTTGTCAAGGATCACGAGAAGATCGGCACGGGACTCCTTGATCGCTTCATCGGAGATTCGCTTGATCTGATCACTATCGCCAGTGAGAGCCGCATAGTAAACCGCATTGACAAGATCGGTATTACGCGAAAAGAAGGTGACGAAACTGCTGATCTCGCGGGTACTGACCTCAATACTCTTCTTGACGTAGACCATCACCTGATCACCGCGTTTTTCAACCTCTTGGGTCATCTGCCTTTCGACCATGGTCGAAAGGACCACCAGAGTGATGATCAACGGCACCAGCGCCAGCGACAGTAGTGCGGTCAGAATCTTTCGGCGCAAGTTCAATCGTCCATAAAAACTTTGCAATTTCATTGATGGCACCTTGAAGTAATGAGTTTATTTGTCGGCCAGCGGGACGAATTTTTTAGCAATAAGAGCCTGGCCCTCCGGACTTTTGGCAAAGTTGACAAAGAGGGCCAGAGTCCCCCTCGGCTTCCCTTTGGTGACGAGGAGGAGCGGCTTGATCAAGGGATATTGACCGGAGGTGACCGCCCCGCGCTCCGGCAGGAGGCCATCGACCTTGACAATTTTGATCTGGCTGGCATCGACCATACTGCGACTGGTCAAGGTAAAGCCGGCAGGCAGGAGGGACACATTCTTGTCGGCATCAGCAACCACCAGGCTGATGACCGCCTGGGAAGAGATGTGTTGCCCCTCTTTCATGAGAAATTGCTCGACTGCATCATGCACCCCGGATCCGGGCGGGGCAGCAACCTGAACCAGAGGCAGATCGCGGCCACCGAGCTGATTCCAGTTAAAGACGGTGCCCAGGAGCATGCGCCGCAAATCTTCACTGCTGACATTCTCGAGGGGGTTGCTGCTATGGACAACCAGGACCAGGGGATCCCAGCCGACCAGATACTCGACTAAACCCGCAGCCTTCTCTTTGTTCGTCAAAAAACGGCCGCTGCCGGCGAGATCGATGCCGCCGGCGCAGAGCGCTTTAATCCCGGCGGTGCTGTTCCCCCCCTCAAGCTCAAAACGGACATTATGAGTCGCAGCGAACTTCTGTACTGCTTCAACCATGAAATCCCGCTGCAGTGTCGTCGCCCCGGCATAACGATAAGTCTCAACATCGCTGGCATGAGCGGCAGGGAGCAGGGGGAGACCGCAGGCAAAGGCGATCACTAGAAATACGCGGGGGAGTAAGGCCATGCACGTCTCCATAAATGGCTAAAGTTCGGTCATAAATAACATTTCATCTTCAGCCAGGCAAGTCTCTTCTCTCTTTACTCCCCCTTTTTCGCCGGCGAAAATGAGATTTTGACGTCTTCGCGATGGGCCGCATCGATCGCCCAGAGTTTGCGCGGCGTAAAGTTGCAAACGCGGGCAATGATCAGATCAGGGAGCTGATCAAGACGGATATTGTAGATATTGACATACTCATTGTAGAGCTCACGGCGGTCGGCAATCTGGTCCTCGATCTCACTGATGCGGTTGGCAAACTGGCGGAAACCGGCATCGGCTTTGAGCTCCGGGTAGTTCTCGGTCACGGCAAAGAGGGAACGCAAGGTTTCGCTGAGAAAGTTCTGGGCCGCCAACTGCTCGGCACCACTCCCGGCGCTGGAGAGCTGGGAGCGGGCGCGAGTGACCGCCTCGAGAGTGCGCTGCTCATGCTGCATATACCCTTCACAAACTTTCAGTAATTTGGGAAGTTCATCATAACGCTGCTTGAGAAGCAGGTCGATATTGCTCCAGGCTTTGTCAATATCGTTCTTCATCTGGACAAAGCCGTTGTAAAGGACCACGCCGTAAAGACACAAAATGGTACTGATCGCGAGGAGGACGCCGAGGATAATCAATGCTGACATATTTCTCTCCTGTTAGTGGCCCGCAACGGGCAGAAAATGTAGAAGTTGTTGTAAGGCCCAAAGGCCGAGGAACAGACCGGCAAGGAAGAAAGCAAGCGCCTGCCACCACAGGGTTCGGATCACCGCCTTTTCGTTGATCGTCTGCGCAATCAGGAACGGGAGGGAGCGGCGGGGAGACGCGCCGATCACCAGGGATTCTTCCTGCTTGCGCCGCTCCTGTTGCCCCTGTAGCCGGGATTTGGCGACTTCGTCGGCAATGACTCGCCGCGCTTCGTCCCACTCGTCCGCATCGATCTTGCCGTCGTTATTTTTATCAAAACGCTGGCGCAGTTCAGGGCTCTGTTTCAAGTCCCGCAATCGCCCGCCGGTCGCTTCGTGCAGCGATTCGCCACTGCGCCGGCGCGGCGCGGCAAAACCGAGGACATAAAGCATCTCCCCTTCGGGAATACTCTCCTCCACCCACTTTTCATCACTGTCCGGCTGGTACTCCCGTCCAAAAAAGGCGTTGTTTAAGCCGTCTCCACTCCCTTCCTGACGATGCCCGGGACGAAGATCGGCCGCCAGCGGATCGATCAGAACCTTGCCGGTGGCGTCACTCAGCCAGAAGGGGTGCAAGCCGCTGGTGCGTTGGGAAGAGAGCCGCCAGGTGTCATTCCGGTTGTCACGCCGATAGCGCAGCAAGCGGTAATAGATACAGGGAACCTGGGTCACCGGCGTGACCAGGGCGTAACAACGCTCCGCCCGGCCGAAGACTTCGACCATGCCGCTGGCGAGGGAACGGATGCGACTGACCGGGGTGTTCTCAATCTGGCGCTTCAGACGCACCACGGTAAAGCCCCGCCAGAGGAGGAAGCCCGCCAGCAAGGCGGCGAGCAGGCCGCTCTCCACCCCCTGTTGCCACAACCTGGACCACCACCCCCCCGATCCATTCTGGACAACCGTCCAACCGCCAAAGAAGAAGAGGACGAGGATGCCGGATAGCCAGAATCGCAACGCGGGGTGCGCCGTGGTTCTCCTCTCTTCCGGCGGCGCCGGGAGCGGCCGACCCGGCGCCGCCCGCTCGGGTTCACGGACAGCAGGCTGCGCTGGACGCCCCGGCGAAGATGAAAGATCCGGAATCAGCGGCAAACCGGGAAGGAGTTGCGGCGGCCCGGCACCCTTCGGCGCCGCAAAACCCCCTTGTCCCACAAACTGCGCTGCCAGCGATCCAAATCGACTGAGGGCGACAAGGTTCTTGCCGAGATTGGCATCCGTCAACGGGGTATCGAGCTGACAACCGGGGAGATTTGCCAAACCGAAATCCGTACGCAGGGTCAAGCTTTTAGCACAACTGCGGGCGACCTCGATCAGCGCCAACAGGTTCAGGCCGGCACTGAGGGTGCGCGCCGCACCGAGCCCCTCGGGATCGTAGCGGCCGGGGAGGGCGCGCACTCCCCCCGTCATTTGTCCCTGGTCATCAAGAAGATAAAGATCAAGGACCGGCCGGGCCCGACTGATCGCCCGGCAAAGCGCCTCTTCATCATGACGTTGCGCCCCGGCGGCGTCGGCCCCCTGATAAGCGTTCCGGACGAGGAGCTGCTTGACACCATTGGCAACAATACTGCCGGAAAGATCGGCAAGGACCGCGACGACCTGGACTTCACGATCAATCGTCAGCTCGCGGTTATCGGCGATCAGAGTCAGGATCTTATCGTGACGCAGACTCTGCAATTTAGCCGGATGCGTCTTCGCGGGCAACGGCGCCAGGAGTCGGGCCGGGATCGCCTGGGCGCGCAGCAGTTCGAGCAGAGGGGTGAGTTTTTCCTGACTGCCGCGCAAAAAGAGGTTGTAACCCCGTCCGAGCAAGCGTTGCCGGGCGGTATATAGATCGACGCCAAAGCGGCGCTGAATCTCGGACAACAGTGCCGCAAAGTCGGCAGGCGGCGTTGCCAGCTGATCGACAATCAGCCAATGCTCCGAGCCAGCCGCGGTCGTGGCCGACGGCGCAGTCGAATCGGTGGGGGTTGCTGCCATCAAAAGAGCCCGGCCAGGGGACCGCTCGGCGTGGCCAACGCTTCGATCTTGCGCACCAGCGCCGCATCTTCGATCAACGGCGGCGCATGGTGCGTCTTGGCGCGGGCATCGATGACCAGAGAGCCGCGACAGCCCCAGTGGCGGGCGACGGTGGCGGCGCCAAATCCGTAAATATCGGTTGCGGGATTGGCGCGGGTGAAGGTTGTCCAGACAAAGTTGTCGGTGCTGGCGCTGACAAAATCACTGTCATCGACCAGAACGATCAACGGAAAGCGATTGATCGGATGATCTTGCGGCAGGGCGGTGCAAAAATCTTCGATACCGGGATCAGGGAGGCCGCGCTCGCCGGTAGTCGCAGACGCGTTCAGCACCAGAACACCGGGGAAGGCCAGCCGCGGCACGCCGAAACCGGCAGGGAGGTGCAGGTCTTCCGGAATCGTCGTCGGCAGTTCGCGGCGTACGGCACCGACGGCAGCAAGGACGACTTTCGAGCCTTGATTGAGGCCGCTGCCGCTGTAGTCGAGAGTATCGATGGTGGTGCTGGTTTGAAAGTGCAGATCTTGCTGCCAGTCGACCCGCTGGAGAAAGGCAGTGAGGAAGGCTTTGACATCGTGCAGATCGAGCCCCGGCACATCCTCCTGCGCCATAATAAAGAGAAACTTGGCCAGGGAGAGCTGCCCCTGGCCGAGGATGGCGTTGGCCTGGGTGAGGAGCTCCATCGGCCGCCGTCGGGGTGCATAAGGGACGTAACGTTCGCTGCCGAGCGCCAACAGGAGAGGATGGACACCGGCGGCATCGACGGCATGCACCGCCTTGACGCCGGGGAGGACGGTCGGAATCAACGGCCCGGTGAGTTCATGGATAAAGGCGCCGAAGACCGTATCTTCCTGCGGCGGCCGGCCGACGGTGGTAAAGGGCCAGATAGCGCCGGGCCGGTGGTAGACCGCTTCGACATCCAGCACCGGGAAGTCGTGCCTGAGACTGTAATAGCCGAGATGATCGCCAAAGGGCCCCTCCCCTTTAGTGCGCTGCGGGTCGATACTGCCGACGATACAGAAATCGGCCTCCGCCGGGATCGGCAGGGTGCCGGGGCGCTGAATCATCGGCAACCGCCGGCCGCCGAGGAGGCCGGCAAAGGAAAGTTCGCTCATCCCTTCCGGCAGCGGCATGACCGCGGCGACCGTGAGACTCGGCGGACCGCCGACAAAGATATTGACGCGCAGCCGCTCACCGCGGGCAATCGCCTGGGCATGGTGGACACCGATGCCGCGGTGAATCTGGTAATGGAGGCCGACCTCCCGCTCCGGGTCATAATCATTGCCGGAGAGCTGCACCCGGTACATGCCGAGGTTCCCTCCGGCGGTGCCGGGACGATCCGGTGCTTCACTGTAGACCTGCGGCAGGGTGATAAAGGCGCCGCCGTCATCCGGCCACGATTTAAGCTGCGGCAGCTGCGACAAGGGAATGCGCTGCGCCAGAGCCGGGCCGTTGGCGACCTTCTTCGGCAGCAGATGCCAGGCCCCGGCCACCGCCGGCAGGAGACCGGCCGGCGCGCGCAGCAGAGTCAAGGGATCGACCTTGCTCTTGACCAGTTGTTCGATGCGGGGGAGTGCGTCGCGAAAGATGAAGCGGGTTCGTTCCATGGTACCGAAGAGGTTGCCGAGGAGGGGGAAGGCGCAGCCGGAGACGTTGGTGAAGAGGAGGGCCGGCCCCCCGGCCGCAAAGACCCGGCGCTGAATCAGGCCGATCTCCTGATTTGCCGAGAGTTCGACGTTGATGCGGCGCAGTTGGCTATTCTTCTCCAGATCATGAACGGTCTCTTGCAGATTGCGATAGCCCACGGCTGACTCCTCGGATGATCTCTGGAACTGACGCATCTTAATAGAAATCCCTGACAGGAGCAAGACGACCGTACTGACAGCGTGCCCTTTTCAAACCCGCTTGCAGAACCGCAATCCTCGCCGGTCGACGAGGTCCACATCCACTCCCTTCTGGAGGGGCGCATTCTGGCGGGACATAGCAATATTCTGTTCGGCGGTACTGTCACCGGCAAGACGCACCTGGCTGTTGCCATGGGGCGACAGGCGACCCAGAAGCAGCCTGACGGGAGCGACATCATCGAAACAGGGAATGAAAGCTGGAGAATCAAGACAAGAGCTTCAGACAAAAACTAGCCTCTGGGGTGGGTCATTTTTGGATGCCGATGTGGATCAATTTTCAATGCCGATTGACAGCCCCTGGTTGAATGGTCGTAAAAATCACAAACCGAAGAAGAGCCTGACCCTTAAAGAATCAGGCTCTTCTTTCATCCATCTGCAACTCACCAGTTACAGCTCAAACTCGAATAGCAACTAGACAGAACAGGTTCAAAGTTGCATAACGGCTGCAGCACTTCGCATCTACGGCCGCCAACCGTCCGTCAGTGTCTTCATGAAGGTCACTATCGCTGCCTCTTCCCGAGGGGACAGTCCCAGATCACCCATCTCAGCTGTGTTCAAGTTGGCGGCCACTTCGGGGGGCGGCCAGCCCGCACCTGGGACGTCACGAGTGTTGTAGAAATGGACGATCTCCTCCAGGCTCTTGAAGTAGCCGTTATGCCCATATGCCTTCACTAAGCCGGGCGTCCGCTTGTCCACGTTGCGCAGCGTCGGCACCTTGTGCTTGCCTATCTCGGTTATGTAGTCCTTGCCAATGGACTGCAGGAAGCCGCCCAGGCCAGGGTCTGCCCAGGTTGGGTCCGCAATGGTGGCCGGGTTTTCCAGGTTCTTCGGGATGCCAAGATTGTCGTAGGTGAAATCGGTGAACAGCGGTTGCTTCCCCTTGAGGACGTGGCAAGCCGAGCACTTGGCTTTACCCTGAAACAACGCTCGGCCGAGTTGCTCTTGGCTGGTCAACTTGGCCTTCCCTTTCAGCCAGTAATCGTATTTTGATGTGAACGGGCTGACCTCTGAGGAGCGCTCGTATGCGGCGATAGCGTAGCCGATGCAGTTGTAGAGCTCATTGGTGTCACTGCTCGTGCACTGCTCCGCGAAGAGATCTGCGTAATCCGAGGCCTGGACGATACTGATCACGGCCGCTGCGTTGGGGAGGGCCTGTTCCTTGGGGTTCAGGAAGGGGCCAAGGGCCTGTTCGGCCAACGGGTCCCCCAGGGTCCAGCCGGTGGCCCGGCCATCCCAGAACATCCCCCCCACCCAGGCGCCAGCCCTGGCGCCGTAGTACAGAACCGGGCTGTCTCCACCATAGGCGGCGGTTGGCGGCTTACGGTCACCGAATGCACCCGGGATGGACCCTTCATAGACCGCCCCATGAGCATTGATGTCATTGTCAGGGCCAGTCCAACCGACTTCCGGTCCGTGACAGGTGGCACATGACTGGTTGCCGTTGAGGGACAGGTTCTGATCGAAGAACAGAGCTTTACCTAGTTCTTCCTGTGGGGTCAGAGTACCGTTTGCGGATGCGCTTGCGACCACCATCAGCAAAAGGGTTGCCGATGCGAGTGCCAGTGAAGTGATTTTTTTGCATTGCATAGGGTTTTCTCCTTTTGAGTGTTATACAGACAAACTGCGTTGAGGTGTCATGTCCTGACGCCTTGCGGATCCTGAGTTGAGGTTGTAGGGAAATTTTACCTTTTTAACCCGGATTCACCTCCCTTTCACGATTTCCCATTTACCCTGAAGCCAAGAAACAAAAGGCCGGACTAGTCGAGGGCCTCCTTTCGGCGGAGACATCCGGCAGCCCGGCCAACTCTTGCATCACGAAGTGTGCACTAGTCCTAAGTTCCGTGGCTTTCCGTCCTCAGGTTACCCTGAGTTTGGCATTATTAGTGTTCACTTATATATCAAGAGTGAAGGATGTCAAGGATAGGTGACATTCAAGGGGCAAGATCGGTTGAAGAATGTAGACCGTAAAAGGAGGGGACATCGGGGGGACGTTGTTGCTTCAGTAATTTAGCAAAGGAAACCGTGATATATTTTTGGCATCTCGGGTCAACTTCGCGGCCAACGCAAAAACGCCGCTCGGTATTGACCGAAGCGGCGGAATACAGTTTATCTTGAAACGGTGATCAGGACGAGATACTGAGAAAGACCAGTCCTTCATCCCCATTATTCTCGATGCCGTGCGACTGCCCCTGGGGCGCGACGAGGATCGTCCCCGGTTCGACCCGACGCGGCCCACCGTCGCCGAGGAAGTTGCCGACCCCTTCGAGAATAATCCAGATATGATCCCCTTCATGGCCGTGCGGATGGATATGCTGGCCAGGCAGGAGACACCACAACGTCGTGCGGGAATCAGGGGTCTCTTTGAGCAGTGCCTTTCCCGGTTTTTCTTTATCAAAGGCAATCTGGTCTTTGTAATCCCAGAATTCTGTCAGTATCATTTTACTACACTCCTAAAAGGGTCATTTGACCAAGCCGCTCAAGCCTTGCTGATCGCCACTGCCTCTGTATTGGAGCCAAAAGATGGGAGAATCGCCTGCACATTGACATCCGCACAGTTGTAAGGGACGAAACAGACTCCGGCCGGTACGGTTGCCAATAGTTGAGCCGGGCCTTCGAGGACACCCTGACTTGAGGTGACCTTGAGCTTTTCTCCGGCCTTGACGCCAAGCGCCACGGCATCAGCGGGATTGATAGCAATATAACCGCTGGGGACGACAACATGGCTGGCTGCCGAAGCGCTGTTGGTCGCAGCCGCATAATAAATATCTTTACCGGCAAGGAGGACCGGGGAAGATAGCGGTTCGGCAAGGGGCATGGCCGCTGCACGGAGAGTTCCACCCGGAGCAGGGAGGGCGCTGCAACGATCGACCTCCGCGCTTAACTGCGACGGAGACAGGAGCGCTTGCGGAGCAACCCGGGCAAGGAGCTCGTTAAGAATCTGCAGATCGGGGCGGGCAGAACCGCAGGGGGCAATGGCTGCGGCCAACGGACTGATACGATGCGCCGAGGAGGTCACGGTGCCGCACTTCTCGACAAAGGTAACGCCGGGGAGGACGATCGACGCCATCTCGGTGAACTCCGAGGACAGGCAGTCCTGGACGATCAGAGTTTCAAGCTTTTCCAGCGCCTTTTTCCAGCGACCGCTCTCCGGAAAGGCCAGAGGATTGGCGCCGGCGACAAAGAGGGAGCGAATGTCGCCGGACTCGATGGCGCTCAGGATCTCCTGCAGATCGCGCCCCTTGTTCGGTGACGTCTGGCCGCCGGGGAGGAGATCGCTGGCCACCCCCATCTTGAGCAGTCCCTGGCTGTTGGCCCCGGCGCCGATCGGATAGAGACCGCCAACTTCACCCTGCAGGGCGCCGCTGACCAGAGCTAAATTGAGGATCGCCCCGAGAGTCCCGGCAAACTGCGACTCACGATAGATATCGCCGCCAAAGACGATGGCTACGGACGGGGCGCGCCCGAGGAGATCCGCCGCTTCTTCGAGGAGGGCCCGACTGACGCCGCAGGCGGTGACGGCCTGATCGATATCGACAGCGGCAAGAGCAGCGCGGAGTTCGTCCAGGTTCGCAACGTTGTCGCCGAGCCAGCCGCTATCCGCCAGCCCTTGATCGAGGATCAAGCGGGCCAGAGCGCCGGCGACGATCCCTTCGCTGCCGGGGCGGCAGGTCATCGGCACGTTGGCATACTGGTTGAGCTTAATGGTGCGGGCATTGACGACGATCATCTTGCCGTCATTCTTGCGGCAGGCCTGCTGGGTCAGCCAGTCGACGGCCGGAGCTTCGGCGGTCGGGTCGGCACCGATGACCAGGACCGCCGCAGCTTTGGCGATGCGTCCGAGACCGGCCGTCCCGCCCTGCATCCCGAATTGTTTCTGCAGGAGATCGTAGGCGCGCTGTATGCCGAAACGGGCTTCGCTGTCGAGATCATTGCACCCGAGCCCTTGACGGAAGAGGTGCTGGACAAGGAACGCTTCTTCGTTGGTGAGCCGATTGCCGGCAATAGCGGCGACCTTGCCACCCTGCAGGGCTGTGGCCGCAGCGCTCAAGGCTTCATCCCAACCGACACTACGCTGATTATTGCCGCTTTTGAGCAACGGTGCTCTCAGGCGCAGCGGCGAATGGACATAATCACTGCCGAAGAAACCGTTAAAACAGAGATTGCCATCGTTGATCGTCCCCTGATCCGAGGTGACCCGAAAGAGGCGGTTGTTCTTGACGTTGAGCTCGATCTGACACTGGCTGCCGCAGCTGGTGCAGGTACTCGGCACCTTGGTTAATTCCCAGCCGCGCGCCTGAAACTTGAAGGGTTTGGAGATCATCGTCCCGGTCGGACAGACCTGGACGCAGTTGCCGCAGAATTCGCACTTGGCGAGGTTTTTGTCGATAAAGGCGCGATCCCCCTTGAGGTTGACGCAAAGGGCATCGGCACCGATCACTTCGTGACAGACCTTGACGCACTTTTCACACATCACGCAGCGGTTGGGGACCTGTTCGATGAGCGGCCAGTCGGTGATGGCCGCGGCATTGACATCCTCGGCCACAAAGGGCTGAGCCGTAACGTCATGCTCATAGCAGATATTCTGCAGATCGCACTCGCCGGCCGCATCGCAGATCGGGCAGTCGAGGGGATGATTGACCAGGAGGAGTTCGATGACCTGTTTGCGGATTTTGCTCAGGCGCGGCGACTCGGTGGTGACCTCCATCCCTTCTTCGGCCGGAGTATGGCACGAGGCCATCGGCTTCTCGGCCCCTTGGACATCGACGACACAGATGCGGCAGGCACCGGTGGGGGAGACCTTCTTGAGATAACACAAGGTGGGGATGCGAATGCCGGTCTTTTCGGCCGCCGCGAGGATGGTGGCGCCCTTTTCGATCTGGACCGTCTGTCCGTTAATCTTCAGAGTGATCATGAATCGGCTCTCTCGTCTTTAAGCAATAGTTCAACAAAGGATTGCTCCGGTCAAAGCCGGCATCCGTCAGGGCGATCTCAGGAAACCGCCACCATACCGACGCGATAGCAACGCAGACAGCGCTCGGCTTCGCGCACCGCCTGGCTTTCCGGCATGGCGAGTTCGAGCTCATCGTAATTCTTCGCCCGTTCGGCGCCATTGATCTTCGGCTGATGCTCGCGGTGCAGGTGGCCGATGATGCCGATATTTTCGTTCGGATCGAAGGCGCCAAAGTTGTTGACGATATCCTCCATGGCATCCTCGTCGTCAAGATAAGCTTGCCCTTCGGTGAGGTAACGATGCATGGCGCGGGCGGCGCGACGGCCGTGACCAACCGCAACCACGACGGTCATAGCGCCGTATTCGCAGTCGCCGCCGGCAAAGACCCCGGCGCAGTCGGTCATCATCGTGCCGCCTTTGGTGACGATACTGCTCCACTTGGTCATCTTGATGCCGAAATCTTCCGGCCCGAGATAGTCAAGGTCGGGATCCTGGCCGATCGCCGGAATGACGAGATCGCAGGGGATGACATATTCACTGCCGGGGACCGGCTTCGGGCTGCGGCGACCGGAGGCATCCGGTTCACCAAGAGCCATGACCACCACTTCGACACCGACGACCTTGTTGTTTTCGGCGATCAGGCGGGTCGGATTACGCAGGAATTCGAACTGAACGTTCTCCTCCTCGGCGTCATCGACCTCGTACGGTTCGGCCGGCATCTCTTTGCGGGTGCGGCGGTAGACAAGGATCGAATCTTCGCACCCCTCGCGCAGGGCGACACGCACGCAGTCGATGGCAGTGTTGCCGCCGCCAACGACAATGACGCGCTTCGGGGTGACGATCGGCTCACCCAGGGCGACCGCCCGCAGGTAGTGGATACCGCCGGGGGAGAAGCCTTCGTAGCCGGCATCTTCACCTTCGACCCCCATCGGTTTCGACTTGAAGGCGCCGGTGCCGAGGAAGACCGCATCATACTCCTCTTTCAACTCTTTGAGGGAGACATCGCGGCCGAGTTTGACCCCGTATTCGATCTCGACGCCGAGGCTGGCGATAATCTCGGCGTCACGCCGCAGCAGCGGGCGTGGCATGCGGTAATCGGGGATGCCGACCGCCACTGTGCCGCCCGGTTCGCCGAGCATGTCGATGATCTTGACCTTGTGCCCTTCGAGAGCAAGGTAGAAAGCGCAGGTGAGGCCGGCGGGTCCGGCGCCGACGACGATGACCTTCTTGCCGGTCGGAGCCTTGGCGACCATCGGCGGCTGCTTGTGGTGCATCCATTCGTGGTCGGCGGCGACCCGCTTGAGGACCATGATGCTGATCGGTTCATCGACGAGAGCGCGACGGCAGGCCTTTTCGCAGGGATGCGGGCAGACGCGTCCGCAGACCGCCGGGATCGGCATGTTGCGGCGGATGGCGTCGAGGGAATCGTCAAAACGGTAATTTTTGATCTCTTCGATATAAGCGGGGATATCGATATGGGCCGGGCAGCGATCCATGCAGGGCGCGGTCACCTTCTCTTTATAAACTTTCGTCGCCGGCAACGAGCGCTCACCTCGGATATAAGCGAGGTAATCGCTACGATAGTGCTTGACCGTATCGAGGACCGGGATCACCGAGGTCATGCACAGGGTGCATTTGCAACTTTGCAGCAGATCGGCGACCTCTTCGATGGTGCCGAGGTCCGCCTCCTGCCCCTGACCGCTGACAATCCGCGTCAACGCATCCTGCAGGATGCGGGTACCACGTTTGCCGGGGGTGCATTTGGCACAACAGTACTTCTCCTGCACCCGCGTCATATATTCGGCGGCCATGGCGACAACGTCGGTGGCGCGATCGAGGACGATAATGCCATCCCAGCCAAAGAAGGCGCCAACCTTCCCCTGCTCCAGATAGCTATCCGTCAACTTCAGCTTGAGCGACGCGAGATCGGCATCGCCGCCGCTCACCCGATGATCGACAACCTTGCGACCCCAACTGGAAAAGACAACCTGAGACAAAGCAACCTCCTGTCCGGCCCGGATAAAAGTGACCCATCTATCCGTACCGGCTACAGATGACAGATGGGGACATCGTCCTATCGCACTAAGCGCAGACGAGCCCCATTCTTGTATACAAGCAGTGAGCTAAATAGCACATGAAGGGGAGCAAATCAAGGGGAAACTTCCCCGCAGCTCTGCCGGATAAGGTGATAAAATCCTGCAACTTTCCCCTTTTTGCCTAGGTTTTTACCTGAACTCTTTCGCCTCAGGGAAGCCGGCTCAACACTGTGGAAATCTGCCAGCGGCAGGGGAGCAGCGAGCCGCCCTCGACACAAATCCATTCCAGCGGGATGGTCGCTGTCTTCACCGAGACCGAAGGGGAGCGGTAATACTCGATGGTCACTACCCCCTGTGCCTTGTCGCCGACGGCCGGCCCGCTGGCATCATGACGGACATTAGTTATTTGCAGCGCCGTGCCGGTATCACTGTAAGCGGTCAGAAAATCGCTCCGGGTGCTCGCCGTAAAGAAGGTCGCGGCCAGATCTGCCCCGGACCAGCGTAGCGACTTGCCAAATTCCCGGCCGATCTCCGGCCACTCCTCACGGGGTGGGCGCAACAGATTCGTCGTGCAGCCGACAAGGGTGATCGTGAGCAGGAGCAGAACGAGCGCGCGGCGGATCATCTCCCTCCCCCTTCTATGGCGTTTTGCCGCAGCAGAGCTATGGTCTGACCGTAATCCGGGGTCGAAAAGACGGCGCTGCCGGCGACAAAGACATCGGCCCCGGCCGCAGCCATGGAACCGATATTGTCGGCCTTGACGCCGCCATCGACTTCGATCTCGACCTTAAGGCCGCGCTCTTCGATGCGCTGGCGCAACTCCGCAATCTTGGCGAGGGTCGCGGGGATGAAACTCTGGCCGCCGAAACCGGGGTTCACACTCATCAGCAGGACCAGATCGAGATCGTCAAGGATGACTTCCAGGGTCGAGACCGGCGTTGCCGGATTGATCGAGACTCCCACCTTTTTGCCGAGACTCTTGATCAGTTGGATCGTGCGGTGCAGGTGCGGCACTGCTTCCTGATGGACGGTGATCAGATCGGCGCCGGCCTTGGCAAAGTCCGGGATATAGCGATCCGGATTTTCGATCATCAGATGGACGTCAAGGGGTTTGCTCGTGACCTTGCGCACTGCATCGACCACCAGCGGACCGATGGTGATATTCGGCACAAAGTGGCCGTCCATGACATCGACATGGATGTAATCGGCACCGCCAATATCGATGGCGCGAATTTCATCACCGAGACGGGCAAAGTCGGCAGAGAGGATCGATGGGGAGATTTTCATCATAGCGGACTCCAAAAAAGCGAGGTTGATCTTATGGGGAATAATAGTTGACCAATGCCTCGGCCAGAGCGTGCAAGGTATATTCGATCGGTTCGATCTCCACTGACAGTCCCAGTTTCATACAACTTTTACTGGTAATCGGCCCGATCGAGGCGATGGCCAGCGGCGCCACCAGCCGGTTAAAGTCGCTCGCGCCGAGAATAGTGTGCAAATTATCGACGGTGGAAGAGGCGGTAAAACAGACCGCATCGATTCCGCCCGCTTCCAGGGCGGCCAAGGCCTCGGACGGCAGACTGCTCGGCAGGGTATTGCAGTAAAGGACCGGGGCCAGCACCTCAACACCGCGGGCAGAAAGGCCGCTGAAAATGACATCCCGGGCCTTGTCGGCTCGGGGAAAGAGAACCCTTTCTCCGCTGGTCAGCAGGGGCGCGAGCGTCTTGACCACGCCTTCTGCCTTGTAATCAGGCGGAACCAGGTCGGGATGAATCCCGAAGCTGCGAAGAGCAGCGGCGGTTTTAGGGCCGACCGCGCAGACGCGGCAACTCCCGACGGCACGGGCATCGAGTCCCAGCGCTGCCAGACGGGCAAAGAAGAAACGGACCGCATTGCCCGAGGTGAGGATCAGCCAGGAACAGTCCGGCAATGCGGTGATCGCCGCATCGAGTTCTGTGGGGTCAGCGGCCGGTTCGAGGCGGATCGTCGGACATTCGACCACCTGTGCCCCGAATTCCTGGAGCATCGTTGAAAATTCACCGGCCTGCTCTGCTGCCCGCGTTACCAGGATGGTGCGGCCGAAGAGGGGCTTGCGCTCGAACCAGTTCAACTGTTCACGCAGGGACACGACCTCGCCGATAATGATAATCGCCGGCGGCTTGAAGTCAGCGGCGGCGACGACGGCGGCGATCTCGCTCAGCGGCGCGACCAGGGTCTGCTGTGCAGGGAGGGTGGCCCAGCGGATCACCGCCACCGGGGTCTGCGCCGGGCGGCCGTGCGCGATCAACTCCCTGGCGATGGTGTCAAGATTGCTCATCCCCATGTAAAAGACCAGGGTGCCGACGCCGGTGGCGAGCTTGGCCCAGTCGAGGGTCGAAAGTTTCTTGGCGGGATCTTCATGACCGGTAAAGAGGCCGAGACTGGTGGTGTAGTCGCGGTGGGTCAGGGGAATCCCCGCGTAAGCGCCGGCAGCAAAGGCGGCGGTGACACCGGGGATCACCTCGAAGGGGATGCCGGCCTGCGCCAGACACAACGCTTCTTCGCCACCGCGGCCAAAGACATAAGGATCCCCCCCCTTGAGGCGGGCGACGATCTTCCCCTGTTTGGCCAGATCGACGAGCAGAGCATTGATCTCTTCCTGCGGGAGATGATGCAGTCCTTTGCTCTTGCCGACGTAGATCGTCTCGGCCTGAGGCGCTTCGCGCAGCAGCAGCGGATTGGCGAGATAATCGTAGACGACCACCTCCGCGCTGCGCAGACAGTCGCGACCACGCACGGTCATCAGCCCGGGATCGCCGGGACCGGCGCCGATCAGATAGACACGGCCCGGCTTCATCTTTGTTCTCGGTCCAAAAAGCGAGGGGCACGGCGCGCCGTGCCCCTACGATGATTCGCGAAAGCCAGAAGGTCAGACAGCTACCCGATTCACGTTAAAGGTTTCGTGCTGATAGACCTCGTTGAGGATCTTGCCGGCGCCGAGGATCAGGAGATCATCCCCGAGCGAGATGCCGGTCGCTTCGGCGGCTTCAACCGGGCAGGTCACGGTCTTCTTCAGCATTTGCTTCCCTTCGACATCGGAGACAAAACCGGTGAGGGTGAGGGTGTTGCCGGTGACCGAACCGAAGGCGCCGATCGGAACCTGGCAGCCCCCTTCGAGGCGGCGCAGAAAAGCACGCTCGGCCTTGACCGCCCAGGCGGTCGGCGGATGGTTAAAAAAGTCGATCAGTTCATTGATCTCGGTCGCGTCAATCCGGCTTTCAATCCCAAGCGCGCCCTGACCGATCGCCGGGATCGACAGCTCCGTCGACAGATATTCACTGATCTGCGAGGTAAAGCCGAGACGATTCATCCCGGCGGCCGCGAGGACCACGGCGCCGAGATCATCCTCGGTCAATTTCCGCATGCGGGTCTCGACATTGCCACGGATATCGACCATGACGAAATCGGGGCGGAGATGAAGGAGTTGCGACTTGCGCCGCAGCGACGAGGTGCCGATACGGGCGCCTTGCGGCAGATCCATGAAACTCTTGACGCCGGGGGCAAGGATGAGGATATCGCGGGGGTCTTCACGCTCGGTAATACAACGCAAGCCGAGGCCGGGGGGGAAGATCGTCGGCACGTCCTTCATCGAATGGACGGCAATATCGATCTCGTCGCGCAGCATCGCTTCTTCAATCTCTTTGACAAAGAGTCCCTTGCCGCCGACCATCGCCAACGGCACATCAAGGATCTTGTCCCCTTGCGTCTTGATCTTGGTCAGGGTGACTTCCATCTCCGGATAACGCTTGTTGAGTTCCGATTGAACCCAGTTGGCCTGCCAGAGAGCGAGTTGACTGGCGCGGGTACCGATACGCAGGAGTTTTCTTGCCATCTTTTTATCGTGCTCCTTTATGCTGGGGAATAATTTTCGTTACTGATTTTCAGCCGAGTCATCAAGATCTTCGAGTTTCCCCTCGGGCTTCGGCGGTTCGAGATTGAACAGGGTGCGGACGGCATGAACCGAGCTGTCGGTCGAGTCGTCATTCTGCTCCTGCTTGAGGAGGGTGATCGGCGCGTGCAGCAGCTTGTTGATGATCGCCGAGGTCAAGGCCTCAACCGAGCGCCGCTCCTTATCGCCAAGATTCTTCAGGGCGGCGCCAAAGGTTTTATCGATTTCAGCGCGGCGGATCTCTTCAAAGCGACTTCGCAGCGCGACGATCGTCGGCACGACATCGAGGGTCGCCAGCCAGCGGTAAAAGGCGGCAATCTCTTCCTCGATGATCCCTTCCGCTTTCTTCGCCTCTTTATGCCGCTCTTTGAGGTTGGCGGCGACCACCCCCTGCAGATCATCAACATCATAAAGATAGACGTTGGCGACATCGTTGACGCGGGGATCAATGTCACGGGGGACAGCGATGTCGATAAAGAACATCGGTTTGTTCTTGCGTTGTTTGATCACCTCTTCGACCTTCTTCGGTCCGAGGATAAAGGTCGGCGCACCAGTGGAGGTGAGGACGATATCGATCTGATGGAGATGATCCGGGAAGTCGTCAAAGGCAATCGCCCGCCCCTTGAATTCTTCGGCGAGTTTGACCGCCCGCTCGAAGGTGCGGTTGGTGACGTGGACCTGGGATACGCCGTTATTGATGAAGTGGCGGGCGGCGAGTTCGCTCATCTCGCCGGCACCGATCAACAGGACATTCTTCCCTTCTAAGGTGCCGAAGATCTTGCGCGCCAGTTCGACGGCGGCAAAGGCGACGGAGACGGCATTGCCGGCAATCGCGGTCTCGGTCCGTACCCGCTTGGCGACAGAGAAGGCTTTGTGGAGAAAGCGGTTGAGGATCAGCCCGGCGGTCTTGAACTCGGCCGCATAACCGTAAGAGGTCTTGATCTGGCCGAGGATCTGCGGTTCGCCGATGACCATCGAATCGAGGCTGGAGGCGACCCGAAAGACGTGGCGGATCGCTTCCTCCCCTTGATATTCGTAAAGGTTTTCGTCGAGACTCCCGGCTTCGAGACCGTGATAGGAGGTGAGAAAACGTCGCATCTGACCGAGCGCCGCTTCGGGCTCGCGGCTGGTGGCGTAAAGTTCGACACGATTACAGGTCGAGACGATGATCGCTTCGCTGATCGCCGGCAGGGCTAGGAGCTCGTGCAGGGGGCGCTCCATGGCGGTCGGCGCGAAAGCAACCCGTTCCCGCACCGCCACCGGCGCGGTTTTATGACTCAGTCCAACAACAAGGATATTCATAACGTCGCGACTCCTCCCTATTCCCCACGCAGTGATTTGAAGGTGTGGGCGCCGTCGAGGAGGAGGTTGACTCCGAGGAAGCTGAAAACAAGGGCAGCGAAGCCGATAATGGCGAAGATGGCGGCACGGCGGCCGCGCCAGCCGATGGAGAGACGGCCGTGCAGCAGCGCCGCGTACCAGAACCAGGTGATCAGGGCCCAGGTCTCCTTCGGATCCCAGCGCCAGTAACCTCCCCAGGCGGAATTGGCCCAGACCGCGCCGGAGATAATCCCCAGGGTCATCAGCGGGAAACCGAAAGTGAGACATTTGTAGTTGATGCTGTCGAGGGTATCGAGGGAGGGGAGTTTGTAATAAAGAGCCGAGAAGCGTTTGCTCTTGAGCATCCGCTCCTGCAGCAAATACATGATCCCGGCGGCAAAGGCGACGCCGAAGACGGCATGGCCGAGAAAGGCAAAGGTGACGTGCACCGGAAACCACTTGCTCTGCAGCATCGGATTGGCCTGCTGCGGTTCGGCGCCACCGATGATCACCGCGCTACCGACCAGCATCAGGATCACCGCCAGCGGACAGACAAAAGCACCGAGAACCGCGAGGCGATAACGCCAATCGAAGAGGATAAAGGCGCAGACCAGCGCCCAGGCAAAGAAGGAGAGGGATTCGTAGAGACTGGAGACCGGGGTGTGGCCGATTTCGATAAAGCGGAGCAGGAGGGCGGCGCAGTGGCAGACAAAACCGCCCCAAAGGATCCAGCGGGCGACGCCGGCGGTTTTGATATGGCGGGCCGAAACCTCGACCAGAAAGAGGATGGTGGCAATAAGATAAAGGAGCAGAGTGACATTATAAAGGAGGATATTAATGCTCATGTTGTCCCTTTCCCGAAGTGAATGCCCAGATCGGCCAACGTTATCTTGATACCGGTCACCGCGGTGAGGCAGCGATCGATTGCCGCTTCATCCTGGTGAGAAAGGAGGAGAGGGAGATCGGCGGCAAAGAGGTCGCTGATAACCGCGCGATTGTATGCGCTTGCTTCCCCGTCTGTCAATCGCTTTTGCCGCAGCGCCCCAGCCACGGCACAGAAAAGTTCCCACTCGGGGCCGAGTTTTGTGGCGAGATGATCGCGCAGCTCGGCGGCAAAGGCCGGGCTGCTACCGCCACTGCTGACCGCGACCAGCAGGTCGCCGCGCGATAAAATTGCCGGGAGATGAAAATCACTTTCCTCCGGGTCGTCGGCGATATTGACCGGCACCCCGAGCTGCCGCGCCGCCGCCGCGATCGCAGCATTGACATTGCGGTCATTGGTGGCGGCAAAGGCCAGAAACGCCCCGCACAAATCGTCCGGCAAAAAAGGCCGACAGGTCAACTCAATCCCCGGCAGCGCCAGCAACTCCGGATGGAGGTACGGCGCAATCACCTCAATCCTGGCGTCCGCGGCGAGAAGCCCCGCCACCTTGCGTCGCGCCACCTCGCCGCCGCCGATCACGACACAGCGGCGACCGGACAGGCGAAGAACGACGGGATAGCCGGCGATCTCAGTGCTCAAAGAGCTCAGCCTCCACCAGTTCACAAAGGAGATGGGCAAAGACCACCGCGGTTTCGACAATGCGGCCGGGACTCGAACTCTCCAATCGGAAAAAGATCTGCGGCGGCACTTCTCCGGCCAAAGCAATCTTGGCAGGGGCCACAGCTGCCGTCGTCATGCCGATGCGCTCGGCAGTGAGCAGGGCTTCGTTGAGGGCCGGATCAGGGTGGAGATCGGAAAAGAGCAGAAGGATGTCGTTCTCGGCAGCGAGGGGGCGGAGTTGCCGGGAAAAGATCTGCCGCGCCAGCCCGTCGCGACTGAGCGAATAGAGGAGGGTGGCATCGTGACAAAGGGAGATCACCGGCAGGGCCGGCCGCTCGAAGCCGAGGCGGTAAAGGAAGAGATTGGCGGTGAGATCGGCGACCACCGTCATCGGGCCGCTGCCGCAGATAAAGAGGCGTCCTTCCCGCTGGAAAGCTTCACAGAGACGTCCCGACAAAGCCGTGAGAATGGCTTCCTGCGGTACGACCGCGTCGCGAATCAGCGTCAGATGATCTTGCAGGGCGCGGGCCAGGCGTTCGTTCTTCGGCATTTTCAAGGCTCCTCAACAACGGCGGCAAAGTTCCCTTGCCAACTCCGCAGCTTTGATTATACTTCTGATTAGCGCTTGTCTTTTACCCCGCTGCCATGCCAACATATCCCGGCATTCATTGCAGCCTTATCCCGAATAAAGGAGAGATAAACCGATGGCAGGAGAGAAAGTTATTCAATTGACCGACGACAGCTTTGATGTCGAAGTCCTGAAATCGACAACCCCGGTTCTCGTCGACTTTTGGGCCACCTGGTGTGCCCCGTGCAAAGCAATCGGCCCCCTCATCGACGCCCTTGCGGTCGAGTACGACGGCAAGATCAAGATCGGCAAGGTCAACGTTGACGACAACCCCGCCACTCCGGGGAAATACGGCGTGCGCGGCATCCCCACCCTGATCCTCTTCAAAGACGGCAAGATTGTCGACCAGGTGGTCGGCGCCGTGCCGAAGAACCAGCTCGACGCCCTGCTGCGCAAAGCCCTGTAAATAATCGACCGGGACACAAACCAAGGGGAGCCGATCGGCTCCCCTTTTTTATTCACCAACTACATTTCAATCTGCTTGATAAAGCGGGCCCCCACCTCGGTGGCAATCCGCTTGACCGTCGCTTCGTCCACAGGCGAATCGATGGAGAAGACCACCATCGCTTCCCCTTCTTCTTTCCGCCGCCCGAGATTCATATTGCCGATATTGATCCCCGACTCGCCGAGGATGGTGCCGATCTTGCCGAGCATCCCCGGCCGATCCTGATAATGCATGACCAGCATGTGCTCTTCCGGGGTGAAGTCAGTGAGGAAATCGCGGAGTTTGACGATCTTGGCAATCCCTTCGAACATCGTCCCGGAGATCGTCCGCTTCCCTTCCGGCGAATCCAGAACCAGTGTAATCAGGTTCGAGAACGATTCCGTCTCGGTATTGCGCACCTCCTCGACGACGATCCCCATCGTTTCAGCGACAAGACGGGCATTGACCATGTTGACATCCTGATCGGTGCGCCGGTTGAGGAGGGCGGCGAGACCGCAGACGGTGAGAGGAGCGCAATCGTAGCGGGCCAGCTTGCCGTTATAGATAAAGGTGACCTTGCCGGCGTGGGCCGGGGCGAGTTGCGCCAGGAAACGACCCATCTGCTGGATGAGCTCGAGGAAGGGTTTCATGTGTTCGAGGAGATCCGGATCGAAACGGGGGATATTGACGGCATTCTCCATCGGCCGGCCGTCAAGATAACTGACGATCTCGCGGCTGACATCGACCGCGACATTCTTCTGGGCTTCAAAGGTATTGGCGCCGAGATGCGGGGTCACGATCATCTTCGCATGGCCGATGAGCTTCTTCAGGGTCTCGGTCGCCGGTGGTTCTTCACTCCAGACGTCAAAGGCCGCGCCGCCGATTTTGCCGGATTCGAGGGCGGCCAGCATCGCCGCTTCATCGATAATCCCGCCGCGGGCGCAGTTGATGAGAATGACGCCGTCCTTCATCTTCGGGAAGTGGGAGGCATTGACCATCCCGCGGGTTTCGGCATTGAGCGGCGTGTGGACGGTAATGATGTCGGCATAGCGAATAATCTCTTCGAGACTGACGAGCTTGACCCCGAGATCGTCACCGCGCTTTTCGGCGATGTAGGGATCGTAAGCGATTACGTCGGCTTCAAAAGCCTTGCAGCGGGTGGCGACCCGGCCGCCGACCTTGCCGAGACCGATCACCCCGACCGTCTTCCCCTTGACTTCGGAACCGGTAAAGGGGGCGCGTTTCCATTCGCCGGCCTTGAGGCTGGCGTTGGCCACCGGCACATTACGGCACAAGGAGAGGAGGAGGGCCATGGTATGTTCCGCCGCCGAGTTGACATTGCCGTACGGGGCGTTGACAACGATGATCCCTTTCTGGCTGGCATAGTCGACATCGACATTATCGATGCCGACGCCGGCGCGGGCGATAATCTTGAGACTGCGACCGTGGTCGATGAGAGCAGGATTGACCAAGGTGCCACTGCGAGTGATCAGCGCTTCGTATCCACCGATCAACTGGTGGAGTTCAGCCACCGGCAGGCCGAGGCGGATATCGATCTCCATGCGGGGATCATCAAGGAGGGGTTGCAACCCTTCCTGAGAAATTTCGTCGGTAACAAGGATCTTCATCTGGGACCTCGCAAGGAGAAAAAGAGAAAATAGAACCGGCAGGACCGGCGTTAGAAGGGAGGCAATCTACGCCTTTCGCCTCTTCATGTCAATCAACAATACTGCCGAAATGAGCGCCAACCTGCTAATCTTTCATCAAAAGCCGACGGAGAACATCGTTGAGCAATCCCCCCTGCGCAAAAGAAACGACCTCATCGACGGTATCGATGCGACAAAGGACCGGCAGCTCAAACATCTCGCCATCAGCGCGCTGAAACCGCAGCAGCAACCGCTGCCGGGGCTCGATCGACGCAGTCGGGAGGAGGTCGATCCGTTCGCTGCCATCAAGACCGAGACTCCTTCGGCTGGCCCCGTCAAGAAACTGCAGCGGGAAGATCCCCATCCCGACCAGATTGGAACGATGAATCTTTTCAAAGCTCTCGGCAAGAATGGCGCGGATTCCGAGGAGCATCGGCCCCTTGGCGGCCCAGTCGCGACTCGACCCGGATCCGTACTCCTTGCCGGCAATCACCAGCAGCGGCACCTTCTCCAGAGCATAGCGCTCGGCGGCATCGAAGATCGTCATCATCTCCTGCGACGGTTGATGGCGGGTAAAACCCCCTTCCCGCTCACGGATCATCTCGTTATGGAGCCGGACATTGGCAAAGGTGCCGCGCATCATCACCTGATGGTTGCCGCGCCGCGAGCCGTAAGAATTGAAGTCGGCCGGTTTGACCCAGTGCTTCTGCAGATAGAGACCCGCCGGACTGTCGGGACGGATATTCCCGGCCGGGGAGATATGATCGGTGGTAATCGAATCGCCCAGGAGGGCGAGGACCCGCGCGCCGGAAAAACCGGTAATCGTCGTCGCCGGCTCGGTCAGAGCGACAAAGGGGGGGAGGCGGATATAGGTGGAATCGCCATCCCAGGGGAAGAGGGTGCTTGAGGTGACCGGCAGCCCCTGCCAATCCGCATCGCCGCTAAAGACGTCGGCATAACCGTCGCTAAACATCTGCGGCGTGATCTTCGCCAGCTCGTCGGCCACTTCACTGCTATCCGGCCAAAGGTCACGGAGATAGACGAGGGTTCCGCTGCTGCTCACGCCGAGAGGATCGCGACTGAGATCGATGCGGACCGTGCCGGCGAGGGCAAAGGCAATGACCAGCGGCGGAGAAGCCAGCCAGTTGGCCTTCACCTGAGGATGAATGCGCCCCTCGAAGTTGCGATTGCCGGAGAGGACAGCGCTGACTGTCAGCATCCCTTCCTGAATCGCCTGAGCGATCGGCGCGGCCAGAGGGCCGGAGTTGCCGATGCAGGTGGTACAGCCATAACCGACGGTCTGAAAACCGAGGGCATCGAGATCGTCCTGCAGGCCGGATTGTCGCAGGTAGGCACTGACCACTTTGGAGCCCGGCGCCAGCGAGGTCTTGACCCACGGTTGACTTCGCAGCCCAAGGACCCGGGCTTTGCGGGCGAGGAGGCCGGCGGTGAGCATCACCACCGGATTTGAGGTGTTGGTGCAGGAGGTGATGGCGGCGATGACGACATCACCCTGCCGCAGCGGTTGTTCCTGGCCGGCGACCTCCATCGCTTTTCCCTGCTCCTGAAGCGGCAGGGTCGCATCAAAGGCCGCAGTCAGGGCCGAAAGCGCCACCCGGTCCTGCGGTCGTTTCGGCCCGGCCAGGGTCGGCGCGACGTTGGCAAGATCGAATTCAAGGGTCGCAGTAAAGCGGGGGGTGACACTGCCGGCATCGCGCCACAGTCCCTGTGCCCGGGCGTAAGCTTCAACCAGGGCAATATTCTCTTCATCCCGGCCGGTAAAACGCAGATAGTCGAGAGTCACCTGATCGATAGGGAAATAGCCGCAGGTAGCGCCATACTCCGGCGCCATGTTGCTGATCGTCGCCCGGTCGGCAATCGGCAGATGGTCGAGACCAGCGCCGAAGAATTCGACAAACTTGCCGACCACGCCAAATTTGCGCAGCAGTTCGGTGATGTAAAGGACAAGATCGGTCGCCGTCACCCCCGGTTGCAGAGCGCCCGACAATTTAACGCCGACCACTTCCGGCAGCAGCATCGACATCGGCCGGCCGAGCATCGCCGCTTCCGCTTCGATCCCCCCCACCCCCCAGGCAAGGACGCCGAGGCCGTTGACCATCGGCGTGTGACTGTCGGTGCCGACCACCGTATCAGGATACGCCAGGCGTCGGCCGTCACTGTCACGGCTCCAGACCACTTTCGCCAGATATTCGAGATTGACCTGATGGCAGATCCCCGTCCCCGGCGGCACAACCCGAATATTATTAAAGGACTGCTGCGCCCAGCGCAACAGGGTGTAGCGCTCACGGTTGCGCTCCATCTCCACCTGGACATTATAAGCGAAAGCATCTTCACTGCCGGCCCGCTCCACCGTCACCGAATGGTCGATGATCAGATCGACGGGGATGCGCGGATTCACCCGCTGCGCGTCGCCGCCGGCGAGGACAGCCGCCTGCCGTAAAGCGGCGAGATCGACGATCGCCGGCACGCCGGTGAAGTCCTGCATGAGAATGCGCGCCGGCATAAAGGCGATCTCGCGCGCCGAAGTGCGCTCCTCCAGCCAGGTCGTAAAGGCGGCAATATCGTCAATCGTGACGGTGCGGCCATCCTCAAAGCGCAGCAAATTCTCCAGCAGGATACGCAGACTGAGGGGGAGGAGGCGAAGATCACCGACCCCGGCGGCTTCGGCGGCGCTGATGCTGAAGTAATCGTAATCGACATTATTAACGGAGAGTGTACGGCGGGTACGCAGAGTATCGCTGCCGGAAGGTAGCATGGGGAACCTCCTTTGAGGGGACAAACAAAGTACATTTATTGCCACTGAAGTTTAGCTCTTCACGGCCAAAACGCACGCAAAAATTTCAGTTTAATCTCTTCGTCCACTCGACTATAGCCACCACTAGAACATTAGTCCGTCAGTTGCTTCTCGATCGCCAGGTAGGTGGCCGGTGGTTGATAATAATTGAGGAATGTCGCGACCCGCCGGTGCCCGCCGCGCCGGAAGAGATCCGTCAGATTCAGCCCGATTCCCATGTACAAATTTCTTTGGTCAGACTCGTTTGCATCCGAGTAACCCCGGGCATAATATCCGGCATGCAATTCAACGTGCTTGAGCAGGCTCTGGTCGAAGCGTTCAAAACCGTTCAGCTTGACAGCAACCAGATATTTTGAATTTTCATAATCGGTGGTGAAATCCATCTTCTCCGGATGAAGGCCGATCTCCCAGCGTAAATCGACCTTACGGGCCAGATCGGGGTGGCGGTAGCGATAGTAACTGGCCAGACTCCCCAGGGCATTGGCAATGAAATCCTCCGACGAGAATCCATAATCACTGAAAGAATCACCCGCCTCCATGAAACCGAGAATGGCAAAGGAGGACAGGGCTCCGTGCCAGGCGGCTTCCTCTGGAGTAAAACACCAGGACTGCTCCATCAGGCTGGAGATGCCTTGAGCGACTACATAGGTAGTGAAGACGTGACCGAGCTTATCGGCCCCGCCTTCTTTCGTGTCCGGACCGAACCATCCTTCCGATTTTGCTTGGGGTTTACGGCTGAAGTAGTCCCAGTTAACAACGCCCCAGGCGGTGATCACCCCGGCACCGGCAAGGGTGACATACGTCGCCCGGCGATTCTGCTCTGCCGCGGTGAGAGGCTCGGTACAGTCGGCGCTGGCTTTGCTCGCCAAGACCGCCCCCAGCATCAGCACCCAGGCGATCACCACACCGGCAGATCGGTTTCTTGCAGAGAGCAGGTTCATGGTCAGAAATTCAATCCCCTTTCATCACCTCGCGCAGCACACTGGTCGCATAACTCCCCTTCGGCAAACTGAAAGAGAGGAGCAACCCCTCGGCGTCGGCGCTGACGGCGAACTCCCCGAGGGGGACGCGTAGCGGCCGGCGCTCCCCTTCCATGTCGAGGCCGTTGCCGAGGCGGAACATCTCCAGAGTGAGCTTCTCCTTGTCGAGGAGGGCCGCTTCGAGCATCCCGGCCATGCCGGTGGCGAGGGGGACCTTGCAGCCAAGGAGGGGGCCGGTCGGGCTGATCTCGAAGGCGTCGGCGCGGGGCTGCTCGACGAGGTGATCTCCGACCTTGAAGACGGCACCGTTGACATGCTTGCAGGCGAGATCGCCGGCCCAGAGGGTGCCGAGGGTGGCAAGGCGCATGGTGACGATGCGATCGAAGAGAGAGGACTGATAAGCGGAGAGGAAGAGGCGCAACAGCGGACGCGGTAAACCGAGGAGGGCCTGCTGCGGAGTCGCCCCCTGCGCCAGCGAGCGCAGCACCTGGCGTTCGTTGCGGCAGCGCTGCGGCATCAATTCGAAAGCCGCGCTTGCCCCGTTTTCGGTATAAGCGATGGCAGCGGCCTGCCAGGCAGGATCGACAATCGCCGCGGGTTCGCCGATCAGCTCGCGGCAGCCCGCGCTATAGTCGCCAAGCAGGAGCGCCCGACCGATGCGATGCGAGTTGCCGAGACTGCCGTAACGCTGGGAACCGAAGGAATTGGGGACGCCAAGATCCTGCAGCACATGGAGGATGTCGAGGGCCTGCTCCCCAGCACCAGGGAGGACATCGCGCAATCGAATGACAAAACGGTTACCGGCGAGATGGCCGAGGCGCAGTTTGTTGCGGTGGGGGATGGCGGAGAGGACGCGGACGCCGGGGAGCTGCAGAGCCAGGGCCGCCTCGGCCTTGACGCCAGTGAGGGAGAGGGTCTGGACGGTGATAGCTCGGGCATCCTTGAGACCGGCATAACCGATCTCGCGGGGCGGCAATTTGAGGGCCGTGCTGAGCTTCTGCACGAGATCACTGGTCGTTATCCCGGTCTTCTCGATCGTCACGTAGAGGTGCTCGCCGCTGCCGGCCGGGAGGTAAAGGGGGATCTCTTCGACGCGAAAATCGCCGGGGGTCTCTTTCAGGGTGCCACCGGTGCCGGGGAGGAGAGCGGTCAGATAGTTGCTCATTTGCCGATCGTTTCCCGGCGCACGCGGAAACCGGCACGCACCGCACTGGGCCGCGCTGGCGGCGGTTCGACTTCATGACTCTGCCGACGCAGCCGCACAAAGTAGATAAGTTGACCGAGTTCAAGAAAACGCCGCATATATTTGGAGATCGGGTATTCGGGCTGGAGTTCGGTGCAGTACGGCTCCGGGGTCAGGCGGAGAAAACCGCACTCGTTGACAATCAGGGCCGAGACCTCTTCGGCATAGTCGGCGACATCCGAGGCAAAGAAGAGCTCACCCCCCGGCTTGAGAGCAAAGCGGACGACCTCCAAAAAGTCGGCATTGACCAGGCGGCGTTCGCGATGGCGCTTCTTCGGCCAGGGGTCGGGACAATTAATATAGATGGCCGCCAACGACCAGGGATCGAGATAGCGGGCGATGAGGTGGCGCGCTTCGATGCGCATGACCCGGACATTATCGAGACCGGCTGCATCGATCTTGCGACAGGTCTTGAGACAGCCCTGATTATAGATGTCGATGGCGAGAAAGTTGACCTCCGGCCGACTCGCCGCCAGAGGGAGGATAAAATCGCCAATGCCGCAACCGATTTCGAGAACCAGCGGTTGTTCGGGACGGGGAAAGACCGTTTGCGGCCGGAAGCTCAGATCCTGTTCCAGATCGGGGATAAAGCTCGGGGAGGTGTTGGGGACAACGCGCTGGGTCATGGAAAGAAAAAAACTCCTGATGAGGAAAAAATGGGAGCAGCCGAAGGGCCACTCCCATAAAAAATTCAGGCAGAACCACCCCTACTGGGCGGGGGCTTCTGTGGCTTTCATCTTTTCGCAGCAAGGTTTGTTACAATCGGCCTTGACACAGTTCTTCTTTTGCTGGCAAGGCTTTTCGCCCGCCGTCATTTCGCAGGGCGTGTTGCACCGGCGGGAACCATGATGAAAGAGGCCGCAGCCGGTAACGGTCATGGTCCCAAGCATGAGCAGGGCGAGGAGGGTGAAACTTTTTCTTTTCATCGCGAATTCTCCTTGTTTTGCGGGTAAATTTTTCACACAGATTAGCGGAAGGGCAAGGTGATGTCAAACCGCTGGCGAGCTTATTTGACCTGGCTCAAGGCGATTGAGGTCGGACCATGCGAAAGTGGCAGAAAAAGATCAAGGAGACGGTTATGACCACCAGCGAAACGATTGTCATCGCCCTGATCTGGGCGCTGTTGCTCCCCGGACTCTTTTTCGGAATTCGCGCGGCCTGGCGGCGCCGTCAGGCCCGCCGCCAAGGGACGAAAAAGGATTGAATTTTCCGCTCACTCTGTTTAGTCTGTCTCCCTTGGCAAACAAAGTCATTCCCCCGCGGATTGCAGGAAGAGGAAGAGAGACGCCACCATGCTGATCGTTATGCACCAAAGCGCTACCGACGCGCAGATCGATGCGGTTCATCGCGCCGTCGAAGCGATGAAGTTACAACCGGTCTCTATCCCCGGCAGCCAGCGGACCGCCATCGGCGTCCTCGGCAACCAGGGCTATGTGGACGATTCGGCCATCCTCGAACTCCCCGGCGTGCGTGAAGTCATCCACGTCAGCAAGCCTTACAAACTTGTGTCCCGTGATTTTCACCCCGAGAGCACCATCGTCGATGTCAAGGGCGTCCGCTTCGGCGACGGCTGTCCGCCGGTGGTGATTGCCGGTCCCTGTTCGATCGAGAGCGAAGAACAGATGCTGACGGCCGCTCATCTCGTCAAGGCGCACGGCGCCGGCATGCTGCGCGGCGGTGCCTTCAAACCGCGCACCGGGCCGCACTCCTTTCAGGGACTGGGGCGCGATGGCCTCAAGCTGCTGCGCCAGGCGGGCGATGCCGCCGGTCTGCCGGTGATCACCGAAGTCATGCGCATCGACCAGCTCGACGATGTCTGCCGTTATGCGGATGTTTTGCAGATCGGCGCCCGCAACATGCAGAACTTCGATCTCCTCAAGGAAGCCGGTCGCCGCTCCCATCCGGTCCTGCTCAAACGCGGCATGGCGGCGACGATCGAAGAGTTTCTTTCTGCCGCCGAATATCTCCTTTCCGAAGGGAATTCGCAGGTCATCCTCTGCGAACGCGGTATCCGCACCTTTGAAAAAGCGACCCGCAACACCCTCGATGTCTCGATCGTACCGCTGATCCGCAGCATCAGCCATCTGCCGATTATCGTCGATCCCAGCCATGCCACCGGCAAACGCTCGCTGGTGGCGCCGATGGCCAAGGCGGCGCTGGTGGTCGGCGCGCACGGGGTCATGGTCGAAGTTCACCCCGATCCGGATAAAGCCCTCTGCGACGGCGCCCAGAGCCTTGACGGCCCGGCCTTCGAAGTGTTGATGGCGGAGATCAAAGGGTTGATTACCTATCTCGGCTATTGATTCAGCCAAGTATGCTCGCTACCCAGGGGTACGGTACGCCGTGCCCCTTATCTTTTGAAAGAGATATGACCGACACACTCCCCATCATCGCCAGCGTTGCCGTCGCCGCGCCGCTCCCACACCCGCTCAGCTACCTGGTGCCGCTCCATCTGCACGAACGCGTCCGCGCCGGCAGCCGGGTCATCGTCCCTTTGGGACGGCGACAAGCGGCCGGGTGTGTTCTGAGTGTGACGCCCGGCGACAGCAGCGGGCTGAAAGAGCTGGTCGATGCCCCGGACGACGACATACTCTTTCCGGAAACGATGCTCCCCTTCCTGTTGCGGGCGGCGGAGTATTATCGTTACCCCCCCGGCGAAGCGATCCGTTCCGTCCTCCCCGCCGGCCTCGGCACCCAGACGGTGCGGGTGACACCGCGCACCGAACGGGTCTTCACCGCCATCGCCCGCGATGATCTGCCGCGCGGCGCGCAACAATTGGCGGTTATCACTCTCCTGCGGCAAAAAGGTCCCCTTTCTTCCTCGGAGCTGCGCAAAGAGCTGACCGTCGGCAGCGACGTGCTGCGCCGGTTGATCGACAGCGGCTGGCTGGAGGAAGAACGCCGGGTGCGGCGCCGCGATCCTTTTCTCGATATCCCCGCCCCCGCCGATCGCGCCCCGACCCTGAATGCCGAACAGGAGCAAGCCCGGACCGCCCTGCACACGGCCCTGCACAGTGGCATCTTTGCCCCCTTCCTGCTGCACGGCGTCACCGGCAGCGGCAAGACCGAAGTCTACCTGCATGCGATCGCCGACGCTCTCGCTCTCGGCAAACAGGCGCTGATCCTCGTCCCGGAGATCGCCCTGACGCCACAGCTGACCGCCCGCTTTCGCGCTCGCTTTGGGGCATCGACCGCTATCGCCGTCCTCCATTCCGGCCTCTCCGACGGCGAGCGCTTCGATGCCTGGCGGATGATCAGTTGCGGCGAAGCGCAGATTGTTATCGGTGCCCGCTCGGCGATCTTTGCCCCCCTCACCTGCCCCGGTGTCATCGTGGTCGATGAAGAACACGACTCCAGCTACAAACAGGGGGAAGGTTTTCGCTATAACGCCCGCGATCTTGCCCTGCTGCGCGGCCAGATGGACAATGCGACGGTGATCCTCGGCAGTGCCACCCCGGCGGTGACGACCTTTCACCGCGCCCAAAGCGGCCTTTGCGGCTATCTCCCCCTCACCGGTCGCGCCATCGGTCAGCCGATGCCGAGGGTCGAGATCGTCGATCTCCGGCAGCAGCCGAAAGGGACGACGATCATCGCTCCGCCGCTGCAGGGAGCGATCGCCGCCGAGCTGGCGGTGGGGGGACAGATCCTCCTCCTCCTTAATCGCCGCGGCTTTGCACCGGCGATCCTTTGCCGCGATTGCGGCACCGGGTTTCACTGTCCGAACTGCGACATTGCCCTGACCTTTCATGCCCGCCGCCGCCGCCTCCTTTGTCACTATTGCGACTATAATATAACTATTCCCTCCCTCTGTCCGACCTGTAACAGCCTCAATCTCGAAGCGGTCGGCGCCGGCACCGAACGGCTCGAAGAGGAGTTACAAACCGCCTTCCCGGCAGCGCGCATCGGCCGGATGGATCGTGACACCACCGGCGGCAAAGGGGCGCATCGCCAGATCGTCGACGCCATGCTGGCGCGCCAGACCGACATCCTCGTCGGCACCCAGATGATCGCCAAGGGGCACGACTTCCCCGGCGTCACCCTGGTCGGCGTCATCAACGCCGATCTCGCCCTCAACCTTCCCGACTTCCGCGCCGCGGAGCGCGCCTTTACCCTCCTGTCGCAGGTTGCCGGGCGGGCCGGACGGGGTGATCAACCCGGCCGGGTGCTGATTCAGACCTACGCACCGGAGCACTATGCGGTCACCTGTGCGCTGCAGCATGACTATCAAACCTTCTACACCCAGGAGATCACCTTCCGCCAGGAACTCGGCTACCCCCCCTTCGGACACTTGATCAATCTGGTGCTGAGTGGCAACGATGGTGCCCTGGTCGCCGACGGGGCGGAGAAGCTTTCTGCCGCGCTGCGCGGAAGTGCGGGTAAGGTCGAGATCCTCGGTCCTGCTCCCTGCCCCCTTTCCCGCCTGCGCGGCAAGCATCGTTTTCAGCTTTTACTCAAGAATCAGGAGAGAACTCCGCTGCGCCGTCTCCTCGGGCAGATCGATCTCCTCCGCCGCAAAGTCGCCGCCGGACTCACCCTGAGCGTCGATATCGATCCTCTGGATATGCTTTAAAACACTCAAAACCAAACTCATCTGAGCTTTTTTTTACACAATCCCACTGCTCTCTTACCCTTCTCTATTCTTTCCTTGCCAACAAAATAATCACAACAGATTTTTCTGACTAAATAATCGCCACAGAATCAGGTGCTTAAAATAAGTTGTGCACTTAATTTGACTTCAGGCATGCATATTGTAACTTATTTAGGCTCATCTTGACCCTCTGCCTATTTTACAGGCTCAAGGGCTTAAATCTCCGTTCAAAAGAAGGAGCTCCGCATGCAACTCGACAGCAGACTCGAAACTATCTACCAGGAAGTCATTAACCGTAATCCCGGTGAAAGTGAATTTCATCAGGCCGTTCGCGAGGTCCTCGACTCTCTCGGCCCGGTCGTGGTCAAACATCCGGAATATCTGGAGAGCAAACTCATCAATCGCCTTTGTGAGCCGGAGCGCCAGATCATCTTCCGGGTTCCCTGGACCGATGACAAAGGGAATATTCAGATCAATCGCGGCTTCCGCGTTGAATTCAACAGCGCCCTCGGCCCCTACAAGGGCGGCCTGCGCTTCCACCCCTCGGTCTATCTCGGCATTATCAAGTTCCTCGGTTTCGAGCAGATCTTCAAAAACTCCCTGACCGGCCTGCCGATCGGCGGTGGCAAGGGCGGTTCGGACTTCGACCCTAAGGGCAAGTCGGACGCGGAAGTCATGCGCTTCTGCCAAAGCTTCATGACCGAGCTTTATCGTCACATCGGCGAGCACACCGACGTCCCGGCTGGCGACATCGGCGTCGGCGGTCGCGAGATCGGCTACATGTTCGGCCAGTACAAGCGCATCACCAACCGCTGGGAAGCCGGCGTCCTTACCGGCAAAGGCCTCAAATGGGGCGGCTCCCTGGCCCGCACCGAAGCAACCGGGTACGGCGCCACCTTCTTCATCAATGAAGCGCTCAAAGTCCGCAAGGACACCTTTGGCGGCAAGACCTGCCTGGTCTCCGGTTCCGGCAACGTTGCGATCTACACCATCGAGAAGATCCACCAGCTCGGCGGCAAGTGCATCGCCTGCTCCGATTCCAACGGTGTCATCGTTCATGAGAAAGGTCTCGATGTTAAGCTGATCAAGCAGCTTAAAGAGGTTGAACGCCGCCGCATCGAGGATTATCTGACCTACCACAAAGATGCAAAATACATCAAAAACGGCAACATCTGGGAAATCCCCTGCCAGGTTGCCATGCCTTCAGCGACCCAGAACGAAATCAACGGCAAGGATGCTCTCACCCTGGTGAAGAACGGCTGCATCGCCGTTGGTGAAGGGGCGAACATGCCGACCACGCCGGAAGGGGTCAAAGTCTTCCTTGACGCCAAGATCGCTTACGGTCCCGGCAAAGCCGCCAACGCCGGCGGCGTCGCCACCTCGGCTCTGGAGATGCAACAGAATGCCCAGCGCGATTCCTGGA
Organism: Desulfuromonadales bacterium; assembly: GCA_034370465.1. Taxonomy (GTDB): domain Bacteria; phylum Desulfobacterota; class Desulfuromonadia; order Desulfuromonadales; family UBA2197; genus UBA2197. Next base: position 34,117 of record JAXMLA010000049.1, read on the forward strand.
CCTTCGAAGAGACCGAAGCCAAGCTGGAGAAGATCATGGTCAACATCCACAAGCTTTGCTATCGCACCTCGGAAGAGTACGGCGCCCCTGGCGACTACGTCCTCGGCGCCAACATCGCCGGCTTCATCAAAGTCGCCGACGCCATGGTTGCCCACGGCGTGATCTAAACGAGCAATACACGAAGTTCCACAAAAGAGCCCCGCAACCTTCGGTTGCGGGGCTCTTACTTTACCCTCCCAAACTCTCACTTCACCCCCGCCGCCTGCAGTCCTTTGATCATCCCTTCCTTGTCCAGATAACCCGAGTGGCGCTGCACCTCCTGCCCTTTGGCGTCGCTAAATATCTGGGTCGGGAGCATCTGTACCCGGAATTTCCGGGCAACCGCCTGATCGGCGCGGACGTCGACAAAGAGGATGTTGGCCCGTCCCCGGTATTCGCCCGCCACCGACTCAAGATAAGGGGCCATCTTCTTGCAGACGCTGCAGGTACGAAGACCAAAATTGATCAGTGTCGGCTTGCCAGACAACAACGCCTGATCGATTTCTTGCGCCGTGGCTGACGGGAGTTCGGCCAGGGCGACACCGGCAAAGATCTGGAGGATCACAATCAGCGTCAGAACCCGTTTCATAACATCTCCCTGATCGCGGCGGCTGACAAGAGTTGGCCCGAAAACTTGACCTGTCCGTCGATGACCAGCGCCGGAGGACTGAGAATCCCGTACTTCAACATCGCGGCTATCCCCTCGACCTTGACCACCTCCCCTTGCTGACCACTTTCCGCCAAGGCTTTTTGGGCATTCTCGTAAAGCTTGATGCAATCGGCACAGCCGCTACCTAACACTTCTATCTTCATGGACGAATCTCCTCATTGATGAGAACTGCCTGACAGGGATGATCCCCGCCAGGCAGTTCTTTCTTCATGGTGATGCTTCATGGCAAATATCACATAATGAGGATTGGAACCTTGACGCAAGTCAATCAGCCGGTTGCCTCATTCCGTACTGCCAAGAGTTCGATGAATGTTTAAGCCGGAGGCCCCGAATACAACTTGACGGGGTGATAATATCTGCATAAGCTTATACACATACTGGAGGTGTTAATTATGCGTGCAACACTATGCATACCTGATGAGCTGATCGATGAAGTGCAAAGACTTTCCGGGAAAAAATCCAAGACCCAGGCGATTGTGACTGTTATGGAAGAGTATGTCCGTCGTCGGAAGATGGAGGATCTTTTGGCTTTACGAGGGAAGGTTGAGATCGACTATGACTGGGAGCGGGAAGAAACCCTGGAATTAAAGGCAGCGGAAGAGCGGGCGCGTTATGGCGAGCAATAGGATATTGCCTGACACCTGTGCCTGGATTGACTTCTTTCGGGGAAGATCGACCCCTTTGGCAGGCACTCTCGAGGAATCACTGCTGCGGGGTGAGGTTGTTACCTGTGGGGTCGTACTTTATGAACTGCTGCAGGGGATCAAAAATCCCCGTGAAGAAGAACATGTGAAAAATGGCCTGCAAGCCCTGTCGTATTTGGAAATGACTCAGGAATTATGGAGCAGTGCCGCCAAACTCTCTTTGCAGCTGCGCGCCAATGGGCAGACTCTTCCATTTTCAGACATCATCATCGCAACGCTGGCACTGCACCATGACTGCGCAGTCCTCACCATTGATCGCCATTTTGAAGTTGTTCCCGGTCTTATCTGTTTGAATGGATAACGATCACCCGAGCTGTTGCCTCGATTCCGCCCTGCATGCTATCTTCCCGACCATGAATCGACCGATCCCGCAACGTCCCGAACTCCTCGCCCCGACCGGCAGTCTTGAAGCCTTCTTTGCCGCCATGGAGAATGGCGCCGACGCTGTTTACCTCGGCCTCAAGGAGTTCTCCGCCCGCGCCAAGGCCAAGAACATCACCCTTGCTGAGCTGGAACGGATGCTGAGCTGGGCGCACGCCCATGACCGGCGCATCTATGTCGCCCTCAACACCCTGGTCAAGGAGGAAGAGCTGCCGCGCCTGGTCGAGACCCTGGCGGATCTCGATGCCCTGCGCGTCGACGGCATCATCATCCAGGATCTGGCGATCTGGCGCCTGGCCCGGGAGCACTTCCCCGACCTTGAACTCCATGCCTCGACGCAGCTGACCGTGCACAATGTCGCCGGGGTGAAGATGCTCGAACAGCTCGGCTTTACCCGCGCTGTCCTCGCCCGCGAACTGACCCTGCCGGAGATCACAGCCATCCGCCGCGCCACCACCATCGAGCTCGAACACTTTATCCACGGCGCCCTCTGCTTCTGCTTCTCCGGGCAGTGTTACTTTTCGTCCTGGCTCGGCGGCAAGAGCGGCAACCGCGGCCGCTGCGCCCAGCCCTGTCGGCGGCGCTACCGTTACGGCCAGAAGGAGGACGGCTACTACTTCTCTCCCAACGATCTCTCCGCCATCGACCTCCTTCCCGAACTCGCGCAAGCGGGGATTTGCAGCCTGAAGATCGAAGGACGGATGAAGAGCGCCGAATATGTCGCGAACGTGGTTGGTGCTTATCGCGCTGTCCTTGATGCCAAGGAGAAGGAGCGGCCGCAGATCATCGCCGCCGCCAAGGAGAAGCTCAAACTCTCCTTTGGCCGGCCGCCGACCAAGGGTTTCCTCACCAGCAGCACGCCGAGCGACATCGTGGCGCCGCACACCGCCGGCGCCACCGGCCGTTTTCTCGGCGAAGTGACGACCTTTCGCGACGGCGCCATCACCTTCAAGAGCCGCGATCGCATCCATCTCGGCGACCGCCTGCGCATTCAGCCGAAGAGCGACAAAGCCGGCCTCGCCTTTACGATCAAAGAGCTGCGCGAAGGGAAGAACAGCGTCAAGCTCGTCGTCGCGGGCAAGGTCGTCACCGTCCCCACCCCCTTCCCCGGCCCTTTCCGGCCTGGTGACAGCGTCTACAAGGTCTCCTCGGAACAGGCCTTTACCCTCAGCGAGGCGGCTTGTAAACGGCGCCTCGACGGCCATGGCGCGCGCCCGGCGATCGTCAATCTCACCGTGACCATGGATGAGACCCAGCTGCACCTTGCTGCCGAGGCGGACGGGGCAACGCTGCAGCGCAGCTACGACATCACCTCCTACCCCGCCGAAAGTCAGGGGCTCGATGCCAACATCCTGCGCAAGGTCTTTGCCGGCAGCGAAGGGGCACTGAATCTCGGCACCCTCAGCGCCGAAGCCTTACCGGCGGTGGTCGTCCCGCCGAGTCGCCTCAAGGAGATCCGTCGCGACTTTTACGCCGAGCTCGGCCGGATTCTGTTTGAGTTCCGCCGCAACGAACGCCGCGAGCGGCTGGCTGCCGCCACCGTTGCTCTCCTCCCGGCCGGGCCGCTGCCGGCCCCGCGCAAACGCGCCTTTGATCTCGTCCTCGGCGACGGCCGCGACCAGCATGTCCTCAGCGACCCGACCATTGCGCGGATCATCGTCCCCCTCACCGGCAGCAATGTTCAGGGGATCGCCGGTGGCAAGCGCAGTGGCGGGCGCGAAGAGAAGATCATTTGGGATCTCCCCTTTATCCTCCTCGACCCGGCCTGGATGGAGCTGCGGACACTGATCCGCATCCTGGTCGAACGCGGCTACAAACACTTTCGCCTCAACAATCTCGGCCACTTCCCCCTCTTCAAAGGGATCGAGGGACTATCGTTGATCACCGGCACCCGCCTCTTCTCCCTCAACAGCCAGGCGCGTCTGGCCTGGAAGGCGCTGGGGGTCAAGGAGACCACTCTTTACATCGAGGATGACCGCGAAAATCTGGCAGCGCTGCAACGTCGCGACGTCGGCATCGCCGCGAGCCTGGTCGTTTATGCCAATATCCCCCTCCTCACCTCGCGTATCGGCCTGCGTAATCTCAAGGCGGATACAGCGGTGACCTCGGATCGCGACGAAGGCTATCGCGTCCAGCACCGCGACGGGCTGATGACCCTGCGTCCGGAGACCGACTTCTCCCTCCTCGGCCGTCTCAACGAAGTCGATCGCCTCGGTCTCGACCATCTCGTCGTCGATTTGTCCCATCTCGGCCCCTTCTCGCCCCGCGGCAAACGGGTCATGGAAGCGCTGAAACGCGGCGAAGAGCTGCCCGAAACTCTCCCCTTCAACTTCGAGCATGGCATGGAGTAGGGGGGGGGGGGGGGGGG
>JAXMLA010000050.1:0-6352 GCA_034370465.1 Desulfuromonadales bacterium
GGCCGTATCAGGTGACCCGGTGTTCTGTCACCGGTACCCTACCGGGACGTGCGTGGGGAGTAATCCCCGGGTGCGAAGCTCCCGGGACGATTCCGCAGGAGAGCGGAATCGGACATCCCGCAGGGATGCCCGGAGGGCGAAGCCCAGGGAGGGGCAGAGGCAAGGCACTGCGTAGCCCTCGGCGCGAGCCGGGGGAGGTGGTCCGTGAGGACGTGCCTCAACTCTGCCAGCACCGGACGGTGGAGGGGATCAAGGGTTGGAGAGTATGGTCAACGTAAAAAGAATAGAAGCATTAACCCATTGAACCTGCGAGGTCGTGTCATGCCAGCAATCAAACTAGCACAGATCGAGGACGCAGTCGTTAATCTTGCACCCGATGACTACCGCCGCTTCTACGACTGGCTTGTTGAACTCGATCACAAAAAGTGGGACAGGCAAATCGAGGAAGATGCAGCCGCCGGCCGCTTAGACAGCCTGGCCGACGAGGCCTTACGCGATCTGCGCGAGGGCAGGTGTAGGAAAATGTGATGCACTACACCACGCCGAAGTTTTGGGAGCGGTACGACCGTCTTGCTCCAGAGGTTCAGTCGCTGGCCGACAAGAACTATGAACTGCTAAAGATCGATCCGGCGCACCCCTCCTTGCACTTCAAGAAGGCCGGCCGCTACTGGAGCGTCCGAGTCGGACGCGACTACCGGGCCGTCGGCGTTGAGGCGAGCGAAGGGATCGTCTGGTTCTGGATCGGAACGCACCGGGAGTACGACCGCCTGATCGGTGCGAAGTAGACGAAGAGGGCCGAACAAGCGCATGAACTTCGGACTGGCGCAAGCGACAGCCGAGTTATGCGCGCCATTCGTTGCGACACGAGGTCGCATCAACAGCTGTCATCGTTACGGACAAAGGAGTGAGGGGCCGTATCAGGTGACCCGGTGTTCTGTCACCGGTACCCTACCGGGACGTGCGTGGGGAGTAATCCCCGGGTGCGAAGCTCCCGGGTGCGCATTCCGCAGGAGAGCGGAATCGGACATCCCGCAGGGATGCCCGGAGGGCGAAGCCCAGGGAGGGGCAGAGGCACTGCGTAGCCCTCGGCGCGAGCCGGGAGAGGTGGTCCGTGAGGACGTGCCTCAACTCTGCCAGCACCGGACGGTGGAGGGGAGCAAGGGTTGGAGAGTATGGTCAACGTAATGTGAACCGCTGCAGCGTCGTCACAGTCGGCAAGCCAAAGGTGCTGATAGGCTTGGGCCAAAAAGGCAAGTGGCCAGGATGGGGTGCTCGAACGTCACCCCACGCAGATGTCGGGCCACCGGCGTACGAGGCGGGACCTAACCTCTCCGGGTGTTCATGCGGAACGTGGGAACGCCCGTAGTCACTCCGATGCGAGTCGGACAGCGAGCCGGCCGCTCTCGTCCATCCTTGGACTTTGCGGCACTAGCCCGTCGTGGCCGTCGTAAGGCGAGCCGATGGGGTCTGCGGGTGAGAGAGGGCGGAAGAAGCGAAGGCCGTCCTGTAATGGGACGGATACGGGTTTCAATGTCACCCAGCCCGTAAAGGGAGCAGACGGCCGCTCCTGCCCCTCCGCGGGCCCGCGGCACTTGGCCATCCTGCCCATCGTCCGCCTGGTGCTCCGTCTCGAGAGAGCAGGGAGAACCTTCAAAGGGTGGAGAGCAAGAGACGGCGAAAGCTGCTGCCCCACCCGACGGCAACGTCAGAGGGCTCCAGGTGAGTATCGCGAAGGTGGCGCAGGGCATCGCGTCACCGGGGCTCTCCAGAAGGGAGTCCTTCGTGAGTGCTTGAGCCGTATGAAGGGAAACTTTCACGTACGGTTCTTAGAGGGGCCGGGGCGGGCAACCGCCCCCGGCCTACTCGGTGCGTGAAAAGGAGAGCAGAGACATGAAGAATTCGAGCCTGGGCCGAGATTGGACTGGCTTGAGGGTAGGCAAAGCAAGAAATTGGATTCTGTTCTTGTTCTGCACCATATTGACTTTGGCGTGCGTTGCTTGTGGCAATGATGACGCGCAGAGCAGGAAGATAGACTACGAACTGCAAGAAAGATGTAGCGTAGCATCTACACGATGGGCCAAGGAGCACGAAGAAGTATTGGATTTCCGCCCCCACTACAATAAGAGGCTAAGTGCATGTGTGTTGTACGCTACGCTGGCGCCAATCAAGACAGATGGCGGCAATACAAACTACTTCATGGTCTATGATCCAAACGCAAATAAGACTTTGGCGCAGTACACAGTCAGGTTGGGGCGCAAGTATGAAGAACGTGAACGTATATGTATCGTGGGAGGCAAGAGATTTGAGGGGGTAACTCAGGACAAATGGGAAGGAATAGTCAAGGACTTCATGGAGAAGTAGAGACAGAACCAAACAACTGCGGCAGAGACGATGTTAATAGTTCAGAATGCGCCCAACAAACGGCTGCACGTCGGATTGGCTCCAGCGCTGGCGCGCTTCCGCCAACCTGTGAGCCGCCGCGTTCGGCAACGAGGAAACAGTATGAAGCCATATTTAGTTGCAGTATTTCTGGTCCTGGCCGCTACTTCTTCGGTTTTCGGAAAAGATCCAGGCATAGACTGGGCCAGTTTTCGTGTTGAGAGGGAAGCGTTCTTTGAGGCCAGTCCAGGCACGTATGGGACGGCAGGGAACTTCGCTGGAATCGGCCTGATGTACTTCTCGCCTAGCAAGAAGCTGATCGAGTTCAAGGGGTTGCGGACGATCGAGATACCTCATATGGGCCAGGAAGCAGACGACAAGTATGAACTTAAGTTCGAATCGTTTGTTATTACCTCCATGTCGACGATCGGTAAATTTGAATACGCTTTTCAAGCGAGAAATGCGGGCCCTTTCTCTCGCATGGCGACAGGCAAAATACGATTTTCAGTCGCAAAGTCTGGATTGGTTGGCCAGATCGAGGACTTCCAAATGGAGGAGCACGGCCAAACGACACAAGGTGTCATGAATACGTACTATCTTCCGAGGTCGGAGATCGCCAAGGCTATGTTCAAGAAGCATGACGATATCTTCTTTGGGGGCAGCTATGTGGCTTTGGAGTTTGCGAAGTAGGTAAGGCCGAACAACGGCGTTCGGATGGCCTACAGCCTTCGGCTTCCCGCCACCGCACACGCCGGGCGGCGGAACACCAATGCGAATCCCCGATGGAAGAGTCGTGAGATGAACGAAGAGGCACTACGAGAATCGATCATGCCCCCCTTGGGGATCGTTGAACCCCATGCGCCTCTCCTGAGGGTCCCATCTGCTAAGCAGTTGTTGTACAAAGTATTGAGTGCCGAAAACCTCCTCCGTTCCATCGTGTCCTTCCGGTAAGCCTGCGGAAGCCGGCGGCGGGATGGTTTTTTGGCGGCGGTCTCTCTTTTTTCGGCGGGAGGAACTCTGCGGGGCCGCGGCGGCGGAGGCGAGCGGCAACGGGCAGGGTGGGGAGCGGAGCGGAAGGGGGCTGGGGGGCAAGCCAGGGGGCACACCGGGAGAGGGACTGTAGACCCTGGGGACAGGCCCGTAGTCCAGGGAATGGCGCGCCCGGTGGTGCCGGGGGCAGGCGAGCGGGGACCGAGCGGCCTGGGTGCCGATGCAGACGGGTGTCACCGAGGCGCCAACGGGAGGGCGGGGATTTTCGAGAGCGGTGGTGACGGCCGGAACGGGCAATCCGTTATACGAAAACCAGACCCGGCCCGCGGGGTTACGCCCCGGGGCTCTGCCGGTGGGATGGTGGGAGTAGGAGCGGGGTCAGGTAGGGGCGGCGCGGAGGCGTTTGAGGGAGAACACCCCGTCGAGCCCGTCGACCGCTTGGGGCTTCTTGGGGTGGCGGCAGGCGAAATGATCCTCGAACCGGCGGTAGCAGTCGGCGACGAAGGCCTTGGTGCCGATCACCCCGCTGTCGGTGAAGTACCGGGTTCGGTAGAGCAGGCGATCGGTGGCGGTCAACTCGAAGCCTTTTTGCTCCTCGGCCTCGACCACTTTCTCGGGGATCGACGCTCCCTTGCCTGCGGGGGCGACGAGCCCGTACACGAACTTCCGGTAGGCCCGGAGCCGTTGGGCGTCATCCCAGTTGGCAAACGACCGCAGGCCGAAGTCCAGTGAGAGGAAGTCGCCCTGGTTGCCGGTCTGGACGTGGTAGCCGAGGGAAGACCAGCGGTAGTCCTCGGGACGTTCCACCAGGCCAGCCCTGACCGGATTTAGGTCGACGTACCCGAGGACATTGATAACGGTGTCGCCGTCTTCCACGAGGACGCTCTTAAACCGCTCGCCCCAGAAGAAGCCGTGGCGACGGTGGGTCTTGTTGAACCAGCGGGAGAAGGACTGCTTGAGGTCCTTCACGAACTCGGAGAGGCTGGCCCACTTCTCCCGCAGGAGGGGGATCTGCCCGTCGAGGAGTTCCCGCTTGGAGCCCTCGCCGTAGTACCGGCGAAACCGATGGCGGATGTCATCGTCGGAGAAGGCTTCGCCGGGCTGCATGCGCACGAGCAGGTGGACATGATTGCCCATCACGCAAAACCCGATTGGATCGGTGAAGTACACCCCGCAAAGATGGCGCAAGAGGCGCACGAGGTGATCCTTCTCGACGTCGCCCAAGACGAAGCCAGCCAGGGCAGTACGGGAGATGATGTGGTAGGTGGCGGATTCGCCCTGGAGCAGCAGTCGGGGGATGCGGGCCATGAGGGGACCTCCTGGAAAACCAGGGGCTTGTGGCAGGTGTTGCGTGAAGTCTATCGGCAGGTTTGGAGGCTGCAAGGACTATCGGCCTGTCCCCAAGCACTGAACTGGAAAACCAGGAGCTTGTGGCAGGTGTTGCGTGAAGTCTATCGGCAGGTTTGGAGGCTGCAAGGACTATCGGCCCCTAGGCTTATCGTATCGGCAGGTTTGGAGGCTGCAAGGACTATCGGCCTGTCCCCTAGGCTTATCCTCAGGAAGACCTGGACAGGATTGTTGCCGAGGAAGGACGTCTCATAGAAGCAGCCAGGGATCTCACTTCGAGATCCAGTGGAAGGGTGTCGTTTGAGGAAGCGCTCTCCTTCACCTACACGGATGAAAGGCGCGAAGACATCGCTCGTGCCAGCGCAGGGATCTATGAACACGGGGGTTTGTTGTACCGCGTCGGCGGGGGGTGGCTGCCTAGTGGCGGCGAGGCACAGCCGGTGTATCCAGAGTTGGAGATCGCTGGCGCGATCGTTCCGGCTGGAACGGCAGCCGTAAGGGTCGGCAGGGGGCTGGTATCGGCCGTCGCCCGGTCGACGCCAAGAGCAGGACTAGTAGAAGGCTGGGAAGCTCTAGTCACGAGTGGTGCCAGCAGAGGCAGTTTTAGTTTCAGAAGAGCACTGCCATCCGCCAGCGCGGATGTAGCAGAGGCAAGAGGCCAGGCAGTCGCCGCGGAGAGCCTCAGCCCCAAGATAAGAGAGCTATCTGAAGCGAACATAACCGATAGTGGGATTACTGTTCTAGGTAGATACAAATCACCTCCAGGAACAATGAATTACATTCAGAAAGCAACTAGTGGGAAATATAGAGGAGCAAGCTATTTCGATCTCGGAGACGCTTGGACGCCGATTGAGGGTAAATCCGCAAACCAGCACTTCTTGGATATCGTCGGAGGACGAGGCGATAAGATAATATTCTCGACTCCAAAGAACAAGATTCCGCCCGGAACTTCGCTCGACATGGAAGTGAAATACCTAAAAGAGAAATTCGGCTACAAGTGGGTCAACCAGTGGTCCATGCAGAAGAGGTGAGCATGATTCAGCTACTTAAGTTCATTGTTTCTTATCTTTCTGCTCTTTTTGATGAATACGGTTTTCAGTTAAAGGCGTCTGAAAATTCAGGGAATCGTTTCTCGGGTGCATCTATTCTTATGGCGTCTAGGGATTTGGAGATCTTTCTGGCTATTGAGCGCGACGAAATTACGGCAGATTTTCGAAGTGTTTTCGATAAACGAGAAAGAAACTGGTATTCAATTGATATCATCCTTTCTTTCTTAGGGCACAGATGTTTGTCTGGGGTTTTAGATGATCAAAACGCCTCTTTGATGCGAGATGGGTTGCCAGAAATCATTGATTGTTTCCGCGAGTCTAATGTTGAAAGAACTCTCAAGCTCTTAGATGGGCTGGAAAAGGAAAGGTCGAAAGGGATGTAAGCCCTCGCGGGAGGTAGATTCACATCAGAAGTGCACCAGAGGTGAGGAGGCGGGGAAGAGGACATGGTGAGCGTCTGGTAGCCGAGGTTAGCGCCAACCAACCCGTGTCAGGAAAAACCGGAGGGTGTCAGGTCTCAACATCTGACATTTCGTGACGAGCCGCAACCGGCGGGTGTCAGGTCTCTGTGGAATCTGTTGCAGGGG
>JAXMLA010000051.1:0-18433 GCA_034370465.1 Desulfuromonadales bacterium
GGATAAAATTTAATCGACACAAGAAGTTTGGCTAACGCCTTGAGGGCCGTCTCCAATTGGGAAGCCGTCAACTTCATGGCAATAGAGGAATTCTTAGTATTTTGCGTTAATTCGGCCATTGGCTTACACTTTTAATCATGCGGGAGAGGCGCAGGACAACCTGCCTGGACAACTGAGGACACTTCCATGCTCAAAAATCGTTACGATCATAACATGATTCCATTACAGAAAAAACTACCGGAGAAGGGCAAAACCATGGTTCTTGGCATAACCGGCGGGATCGCCTGTGGCAAGAGTCTGGTCTGTCAGTATTTCAGAGAACTGGGGGCAGCGATTCTGAGTGCCGATGAATTGGCACGGGAAGTGGTCAGGCCGGGAGAAGAGGCGCATGCGAAGATCGTCGCGCACTTTGGAACAGAGATATTGACGGCGGAAGGGACTATTGACCGTACTCTTCTTGCGGAAAAGATTTTTTTCTCCCCGGCAAAACGTCAGGAACTCAACCAGATAACCCATCCGGCTATCGGTGACCTTGCCGACAAACGCATCAGCGAATTGCGACAGGATCCGACTATCCCTCTCATTATTTATGAAGCGCCATTACTCTTTGAAGCCAAAGCCGAAGAGCGGGTCGACCTGGTTCTGGTCGTAGCGACCACCCCGGAACAGCAGCTTATCCGCTTAATGCAAAGGGACAGATTATCGTTAGAAGAAGCTTTAATGCGGATAAACGCGCAGATGCCGCTGGCAGAAAAAATTTCCCGAGCTGATATTCTTGTCGAAAATAATGCTCCACGCGCCGAAACCCGGAAATTGATCCAGCAAATCTTTACCGAACTGACGGCTCACAATAAAAAAATTGTTTAGCCAGTCAGCTATTTATGGTAACCGAGCCGGGTAGAAAGATCATCGGCGGCCTGCCTGGCCAGAGGGATCAATTCCTTTTCAATCCGCTCATCAGAGAAGCGCATGATCGGCCCCGAAATACTGATCGCCCCGACAATCCGCCGCGTATAATCCCGAATCGGGCAGGCAATACAGCGCACGCCGCTATCAAGTTCCTCATTGTCGATAGCATAGCCCTGCTCAAAAATTTTCTGCAACTCCTCACGTAAGGCTGTTTTTGTAGCGAGAGTCGTCGGTGTATAGGCTTTGAGCTCGTTCGTCGGGTAAAGATGATCAACATCTTCATCCGACATGTAAGCAAGGTGCACCTTGCCGGTCGCCGTACAGTAACCGGGGAGTCTTGATCCGACCCGGGAAACGACACGCACCGTCAGATCGGTCTCAACCACGTCAAGATAGACCACATACCCTTCTTTGAAGATGGCAACGTAAGCAGTCTCGTTACACTCTTTTACAATATGATCAAGGATGGGTCGCGCCTGCCGAAGCAGACCCATCTGCTTGACAAAAGTCTGTCCCAGTTCCAGCGACTTCAAGCCGAGGCGGTAATTCTCCGTCGCGCGATTCTGCTCGATATAGCCGCGCGACTCCAATGTTGCCAGCAGACGAAAGACGTTATTCTTGTGCAGCTTCAGTCGCTTGCTGAGTTCGGTGACGCCGAGTTCATCAACTTCACCATGAAATTGCTCCAGCAAATCAAGCGCATGCGAAACGGCTTGAATGATATATTCTGATTTGTCTTTTTTCGCCATTGTCTTCCCTCTTAGCTTTCGCTCAAAAGCATAAATAATCTACAAATAGTTAAGGTCTTGTCAAGGATAACTTCTTATTAGACCGGTGTTATTTTAGAATGCCGTTTGGATATTGTCAAGGCTGCAGCTTAAATTCTTTTAGCCTTGAAGATTGTTTCTTCGCCGCACTCTGTGCTATGAACCCCCGATTCTATCCTTATCCGCGACTAATTCTATGAACATTGCAAAACTTAATCCGGAACAACGGGCGGCGGTCCTTTTGACCGAAGGCCCTCTCCTTTTACTGGCGGGGGCCGGCTCGGGAAAGACCCGGGTCATTACCATGCGCATTGCCTATCTGCTCCGCGAAAAGAAGATCGCCCCGGAGAACATCCTGGCTGTGACCTTTACCAATAAAGCCTCACGCGAGATGCTGCAACGGGTCATCGGTCTTGTCGGGCGCGAGCGCTGCGCCGGCATCGCTATCTCGACTTTTCATGCGCTCGGCATGCGGATTCTCCGTAGCGGTATCGAACGGCTTGGCTACAAAAAAAACTTTTCCATCTATATCGGCGGCGATCAGGAGCGCCTGATCCGCGACCTGATTCGCGCCACCGATGCCAGGGGGTGTTCTCTGGTCAGCCAGGTGTTGTGGTGCATCTCAAGTGCCAAGAACCGCTTGATCACCCCCCGCAACTTCAAACCCCGCCACAACGACGCGGTCAGCGCCCTGACAGCCCGCATCTATCCCCTTTACCAACGGGCATTGCGGGCCTGTAACGCCGTCGACTTCGACGACATCCTCATGCTCAGCGCTCAACTCCTGGTCGAACATGCCGACCTGCTGACTCTCTGGCGGACGCAATTCCGTTATGTCATGGTCGACGAATATCAGGATACCAACTTCGCCCAATACCAACTACTGCGCCTCCTTTGCGACGAACACCGCAACCTTTGCGTGGTCGGCGACGATGATCAGTCGATCTACGGTTGGCGCGGCGCGGCGCCGGAAAACATTCTCGACTTCGAACGGGATTACAAAGGCGCCCGGATAATCAAACTTGAGCAAAACTATCGATCCACATGCAATATTCTCGCCGCCGCCAATGCCGTGATCGGCAATAATCCCCGTCCCCACCCGAAAATGCTCTGGAGCGCTTCCGGAGCTGGAGCCGGCATTGAACTCCTTAGTTGTCACGACGATGAAGAGGAAGCAAAATTTGTCGTCGAACGGATCCAGACACTACGGGCGGAGAGCAACGATCCATTCTCCGCCTTTGCCATCCTTTACCGGACAAATGCTCAGTCGCGCGCCTTTGAAGAACAATTACGCTACGAAAATATCCCTTATGTCCTGATCGGCGGCCAACAATTTTTTGATCGTAAAGAGGTCAAAGACGCTCTTGCCTACCTGCGAGTCATTGTCAATCCGCAGGACGACGTCAATCTGCTGAGAATTCTCAACTACCCGAAACGGGGCATCGGCGAGCAGAGTGCGCACAGCCTGATCGAAACGTCGGCGAAGCTGCATAAATCGATCTGGGAAATCTTGCGTCATCCTCAGGTGATAAGTCACTTAGGGGAGAAATCCCTGGTCGCCATGTACAATTTTACGGCGTTGATTGTAAAATTTCGTCAGCGCTTCCGCTCCTCCGGAAATGCCACCAAAACCTTTCGCGAACTGATTGCGGAGATTGGCATGGAGGATGATATCTGGCGCACGGCGGAAAACATCGAAAAGGGGAAGCGCCGTCTGGAGAATCTCGCGGAAGCAATCAATGCCTTGGCCGCCTATGAAGCTCGGGAAGCGCAGCCAACCCTTACCGGCTTCCTCGAAAAGGTGTCTCTGCTGGATGCGGACGAACCGAACCGGGAAGAGAAGGAGAATAAATTACGCCGGGAGGCCGTCGCGTTGATGAGCCTGCATGCGAGTAAAGGGCTTGAATTCCCCCATGTCTTTCTTGCCGGTATCGAAGAGGAGACCATCCCGCATTGCACTGCTGATGGTGAAGCGGCCGATCTCGCCGAGGAGCGGAGACTGTTGTATGTCGGCATGACCCGCGCACAAAAGACCCTGACCCTTCTGCATGCCCGCCACCGGAAAAAGTATGGAAAGTTGCGCCCGCGACAGCCGAGCCGTTTCCTCAGTGAAATTCCCGAGGGATTACTGCAACACTCGTCCCTGCCGGCGCCCGTCCTCACTGAGGAAGAGAAAGACCGGGCGGCGAACGCTTTCTTCGCCAATCTCAAGGCCCGTCTTGAGGAGTGACACCGACGTTCATATTTTTTAACTAGCAAGAACAAATTATTTTTTCTTGACTGTTTTTCTTTGGCTGTATATTTTTATGACAGCTTCATTAACCCCCTACGGAGGACAACATGAAAAAAATGCTCGCTATTGCTCTAGTGCTCGCCTTTACGGCGGGGACCGCCATTGCCTCTGACACTGTTGTCATGAAAGCCAAAAACGGCGATGTAACCTTCGACCATAAAGCCCACTCGGGCATCATGGATTGCAAGGTCTGCCACGGTGACGCCAAGCCGGGCAAAGTTGAGATGGACAAAGATGCGGCACATGCTTTGTGTAAAGACTGCCACACCAAAAAAGGTGCCGGCCCGACCAAGTGTGGCGAGTGCCACAAAAAGTAACCGACAGACACAGACGAAAAACGAAAGGCCCCCGAAAAGGGGCCTTTCGTTTTTCCAAAATAAAGAGCCGCCCTTTCGAGGCGGCTCTTTTCTCTTCGGCGCAAGAAAAAACTACTGCACTTTAAGCAGTTCGACATCAAAGATGAGTGTGGAATTCGGGCCGATCTGTGCCCCGGCGCCCCGCTCTCCGTAAGCTAGATTTGAGGGGATAAAGAGCTGCCATTTCGAGCCCTCTTCCATTAACTGCAAAGCCTCTGTCCAACCAGGGATCACGCCGCCCACCGGAAAACTTACCGGCTCGCCACGCTTGTAAGAGCTGTCAAATTCGCTTCCGTCGATCAAAGTCCCTTTATAGTGCACAGTGACGCTATCATTCGGACCCGGCTTCTTGCCGGTCCCTTTTTTCTCAACTTTATATTGCAAGCCGCTCGGCAGGGTAACAACACCCTCTTTCTTGCTATTCTCCGCAAGGAAGGCTTCTCCGTCTTTAAGATTCTTGATGCCGCCCTCTTTGGCTTTGGCTTCCTGCTTCTCGGCCAGCTCCTGCTGGAAATCCGTAATTACCTTGCGGACTTCCTCCTCTGTCATCCGCGTCTTTCCACCGGCAGTCACATCTTTGATCGCCTGTGCCATCACGTCTGGATCGATTTCGATCCCTTGGGCTTTAAAATCTGTGCCGAGAGACATACCGATACCATAGCTGACCTTGGCTTTTTGATTATTGAGCTCAATCTTCTTTTCTCCTGCGCCGCAGCCAGCCGCCATCAGCACGAGAGCGCCAGCCAGTGTGACCCCTAAAATACGCCCCTTCATATTGCCTCCTGTTAAATAATTTTGTGAAAGTATTTAATACGCTATTCCCCTGCCTGTCAACCGATTTCCCGGACCGATTTCCCGGACCAGGTATTTTTCTCGCCACTGGCCAAATACCGGAGAAGCGTGTAAAGTTCATGGCAAGATCTTGAAAAGAGAGTCATATATGAAAAATTATATCTGTATCCATGGACACTTTTATCAGCCCCCGCGGGAAAATCCCTGGCTGGAAACGATTGAAGTCCAGAGGAGTGCCGCTCCGTTTCACGACTGGAATGAACGTATCGCCGCTGAGTGTTATGCACCCAATCGCGCCGCCCGCCTCCTTGATGCCACGGGACAGATCACTTCACTTATCGATAATTATCGGCATATCAGCTTCAACTTCGGCCCGACCCTCCTGTTATGGCTGGAGCGAGAAGACCCGGCCACCTACGCTGCCATCCTTGCCGCTGACGCGGCCAGCCGCGAGCTTTATCAGGGTCATGGCGCCGCCATTGCTCAGGCCTGGGGACATATTATCCTGCCGTTGGCCAATCAACGGGACAAAATAACCCAAATTCGCTGGGGCATTGCTGATTTTTCCACACGCTTTGCCCGCCCTCCCGAAGGGATGTGGTTACCGGAAGCCGCCGTCGACATCGAATCTCTTGAACTTCTGGCCGCGGCGGGAATTCGCTTTACGATCCTTTCCCCTTTTCAAGCCCACCGGATCCGGAGACTCAACGAAGAGACCTGGCAACCGGTCGAAAATGGCTCGATCGATTCGCGCCACCCCTATCTTTGTTGTCTCCCCTCGGGCCGATCGATTACCATCTTCTTTTATGATGGCTCCCTCGCCAGAGCGGTCGCCTTTGGCGGCCTGCTGAGCAGTGGCGATGCCTTCGATTCGGCTCTCAAGGCCGGATTCCACCCCGCAAAGGGCCCCCAACTCGTTCATCTCGCCACGGATGGTGAAAGCTATGGCCACCACCACAAATTCGGCGAGATGGCCCTGGCGTGGGCCATTGAACACATTCATACGGATAAATCCGCGCAACTTACCGTCTACGGCGCTTACCTGGCGGCGCAACCGCCGCAGATGGAGGTGGAGATCCTGCCGATGAGTTCGTGGAGCTGCGCCCATGGCGTCGAACGCTGGCGCAGTGACTGCGGCTGCCATATCGGCACCGATCCGACCTGGAATCAAAAGTGGCGCGCTCCTCTGCGCGCCGCCTTCGATCATCTGCGCGATCAACTTATTCCCCTTTTTGAGCGCTTTGCCGGCGAGATCTTTCATGATCCCTGGGCCACCCGCGACGCCTATATCGAAGTGATTCTCGATCGCTCCACCCCTCACGTCAAAAGCTTTCTGGCTAAAGCGGCTAAACATGAACTCACGCTCCGTCAAGAGCAGCAGGGGTTGGAGCTTCTCGAAATGCAGCATCACACCATGCAGATGTACACGAGCTGCGGCTGGTTCTTCGATGAAGTCTCCGGCATCGAGACCGTCCAACTCCTCACCTACGCCGCCCGGGCCATCGATCTCGCCCGCACGGCCTGCGGCGTCGACCTGGAAACCAGTTTTTGTACGATGTTGCGTCTTGTCCCCAGTAACCTGCCGCGTTGGCGGGATGCCGCAGCGATTTACGCAGAACTTGTCATACCGCAGCGCATCGATTTACCCCAGGTGGCGGCCAACTATGCGATAGCCATCCTCATGGATGGCCAGCCGGCTCAAGAGTTCTATTGCTACACAATCCACTGCGATCATCAGCGGCAAAGTAACGGCCACCGCCTGCAGATGGTGAACGGACGGATTCAGCTCCGCTCGAAAATTACTTGGGAAGAGAAAGACTTTGCTTTCGTTGCCCTGCACTTTGGTGATCTCGAAGTGCTTGCCGGGATACGGGATTACGCATCGGAAACTGCCTGGAAGGAGGAGACCGTTCTCCAGCAAATCCTGGAGCTGAACGATCGACAACAGGCTGCAGTCGAATTAAAAAAAATCTTCGGGGAACACCTCTATACCCTGACAGATCTCTTTATGGATGAGCGGCAGCGGACCGTCAAGCGGATGACCAGCGCTCAGGTCACCAGAATTCTGGAAGAATTCAACCATATTTATCGTGATCACCTTGGGCTTCTGCACTTTTTACACGAAAATGCTCTGCCAGTCCCGGCCCCCCTCTCTGCGGCGGCTGAACAGCTGCTCAATGAAGAAATCCATAGCTATCTGGAGAGTGAGGAGCCATTTTCCGGGCGGGTTCGCGAAAAGATTGAGAGCGCCCAATCCTTTGACCTGAAGCTGGATCGAGCACTACTGGCCCATGCCGCCAGTCGCAGCAGCCACTCTCGCCTCCTGGCGCTGGCAACAGCGCCGGATGATACGCAGCGCCTGATGGAGACGATCAAAGATCTGGAAGAACTCTTGACCCTGCCATGGCCCATCGATTTATGGCAGGCGCAGAATATTTATTTTGATATTCGCCACCAGCTCATAGCGGACAAAATTGCCGCAGTGCAGCAGAATGATGCGAGGGCAGGAAAATGGCTGCACCACTTTGAGACACTTGGCAACATCATCGGCATCCGACCGAACCTTCCCGCGGCAGACTAAAAAAGCCCCGCAACCTTTTGGTTGCGGGGCTTTTTCTTCAAAACTTTTGTGCCGATTAAATTTTGCGGACGTTGGCGGCCTGCGGGCCTTTCTGTCCTTGGGTGACGTCAAAAGCAACGCGCTCACCTTCGGCCAGAGACTTGAAACCGTCAGAACCAATGGAAGAGAAGTGCACGAATACATCCGGGCCCCCATCCTGCTGAATGAACCCAAACCCCTTAGCATCATTGAACCACTTAACTGTACCTTCAGCCATTTTCTACTCCTTTAGTCCTTCTGTGGAACCATTTCTTGAGACTTTGTCCGCAGACCCCGACTTGTTTTCGAAAACCGGATCCTTATATCCGGCTCCATCCATCGGCCAACCTGAGGCTTTAGCCTAGTTGTGATATGTTATAAAACATAAATAAAACAAAAAAACAAGTCCTTAATTACCAATTTTATTTTTTTTATAATTCACGCCAACAAATTAAAATCGTTACCTTTAACATAGTTTTGTTCTTTGGCAAGTCTGCATTTTATCTTTTTTTCCACAAAAAAAGATGACAACTCCGGCAAAAATGAGGGGATGAGTTCGCGTGTTGTCAATCGCAACCATTGCCGCTACAATACGCGAAGTTTTTGCTATGTCAAATCGAGGAGCTCACCATGAGAATCATCGCCCAGGCGGCGCCACTGCTTAGCATTCCCACCCCTCTTCTCGTGATCGGACTCTTTGCAGAGAAGAACCTCTCCCCCCGACAGCATGAGATCAACACGATTCTCGGCGATGTGCTGGAGCAGGCATTACAGGAGGAGGAATTCTCAGGAAAACTCGGCGAAACCCTGCTGTTACATAGTGGCAAGCGCCTACCTGCCCAGCGCATCCTTTACGTCGGACTCGGCCCGGAAAAGGGTTACAGCTCGACACAAGTGCGGCAGGCGGTCGCCAGCGCCGCAGAATTGGCGCAGAAAAAGAGGATCCGGAGTCTGACTCTTGATCTCGACAGCTTCCTGACCACCACCGTCGCTCTCAACCAGGCAGCAGCGGCCGCCACCGAAGGAATCGCCTTGAGTGCTTACCGCTATGACGAGTTCCGCCGCGACAGTGCCAAGGATCTCACCCCCTTGCTGCGGGAAGCGCAGCTGATCTTTACCAGCGCCGCGGAGCAGAGCCGTGTCGAAACCGCCGTTGCTGCGGCACAGATCGTCTGCGCCGGCGTCTGCCTCGCCCGTGATCTCGTCAATGCCCCGGGGAATATTCAATCGCCGCAGGATTTTGCTGAACACTGCCGCAGCGAGGGGGAAGCCGCCGGCTGCACCTGCACCATCCTCCATCGTCAGGAGCTGGAAGATGAAGGGATGGGCGCGCTCCTCGGTGTCGCTCAGGGGAGCATGCGCGAACCCTGCCTGATCGTCCTCGAATATCGCGGCGCTGGCGATCAAGCACCGCTCGCCCTGGTTGGCAAGGCGGTCGTCTTTGACAGCGGCGGCATTTCGCTGAAGCCGGCGGAGAAGATGGATGAGATGAAGATGGATATGGCCGGCGGGGCCGCGGTCCTCGGCACCATCACTGCTGCGGCGCGCCTGCGTCTGCCGATTAATCTCGTTGCACTGATCCCGGCGGTGGAGAATCTCCCTTCCGGCCACGCCATTCGTCCCGGCGACATCCTGACCTCCCTGGCCAAAAAGACCATTGAAGTCCTCAACACCGACGCCGAAGGCCGGCTGATCCTCGCCGATGCCATCACCTATGCGCAGCGCTACCAGCCCGAGGCCCTCATCGACGTCGCCACCCTGACCGGAGCCGTCATTGTCGCTCTTGGCCACCAGGCCAGCGCTATTCTCGGTACTGACCAGCCGTTGATCGATGCTCTCATTGCCGCCGGTGAAAGGAGTAACGAGCGCCTTTGGCAACTCCCCCTCTGGGACGATTACGATCAACTGATCAAGAGCGATGTCGCCGATATCAAGAACAGCGGCGGCCGACCGGCCGGTACCATTACTGGCGCCGCCTTTCTCAAGGCTTTTGCCGGCGAAAAGCCCTGGGCCCACCTCGACATCGCCGGCACTGCCTGGGAAGAGAAAGGGCGGCCCGGCATCCCCAAAGGAGGAAGTGGTGTTGGTGTCCGGTTACTGATCGACTTTTTACGGATGCGGGCGGAGTAATAGGAGATGAAGGCCAGTCTGCTCGCTGCCATCCTCGCTGTTCTCGCCGGCGTCGGTTTACCGACCCAGGCGGGGATCAACGCCCAGCTCAGTCTCTGGACGCGCTCATCGATTACCGCCGCCCTCATCTCCTTTGCGGTCGGCACCCTGGCGCTGGGCATCGCCACCGTGGCGACGATGACTCCCCTCCCCCTGTGGTCCAGTGCCGCTGCGCTGCCGTGGTGGATCTGGAGCGGCGGCGTGATGGGGGCCTTCTTTGTCGCTGCCTCGACCTTTATCGCCCCCCAGCTCGGTGCGACCACCATGCTCGCCCTGATCCTCGCCGGCCAGATTGTCGCCTCGGTCCTCTTTGATCATTTCGGCGTCCTCGGCTACCCGCTCCACCCCCTGAATCTGCAACGCAGCCTCGGCCTGTTGCTGCTCATTGCCGGCGTGGTCCTGATACGCAGCTCCTGAATAGACGGATTGACAGCACTTTGTCCCTGTGCCATAAAAACATCCTCATTCTTATAAAAACGGAGGTCAGCTTGTGATTAAAATCGATTTTGCCAAGATGGGGGGATTGATCCCCGCAATTATCCAGGATTACGAAAACGGCGAAGTTCTGATGGTCGCCTTTATGGATGAAAAGACCCTGGAATATACCATTCGCGATCAAAAGACCTGGTTCTTCAGCCGCACCCGCAACAAATACTGGATGAAGGGGGAAGAATCGGGGAATACCCAGGATGTCATCGAAATCCTCACCGATTGTGATGCCGACACCGTCGTCATCAAGGTTCGCCAGAACGGTCCGGCTGCCTGTCACACCGGCAATCGCAGCTGCTTTTATGTCCGCTGGGAAGATGGAGAATGGGTGGAGCACAGCAAGCCGCTCTTTGACCCCAATGAAGTCTACAAAAAAGCCTGATTTTCTCACCATCATTTCACTCTAAGGATTTCAAATATGTCCAACATCCTGAAGTTCGGTATCCCCAAAGGGAGCCTCGAAGGGGCGACCGTCGATCTCTTTAAACAGGCCGGCTGGAGTCTCGGCATCTCTTCACGCAGCTACTTCCCGACCATCGACGACGAAGAGATGAAGTGCAGCCTGATTCGTCCGCAGGAGATGGGGCGCTATGTCGAGCGCGGCACGATCGACGTCGGCATTGCCGGCCGGGACTGGGTCAGGGAGAACGACTCGAACGTGGTCGAGGTCTGCGAAATGGTTTACTCCAAGGTGTCGCGGCGTCCGGTGCGCTGGGTGCTGGTGGTCGGACCGGACTCCAAGGTCGAACGTCCCGAAGACCTCGCCGGCTGTACCATCTCCACCGAATTGGTCGAATTTACCAAGCGCTACTTTGCCGAGCGCAATATCCCGGTGACTGTCGAATTCTCCTGGGGCGCCACCGAAGCCAAGGTCGTCGAAGGGCTGTGCGATGCCATCGTCGAAGTCACCGAGACCGGCTCGACGATTCGCGCCAACAATCTGCGTATCGTTTGTGACCTGATGTCCTCAGTGCCGGTGATGATTGCCAATCGCGATGCGTGGATCGATCCGTGGAAACGGACGAAGATCGAAGAGATCGGCACCATGTTGCAGTCAGCCCTGAGTGCCGAGGGGATGGTTGGCCTCAAGATGAATGCGCCGGCCAATCGCATCGAAGAGATTATCGCCATCCTCCCCAGCCTCAAGAACCCGACCGTTGCCCACCTCTACAAATCTGACTGGGTCTCGATCGAGAGTATCCTCCCCGAGAAACAGGTGCGGCAGATCATCCCGGCGCTGATCAAGATCGGCGCGGAAGGGATTGTCGAGTACCCCCTGAGCAAGATTATCTGATCGAGGTGGTGATGACCGAAAATAGTGAGAATCCACCGCTAGGGGTTGAACTGGTAGCCTGGCACTGGCTGCGGCCGCATCAGCAGCGCGACGCCCTCTGGGTGGTGACAGCGGGACTGGATCTGGAAATTGTTGGAACAGCCCTGACGCGCGACAATGCCGCGGCAGTGCGCGCCTGGCTGGCGGACGGTTCTTTATCCAAACCGCAACCGGAGCAGCTTGACCGCTGGGAGGGTGAACCCGAGCAGTCGCTGGCGATGCTGATTGTGCAGCCCTTTGTGCTGGTCCAGGAACGAACTCTGAATTAAGGAGAAGTGCGATGGACGAAAAGAAGAGTTTTTCCTGCACGAGTTGCAACGCCATCCGCGAAAAGACCGGGACAACGCATTGCTGGAGCGATCCGACCAAACGGGGGAGCGCACCCGCTTACTGCCCTTCGAGCAAAGAAGAGGAAGTGATTGCCGACTCCTTTGCCCGCTATCAGGGGGACGATGACGATGCCCGCCTGGCACGGGTGGCGGCGATCGTCGAAGGGCTCTGCTACCAGCCGATCCCCGGCTCCGAAACGGTCAATGCCCGCTGGACGCGGGTTGAGGACACCATTGCCCTGATCCGCCTGATGGGCTGGTCGCGCATCGGTATCGCCACCTGCATCGGCCTCCTCGAAGAAAGCAACCGGCTGACGGAAATTCTTGTGGCCCAGGGTTTCACCCCGGTCTCCTTGTGTTGCAAGGCCGGGAGTATCGACAAACTCGAGCTCGGCATCGGCGAAGAGCACAAGGTCCGTCCCGGCACCTTCGAGCCGGCCTGCAACCCGATTGCCCAGGCGCGCCTCCTCAATGAAGCTCAGACCGATATGAATATTATCGTCGGCCTCTGCGTCGGTCACGACATGCTCTTTGCCAAATACTCCAGCGCTCCGGTGACGACGCTGGTGGTCAAGGATCGGGTCACCGGTCACAACCCGGCCGCGGTCCTCTATGGCCAGAATTTCTACTATAAACGTCTGCAGAAAGAGAAGCTCGTCCTCCCCGAAGGGCTGGAATAATGGCGGAGATCCCGCTCTATCCACAGTGTCGACCCCTGGTTTTAGCTGACAAAGAGCGCTTTGATCGGCTCTTTGACCAGCTGCAGCCGCGCATCTCCGAGCTGACCTTTGCCGGACTTTATCTCTTTCGTCATGCTCACACTTACCGGCTGACGATGGTGGGTGACGCCCTCGTTATCCTCGGCCGCAGTTATGGCGCTGCCCCCTTCTTCTTTCCTCCTTTGAGCGGCGATATCGCCGTTGCCCTCGATCGTCTTTTTGCCGACCAGCTCCCCCTCTACGGGGCGGACCAATCCTTTGTCGCTACCTACCTGACCGGTCGCCCCTGCGAAGTCGTCGACGACCGCGCCAATGCCGACTACCTGTACCGGCGTGAAGATCTCGCCACTCTGCAAGGAAAGCGTTATCACAAAAAGAAAAACCGGCTGAACGTCTTTCTCAACCACTACGAACATTCGGTTGTGCCCTACAGCTATGACTATCGGGATGGCTGCCGGGCACTGCTGGCAGAGTGGCGGGAAGAGCGGATGCGGGAAGGGGAAAATTTGTCTCTGGAGCGGGAGGCGCAGGCCACCGCCGAAGCCCTCGAATTTGCCGAGGAACTCGGATTGGCGGGATTGGTCGTGCTGGTGGAGGATGAAGTGAAGGGCTTTGTCCTTGGCGAACGGCTCAATCAAGAGACGTCGGTCTGCCACTTCGAAAAAGCCGACCCGCATACGGAAGGGTTGTCACAATTTCTCGATCGCGAGTTTAATCGCCTCCTTTTCACCGACTGCACCTACGTCAATCGCGAACAGGATCTCGGCGACGAAGGACTGCGGATGGCCAAGAGCACCTACCATCCCATCGAACTGATCAGCAAGTATCGGGTCACCCCCCTGTAGCTTCAGCACCAGATCTTCGCCTCCTCCCCTTCCCACACGCTCTTACTCCGCCCGCCGCAACCGCACCGCCCAGAAAGCATCCATGCCGTTATGATGCTGCGGGAAGGTCGCCAGCGCCCCTTGTTCGTCAAAGAGTTCGCTCCACTCCGGAAAGAAGCTGCGCAGATCGTCACGGACAAATTCGGGATGTTCGGCCAGGAAAGCGCCGACAATTTCCTGGGTCTCTTCCGGGGTCAAGGTGCAGACGGAATAGAGGAGAATCCCGCCGCTTTTGACCAGCTTCGCGCAGCTGCTCAGTAAGCGCCC
This sequence comes from Desulfuromonadales bacterium, assembly GCA_034370465.1. Lineage (GTDB taxonomy): Bacteria > Desulfobacterota > Desulfuromonadia > Desulfuromonadales > UBA2197 > UBA2197. Next base: position 13,907 of record JAXMLA010000051.1, read on the forward strand.
CTGTGCGACGGCCATCTCGCTGATCGACTCGGGGCTGCGCCGCCAGCGGATCTCGGGATTACGGCGCAACACGCCGAGACCGCTGCACGGGGCATCGAGGAGGACGCGATCGAAACGACGCGCCGCGAGATCGGCGGGGGGTGCGGTGAGATCGCAGGCGCGGGTGGTAATCCCCTGAGCATCGAGTCGGCGGGCGCCGCCGGCAACCATCTGCACCCGTTGCGGATGGAGATCGCAGGCGAGAATGGTGGCATGATTGGCGGTCAAGGCGGCGATGTGGGTGGTCTTCCCGCCCGGCGCCGAACAGGCATCGAGGATTTCTTCCCCGGCCTGGGGATCGAGGAGGCGGGCGATGAGTTGACTCGCTTCGTCCTGTGGCTGAAACCACCCTTCATTGTGACCGGAAAGAGGGGCAGTGCCGCGCTCGCGGATGATCACCCCGTCCGGGCTGTAGGTGCAGGCCTCAGCCCCATGCCCGTCCTCGGCAAGGGCAGTCAGGAACTCGGCGCGACTGATCAGCAGAGTGTTGACCCGCACTGTAAAGGGGGCCGGCGCGAGCATGGCAGTGGCGAGTTCGATGGCGGCGGGGCCGTATTCAGCCAGCCAGCGGGCCGCGAGCCATTCGGGGAGGGAAAGGACATCAACGAGATGACGTAGCGGTTTCTTCGCTGCATCCGGCCAGGGGATCTCTCCCAGCGTCCGGCCCAAAGAGCGGAGGATGCCGTTGATGAAGCCGGTGGCGCGTTCAAGTTGTGCACTCCGCGCCAGCTCGACGGCAGTATTCACTGCCGCCGAAACCGGGACGCGTTCGAGTTGCAGCATCTGGTAGGCGCCGATGCGCAGGATGTTGCGGATCTTCGATTCAATCTTTTCGAAGGGCTGATGACAAAGGCGGCCCAGAGCAAAATCAAGCCGACCGCGCTGCCGCAATACGCCGTAAACGAGTTCCGTTGCCAGCCCCTTGTCGCGGGGATCAAGGTGGATGAGTCGGGTCAAAGCGGCATCGAGAGCGAGATCGGCATAAGCGCCCTGATCGACGCGGGTCAGAACATCAAGGGCGATGGTACGGGCGTCACTATTGGTTTTCATGAGGAAAGACACAATCCGGGGAAGAGGGGGAGCAAAGGAGATACTCATCAAGGGTGGCTTCGAGCTCGGCGAGGACGACCTGAGTATTGATACAAGGGCCGTTCGGACGCTGATTCAGGACGCCGATCACCGGTAGCGGATAGGCATCGCGAATACCGGCGGTAAGATCGCGCTCGCAGGCAACGGCGATAATCAGTTGCGGCCGGCGCTCAACGATGATCTTGCGTGCCAGAGTACCACCGCTGGCGACGGCGATATCGATGCCGCGCGCCGCGGCGAGCCCGGTCAATTCATTCATCGCACAGCGGCCGCAGCGTTGGCATTTGTCGACATCCCCGGTAATCTTGATCGCACAGTCGAAGAGTTGAATGCAGTGCGGCAGCAGCAGGAGAGTGCGACTGGCCGGCACCCGCAGCTTCTTGGCCTGGATCAGCTGATTGTTCAGGGCAATGAACGATTGCTGCAGGGTGTCACGATTGATGCCGAGGAGGCGGCCAAAGGCGATAATCGCCGGAAAGAGATAGCGCACCACAATCTGCCGCAAGGTCTGTGAGAAGAAGAGATCGCGACCGGTCAGCAGGGTGAGAACCAACAGGAGCAGGCCGCCGATGAGGAGAACCGTCAGGGTCACTACGGCGACGGTGAGGAGAATCGGCAGTAGCGGATGGAGATTGAGCAGGCCGCCACTTGGCACCCACAGGGCCAAGCCGGCAGCAACGACGATCAGGACTGCGACCAGAGACAACAGGCCAATAAAGAGCCGCTTGCGCGGACGCATCGTGACGCTGTTGACGGTCGAATCGTTCAACTACGACCCCAGACGACTTCCGACCGGCAGCGGACAGCCGCGGAGAAAATCGGCGGCCGCCAACCGTTTCTTGCCGGGAAGCTGTAGCTCCCGCACCGCCAGGACACCATTGCCGCAAGCGATGCGCACCGCATCAGACGCCGGCGGCAGGATCGTTCCCGGTTCCCCTTCCCCAGCTTCCACCCGGGTCAAAAAGAGCTTGAGGGGCTCGCCGTTCAACTCGGTATAGGTCCCCGGCCAGGGAGCCAGGCCGCGAATGCGGTCATGAATCTGCTGCGCACTTTGATTCCAGTTTATCAGCCCATCTTCCTTCTTCAGCATCGCGGCATAACAGGTTTGACTGTCATCCTGCACCTGCGGATGGAGTTCGCCGCGCAGCAACTCTTGCAGAGTCGCCGCCATGGTCTCACCGCCAAGAGTACAAAGGCGATCGTGCAGCTCACCGGCGGTTTCATCCGGGCCGATGGTCAAGGAGCGCTTGAGGAGCATTGGGCCGGTATCGAGGCCGACATCCATGAGCATAGTGGTGATCCCGGTCTCGGTTTCACCGTCGATGATCGCCTGATTGATCGGAGCGGCGCCGCGGTATTTGGGGAGGAGGGAGGCGTGAACATTAATGCAGCCGTAGCGGGGAATTTCGAGGACGCTCTTGGGGAGGATCTGCCCGAAGGCGACAACGACGATCAGATCCGGAGCCAGAGCCCGCAACTCTTCGACCACCTCGGGAGCCCGCAGCTTCTGCGGTTGAAAGACCGGAATCCCATGGCGCAGCGCCATCTCTTTCACCGGCGGCGCTGCCAAAGCCTGCCCCCGCCCCTTGGGACGATCGGGCTGGGTGTAGACGCCGACGAGATTGAGTCCGGCCTGGAGAAGGACGTCGAGGGTCGGGACGGCAAAGGCCGGAGTCCCCATAAAGACGGTACGAATCGTGGCAGGATCGATCACAACTGCTCCTCTTGCTGTTCCATGATTTTGCGGTATTTACGGCGAAAGATGCCGCGCTTGAGCGGCGAGAGGTGGTCGACAAAGAGGATACCGTCGAGATGGTCGATCTCGTGCTGAAAAGCAACGGCAAGGAGCCCCTCAGTCGCCAGTTCACAGCGCTCACCTTGCAGGTTCCGGAAGGTCACGGTCACCTGCTCGCTGCGCTGGACGTTAGCGTAATAGCCGGGGACGGAGAGACAGCCCTCTTCTTCGCAACGCTCGCCACTGCGGGCAATGATCTCGGGGTTGATAGCGGCAATGAGCCGCGGCGCTGCATCCTTGGGGGAGCAGTCGATGACGATCACCCGCTGGCTGATGCCGACCTGCGGCGCCGCCAAACCGATGCCGGGGGCAGCGTACATGGTCTCGGCCATATCCTTGACCAGTTGCTGCAAGTCAGCATCGAAGATTTCCACCGGCTTGGCCGGCACCTTCAAGATCGGTTCGGGGTAGTGGTAAATACGCATAATTGCCATGATCGTTTCCTGAGATGGGTGCTAATTGTGTTCGCGCGTCTTATGGAAGACGACATCCGGCCACTGCTCGGCAACATAACCGAGGCGCCACTCTGACGGGGCGAGGTAGGTCAGATTCCCCTCAGCGTCGTGGGCAAGATTGGCTTGACACTTCTTTTCAAAGTCGGCCAACTTCTTCTTGTCGCTGCACTCAACCCAGCGGGCGGTGGCAAAATCGATCCCTTCATAGATGGCATCGACGCCGTATTCCGCCTTGAGTCTGGAGACCGTGACGTCAAATTGCAGCACTCCGACCGCGCCGAGGATATAATCGTTGCCGAGGAGGGGCCGGAAGACCTGCACCGCCCCTTCTTCCGAGAGTTGCAGCAGCCCCTTCTCCAACTGCTTGGCCTTGAGGGGATTCTTCAAACGGACGCGGCGGAAGTGTTCCGGCGCAAAGTTGGGGATGCCGGTGAACTTGAGGACTTCCTTGTCGGTAAAGGTGTCGCCGATCTTGATCGTGCCATGGTTGTGCAGGCCGATGATATCGCCGGCCCAGGCCTCTTCGACATTGGCGCGATCCTGCGCCATAAAGATGGTGGCGTTACTGAGAATGACATCCTTGGCAATACGGTGATGGCGCACCTTCATCCCCCGGCTGAATTTCCCGGAGCAGATGCGCAAAAAGGCGATGCGGTCGCGGTGCATCGGATCCATATTCGCCTGGATCTTGAAGACGAAGCCGGAGAAAGCTTCTTCGTCGGGAAGCACTTCCCGCGTCGTTGTCGGTCGCGGGATCGGCGGCGGCGCGATCTCCACCAGAGCATCAAGGAGCTCTTCAATCCCGAAGTTATTGATACCGCTGCCGAAGAAGACCGGCGTCTGGTTCCCCTTGAGATATTCCTCATGATCGAAAGGATTGGCGGCCCCTTCAAGGAGTTCGATATCAGCACGCAATTCATCGGCCTGAAAGCCGAGGAGTTCATCGACCTGCGGATCGCTGAGGTCGCTGATGACCACCGCTTGATGATAACGGGTATCGGTGCCAGGACTGAAGAGGCGAAGCTCTTTGCGATAAAGATTATAGACCCCCTTGAAACGACGGCCATTGCCGATCGGCCAGGACATCGGCGCGCATTCGATCTGCAGCGTCTCTTCGATATCGTGGAGGAGATCGAGGGCATCCCGCCC
>JAXMLA010000052.1:0-9681 GCA_034370465.1 Desulfuromonadales bacterium
CCCCCCCCCCCCCCCCCCCCCCCCCCCCCCCCCCCCCCCAATCTTGACGGAGCAAGTTGGAGCCGCTGACAGGCAGCGGCGCTGGTTTGCAGGGCAAGGGGGAAATAGGGGCGCATCGTCATCTTGAATATCGCAATCGTCTTCGTAATTGAATCGTCTGTTTAGATTTTTTTCTTAACCCCAAAGTCCATGCTTCACCGCAAGGTTTTCTCCGCGTCCTCTGTGTTCTCACCAGAAGTCGGCGCCTTTAGGCGAGAGAGCAAAGCGAACGGGCGAGAGACAAGCCTTCAAGATCTGGTTTCTCGCAGAGCCCGCAGAGAACACAGAAGAGAAGCAAAAAATTTTGTCTGTTTTATCCCAAGTTCAGTCGCGACGCAACTCCTGCTGCCACCCTTCGACCTTAGCGCAATATTCATCCAGCAGGCGTTTTGCCCGCTCTGCATCGTCGGCTTCCGCGACCACGTGGACCAGGGAGCGATACTGATCCGGGAGGACCAGGACCCAGGCATCATCGAGGTAAACTTTGACGCCATCGATAAAGGAGACATCGAGATCGACCGAGTCCTCACTCATCTTGCGCATAATCCCCCCTTTGAGATCGAAAGAACAGGGGAGCTGCGCCCGGCAATAGGTGCGCCGCGACAGTTCACTGCGCAGCTGCCCGAGCTTCAGACCGGTACGGGTGAGCATCTCCAGGATCTTGGCGACCGTGAAGAGTGCATCAAAGTTGGGCTGGAAGATTGGAAAGGCGACCCGACCATCGAGGGCGGCAGCCATGCACACCTGCTTCTCCTTGGCCGCTTCGACCAGGGCGCGGCCGTCCTCCTTCACCCGCTTGACCTTCAATCCTTCCCCCGTTGCCGCCAGCTCCACCGCCGAAGGGGCGGCGACGGGGACGACGAGGATCCCCTGTTTTTTGGCGCGGCAGGTCAGGGAGACCAGGGTCATCAAGGCCTCCAGCTCACTGAGGACGAAACCGGTTTCATCGACGATACGGAGCCGCTCGCCGGAGGGTCCCATCCAGAAACCGGCGACCGCCTCCAGGGTGACGACGATGCGCGACAGTTGATCGATCGCCCGCTCGGTCTGGTCGGCAGTCTTGCCGGTATACGCTTCGACCATGTGGGCATTGAGTTCGATGACTTCACAGCCGAGCTCACTCAACAGAGCGGGGAGGACGGCACCGGCCGGCGAGTGATTAAGATCGATGACGACCTTGGGGGCAGCGAGGCGGAGGAGGTCGCGGTCGACGGCGCGCAGGAAACCTTCATGATAAAAATCGTAGATGCGCGGGAGTTCGTGAATCGCTCCGGGTTCGGTGTAATGGACGCGCCGGAAGTTCTCCTTGAAAAAGACCCGCTCGATCGCTTTCGCTGAATTCACCGAGATCTCGACGCCGTCGGCATCGTAAAAGATAATCTCGGTGATGGCGGGATCGTCCAGCGCCTGGCGGAAATGGACACCACCGACTTCGCCGAAGGTGGTGAGCTTGTAGCGCAGCACCGGCAGGGAGATCATCTTGACATCGCGCACATTGACCCCGCTGGACAGGACGCCGCCGAGGAAGGCACGTTTGAGCATGCGCGACGCATGAATCGGGTCTCGGCCGGCGAGGATAAAGGAATCCTTGGGCAGGGTCGATCCGTAAGCGGCGCCGAGCTTGGCGGCAAACTCGGGGGTGAGTTCGACATTGGTCAGACCGCGCACCATCGCTCCCTCGAAGAGACTCTTGCGCCACTTCTCCCCCCAGATGAGATTGGTGGTAACGATCGCCCCCCCTTCCACCTCTTTACGCGGCCAGATCTTGACATCCTTCTTGACCAGCGCCTGCGCGCCGATAATCGTCTCGGCGCCGATGATCGCTCCTTCTTCGACCGTGACCTCTTCACCCAGCCGGACACTGTGACACAGGACCGCGCCCTGGACCCGGCTCCCCTTTTTGAGGTGAACGTTGTCCCAGAGGACCGCGCCATCGAGGTCAACTCCTTCTTCGATCGAGCAGTTACGGCCGATAATGCTGTTTTTGAGGTGAGCGCCGGCATGGATCTGGCTGTTCTCGCCGACCACCACCATCCCTTCGAGGATGGCGTTGCGGCACTGCGCTTCCTGACCGAGATAGATCCGGCTCCCAGGCGTCGCCTGTTCATCGATCTTGACCACCACCCGCCCGGCGCAGATGTCTTGACTGGCTTCGAGGTACGCTTCGGTATTGCCGATATCGGCCCAGAAACCGCTGAGAGTGCAGCCAAAGAGGGGCGCTTGCTCTTCGAGCATGCGCGGAAAGATATCCTTCGACCAATCGCGGTTGGCATTGGCGTCGATCAAATCGAGGACGGCCGGCTCCAGGACATAAATACCGGTGTTGATGGTGTCGGAGAAGACCTCGCCCCACCCCGGCTTTTCGAGAAACTTGCTGATCCGCCCCTCCTTGTTGGTGATGACGACCCCGAATTGCAAGGGATCTTTCACCGAGGTCAGGGTGATCGTTGCCAGCGCCTGCTTTTCCCGGTGGAAAGCGATGGCCTGCGACAGGTCAAAATCGGTGAGGAGATCGCCGCTGATAATCAGAAAAGTATCGTCGAGATATTTGGCCGCCGCCTTGACCGCCCCGGCAGTGCCGAAATCTTCCAGGGGGGTGACGTAAGTAATCCGTACGCCGAATTCACTGCCATCACCGAAGAAGCGCTTGATCGTCATCGGCTGATGATAAAGGAGGAAGATCAGCTCGGTAATGCCGTGTTTTTTCAACAGGTCGACGATATGGAGCATAATCGGCCGGTTGACCAGCGGGATCATCGGCTTGGGGAGATCGATGGTCAAGGGCTGAATACGGGTCCCGAATCCTCCAGCCATTATCACTGCTTTCATAACACCTCCGTAGCAGAAAAATTATGAATTCAGAATTATGAAGTATGAATCTAAAACTCATAATTCATCCTTCATCCTTGCCTATTGTTGGTTCTTCGCCAGCACCCGGGCCACTTCCGACTTCAATTCAGAGAAATCCGAACTCTTGACCACATAGCCATCGGCGATCCATGAGGAGAAATCGTCCTTGTAGCTGCTGTAGGCGGTGCACAGGATCACCGGCAGCGGCGAGCGCTCGCTCGCCAGTCGCTGCAACAGCTGTAAACCACTCTCGCCCGGCATCTGCACATCAAGAATCATCAGATCAAAGGTCGATTGTGCCAACGCTTTCTCGGCCTCGACCACTGAAGCCGCCGTCTCCACCTGATAGCCTTCGTCTTCGAGCTCGACGGCAAAGAGATGGCGAATATCCCGTTCATCATCAACCAGCAGCAGTTTAGCCATCTTCGTTCTCCTTGTTGTCGGGGAGGATAACCCTGTAGGTTGCGCCGCCATCCGGACGCTCCTCCCGTACGATTTGCCCGCCTTGCTGTTTCAACATCCGCATCACCAGGGCGAGCTCGATATCCCGGGGCTGACGCGCGGCCGCGTCCCCTTCTTCATCACCGAGAATTGCCTCGCCGCCAAACGAGAAACTCACCGCGATCCCTGTTTCGCCCCGGCTCATCTCAATCTCCAGAGCTCCTCCCAATGGTAACGCTTCGAGGCAGCGGTCAATAATAATCTTCAGGCAGTAACTGATCTTTTTAAGGTCGAAGAGCGCAATCACTTCGTTCTCAGGGAGTTCAAAAGAGCAGGAAATCCCCCGGATTTTCATCTTCTCCGCATGCAGCAGGAGAGCAGCGGCGATGGTCTTGCCGAGATTCCAGCGGTCGCGCGGCGGGTGCTGGCTATCGGTCTCGGCTAAAAGGTGACTGGAGGTTTCACCGATGAGCTCGCTTTGGCGGAGAATGACTTCGAGCCCCTGCCGCTGTTCGCTGCTGAGCTCCCCCTTGAGGAGACGGCGGGCATAACCGCCGATAATCGTCAACGGATTACGGATGCGATGGGCGATATCGGCTGACATCTCGCCGATCAGCGCCAGCTTCTCCATGCGGACAATCACCTCCTGCTGGGCGCTGAGGCGCTGGTGTGCTTCGGTCAGCTTGTTCAGTTCATGACGCAGGCGCTCGTAAAGAGCCGCCCGCTCAATGGCGTAGGAGACCGGCAGGGCAAAGGTTTCGAGGCGGTGGAGATCATTCTCGCTGATCGGCGCACCGGTGACGATATTGTCGGCAAGGAGGATGCCGATGCGCCGTTCGCCGCTCAGCAGCGGGACGAGGACGAGTTCACTGGTACTGAGGAGTTCGAGCTGCTGCCGATCGAGACCGGGCTCGTTCCAGGGCTGGGAGATATGCACCGACTGGCGACTCTCCAGGGTCGAGACAAAGAGGTGATCGTGACGGCTCAAGGGGATGGAGAGGCCATCCAGGAGATCGCGAAAACGCGCCTGCTCACCCTTCAACTTTTCGGATAGAAACCGCCGCGCCATCTCTTCGAGCGATTCGTCGCGCTCAATAATCTCGTTCCAGATCTGCCACCCTTCGGCAGCGGTCCGCGGCCCCACGGCAAGATAACCGTTCAGCCTCTCACTCTCCTCATCGACGAGGAGGAGGACGGCACGATTCAAGCCGTACCCCTTGCCGGCGGTGATGGCCGTCAGGGCCATGACAATGACTTCTTCCCGGCCCAGGGAGCCCTGGAGAAAGAGTCCGACATCACGGAGGAATTCAAACTCGCGATCATTCCCCTTTAAACGATAATCAAGCTCTTCGATCCGGTGTTGGGCCAACAACAAGGCGGCGGCAAGGGATGTTTGCGTCTCCCCCTCTTGCCCCTGCGAGAGGTTACGAATTTTCAGCCAGAAGGAAGCACACTCAAGACAGCGGTCAAGGCTGTCCCCTTCGTCTTCACCCCTGCCAGGGTGGACGCAAGACATCTGATCAAGACAAAAAGTTGCTGGCAAAAAGTTATCCACAGGTCAATAATCCGAAGTCGGAGCAGAAGATGACAGGGCGAGAATATTTGCGGAAAAGTATAACATGCTTTAGGAAATAGCCAAGAAAAAGAGATGTTAATCATTCAGTCTGAAGATTTGCCCTCCCCTCTCTTTCCGTGGCATAGTCCCGCCATGGAAAAGAAACGCTACAACCTTTATTCGAATTATCTCAAGGAGCAATTCGGCAGCCGGGTGCACAAGATTTCCGTCGATGCCGGCTTCGGTTGCCCCAATCGCGCCGGCGGCCGCAGTGCCTCCGGCTGCATCTACTGTGATCCGACCGGATCGGGCTCCGTCGGCCTCGATCGCCGGCTCTCGATTGCCGAACAGCTCGAAGCGGGGAAGGGGATCATGCAGCGCAAATACAAGGCGCAACAGTTTATCGCCTATTTTCAACCCTTCTCCAATACCTTTGCTCCGGTTGCCACCCTGCGCGCCCTGTACGACGAGGCCCTCGCCGACGACGGTGTCGTCGGTCTCGCCATCGGGACCCGTCCCGACTGCCTGCCGGATGATGTCCTCGATCTTTTGGGCGAATACGCTCGGCGCACCGATCTCTGGCTGGAGATCGGCGTGCAGTCGAGCCACGACCGGACCTTGCAGTTCCTGCGCCGCGGGCACGACTACAGCTGCTTCCTCGATGCAATCGCGCGCGCCCGACAACGGGGCCTGCGCCTCTGCGCCCACCTTATCCTCGGCCTCCCCGGCGAAGACCGCGCGGCCGTCCTCGCCACCACCGCCGAGATGGCGCGCCTGCAGATCGACGGCGTCAAACTCCACCTCCTCCACATCCTTGCCGGCACGGAGCTCGGCGACGCTTATCAGCGCTGCGAGATCCCGGTTCTGGAGCAGAAGGAGTACGTTGCTCTCGCCTGCGACGTCCTCGAACGCCTCCCCGCCGCAACAGTCATCCAGCGCCTCACCGGCGACGGCCCCCGCGACCGTCTCCTTGCCCCCTTGTGGTCGCTGAAGAAGTGGGAGGTCCTCAACGCCATCGACGCCGAGCTGGAACGACGCGACACCCGACAGGGGGACTACTTCTCCGCATGAACCTGCACGTCAGCGACGCTATCATCCTTCACCACCACAATTACGGCGAGAGTGACCGCATCGTCACCTTCCTCTCACCGGAAGAAGGGATTTGCAAAGGCTTTGCCCGCAACGCCCGCGCCAGTCGCAAACGCTTCGGACCCGCCCTCGAACCCTTCTCCTCCTGCCGGATGCACTACAGCACCGCCAAGAGCGGAGAGCTCCTCAGCCTGCGTGAAGCCGAACTGATCGATCTGCGCGTCGGTCTGCGTCGCGACTTGCAATCTTTAGCCCTAGCCGCCTACGGCTGCGAAGTCGTCGAAGCCTTGGGCGGCGGCCACGGCCACCCCGAAATCTTCGCCCTCCTTGCCGCCTATCTCGACCACCTCGCCGGCGCCGGCGCCACCCCGGAAGCGCGCCTGCTCCTGGAGATCCGTCTCCTCTTCCACTCCGGCTATGCCCCGCACCTCCTCCACTGCGCCGAATGTTTTGGTCCCCTCCCCGCCACCTTTTCCTTCTCTGCCGAACTCGGTGGCAGCCTCTGTCCGGACTGCGCCCCGCCGGGGTTGATGACCGTCTCCCTCGGCACCATCGGCACTCTCAACCGCCTCGCCCGCACCCCGATCGAAGCCTTTAGCGGCTTCCATTTCGGTGAGCGGACCTTGAATGAAGGGGGGCGCATCCTCAGCGACGCCCTGCGCCAGCACTTGACCAGGCCGCTGAAGTCGCTAACCTTTTTGGAGGCGGTCCAGCCGGCAGATTTGTAGCCGGCGGCATCTATCAGGAGAATCTTCCATGAATCATCCCATGCGCCGCCCGGAACGCGGAATCAGTGAAAGTGAAGCCCGGCAACTCTTGGAGCAGAGCGAATACGGCATCCTCTCTACCTGCGGAGCCGACGGTCAGCCGTACGGCCTCCCCCTCAGTTATTGTGTCATCGACAATGCCATCTACTTTCACTGCGCCCAGGCCGGGCACAAGATCGAAAATCTTGCCGCCGACAGCCGGGTCTCCTTCTGCGTGGTCGGGAAGACCGAGGTGCTGCCGGAGAGCTTCTCCACCCGCTACGAAAGCGTCATCGTCTTTGGCCGGGCTGCCGAGGTCCTGGACGCAGAGAAGCAGCAGGCCCTCGAAGGGCTGCTGCGGAAATATTCCGCCCCCTTCCTGGCCGAGGGACTGGCCTATGTTGCCGCCAAGTGGGAGAAGACCAAGGTGATTCGTATCGATATCGACAAGATCAGCGGCAAGGCGCGGCGCATCTGAACGCCAATCGCAAGAGAAAGCAGGACTGAACCATGCAGACCGGAAACCTCTTTGCTCATGCTCTCCCTCCTTTGGAAGGCGAGCGCTTCGAAATGATCCTGAAGCACAGGAATCTCGTTGTTGAGCGGATCGTGAGTTCTGCGGCGATGGTGCCGTGCGAGTATGTGCAGCCCCAGGATGAATGGGTTGTGCTTGTACTGGGAGAGGCCACCCTTCAGGTTGCGGGCGAGACCATGGCTCTCAAGGCGGGCGATCACCTCTTCCTGCCGGCGGGGGTGCCGCATAGTGTGCAGCGGGTTTCCGAGGGGGCGATCTGGCTGGCGGTCCATCTTTATCCAGAGGAGAAGAGCGATGTGCCTTGATTCCCCGTAGGGGCGACCCATGGGTCGCCCGCCCTTTGACCCTTCCAAAAAATGACCTTGAACAAACCACTTCGTCGATATAGACTATTGGTATACATCATAGGGAGGATATCATGCCGAAGACCGCCAAAATTTTCATGAACGGTCGCAGTCAGGCCGTCCGTCTCCCTGCCGAATTTCGCTTCGACTGCAAGGAAGTCTATATCGAACGCCAAGGGGATGTCGTGGTTCTGCGCCCCAAACGGCAGGGATGGGAGAGCTTCTTTGCCAGTACCTCGCAAGTGCCGGATGACTTTCTGGCCGATCGGACCGATCTGCCGCTGCAAGAGCGGGAGCTCTTCTGATGCTCTACCTCCTCGACACCAATATTTGCAGATACATTCTCAAGCGTCGTCCGCCCTCGGTGAAGAGCCGTTTTGACGAAGTCGGCCCGGAGCATTTGGGCCTCTCAACTGTGGTCCTCTCCGAACTTTACTACGGCGCGGCCCGTCATCCGCAGGGGGCAGCCATCCGCCGGGAGATCGACGATTTCGTCTCGCGCCTGACTCTCTACCATTGGGACGAGATCGCCGCCGATCATTACGGCGCCATCCGTACCGTTCTGGAAAAGAACGGCACGCCGATCGGCGCCATGGACATGATGATCGCCGCCCACGCCCGCAGCCTTGAGGCAACGCTAGTCAGCAACAATGCCAAGCACTTCCGGCAGGTGCCAGGTTTGCGGTGGGTCGATTGGGTGTAGGGAGGGAGATTATCGATTAAGTCGGCGGATCAAGGAGTTGTTCGGACAACTGACGACTGTCATGCACGACGGTTATTACAAAGACGGTATCGCTCCCTGCCATCGGCGGGCAAGTCTTTCCATGGCTTCGTCGTGGGAGACGACGCGGCCCTCGCGCAAATCCTTCTCGCCGGCTTCGATCTTTTCGAGCAGATAGAGGCGATACATGACCTCTTCGGAGTCAACGGTTTCGGGGAGAGAGGTGAGGCAGGATTCGATAGCTGAGCGGGCCATGAGCATGAGGGACTCCTTCTATTTTTTGCTGTGGCAACCTTAACATGGTGATCGAGGGCGGTCAAACACGCAGACGCCAACGCCAAGGGAAATGGGGTGGCAAGATTTCCTTTGACAGCGGATGAAAATTTGATAAGAATCGGAACCTCTTGATTTGACAGGAGGGAAAAACGATGCAACATTTTCGGAAGATGAAATCATGAACCGTCCGTCGACAGCACGCTGTCCGGGCGGTTTTGACTTGAATGGGTTGGTCGTGGGGGGATGACCAGCTTTTTACACCGGAAGTGGGGCTCCTTCCGGCGACGGTGTTCATTAGTTGATTAATATCTTTTCGATTGCTGCGGAAAGACCTTCACTGTTGTCGCTAATTGACGAATGAACAACGTCCCTGCATCACTGCCCTATGAGAGTAGTGTTAATCTATCTGATATAGGCTGATTATAATTTGTTGAGGCGGGGAAAAGCGAGACCCAACTCTTGCGTGGACGCGGGCGCGATGAACCAGCGCCGGTCACGCTCATACCGGTTAGTCAAAGAATAAAAGGTGAATCAATGCCAGAAAATGCAATTTGGAGTCTTATAACAGGGCTTGTGCTTCTCGCTCTTGGCTTGACATATAAATGGGTTGAAAACTCTCACGGCTTGAAGCTCTCTGAGAAAGAGACCGACCGTCTCCGAACGACACTCGACACGCTGGAGGAAACTCGAAAGAATGAAGCCCTTGGTTTCAGGACGGAAATTAATACGCTCAAGGAAACTCACAATAAAGAAATCACTGATATTAAGGAACTCCACCAAAGAATCATGGAAGAAAAGCATCTTAAAATGACGAATCTGGAGGCTGAAATATCTGGATTTCAAAAAGAGAAAGACAGAGAAATAACGGCACTTAACGAGAAATACCGCACACAAATATCGCAACTTCAAGAGCGCAACAGCTCTGAAAAAGCTAAAACTGCATGGAAAGCTTCTACTTGACCTCATGATCCCCTCCATCGAAGTTGATGATGTGCTGATGATGACTAACCATCGGCACCACCGGTCAAGCCGGTGGTGCCTCAGCCCCGTCCCGTTGGACTGCAAGGTGAAAAGAACATGAATGA
>JAXMLA010000053.1:0-8601 GCA_034370465.1 Desulfuromonadales bacterium
GACTTGCCCTGCCACATTACTTTACTTTGCACTCAATCTAGTTGTCTTGTAACCTATTGAATATAAATAAATATTTTACTTAAAGTGAATTTTTACCAAGCTTATATCTGTTTTATTTTTGATAAAACTTTTCACGGAAACGACAAAGGAGCTCAGTATGGGGATCAGAAAATTCAAGAAGATTATGGCGGCCAACCGGGGCGAGATTGCAATCCGGATCTTTCGTGCCTGTACCGAACTCGGCATCAAGACCCTCGCCATCTATTCCGAGGAGGACAAGGGTTCGCTGCATCGCTATAAAGCCGACGAAGCCTATCTGATCGGCAAAGGGAAGGGACCGATCGATGCCTATCTCGGCATCGATGAAATCATCGATCTGGCGCGCAAGAAGGGGGTCGATGCCATCCACCCCGGTTACGGTTTTCTGTCCGAAAATGCCGATTTTGCCGATGCCTGTGAGCGCGCCGGCATCGTCTTTATCGGGCCGACCGCACTGATTCAGCGCCAACTCGGCGACAAGGTGGCCGCGCGCAAGGTCGCGGTTGCCGCCGGCATCCCGGTCGTCCCCGGCACTGCCAAACCGGTGACGACGGACGAGGAAGCGTTGATCTTCGCCAAGGAGTGCGGCTACCCGATCATCGTCAAGGCGGCGGCCGGCGGCGGCGGGCGTGGCATGCGGGTTGCCCGTAACCAGAAGGAACTCCTCGAAGGGCTGCGCAGCGCCGGCAGTGAAGCACTGGCCTCCTTCGGCAACGCCTCGGTCTTTCTGGAAAAGTATCTGGAAAATCCCAAACATATCGAAGTCCAGATCATGGGCGACACCCATGGCAACATTTTTCATTTTTATGAGCGCGACTGTTCGATTCAGCGGCGCCATCAGAAGGTCATCGAACTCGCCCCCTCCCTCGATCTTAGTGAAGAGAAGCGCCAGGAGATCTGCGCCTACGCACTGAAGATTGCCGGTGCGGTCAACTATGTTAACGCCGGGACCGTCGAATTTCTCATGGATCAGCAAGGGAAATTCTACTTCATCGAGACCAATCCCCGCATTCAGGTCGAGCATACCGTCACCGAGCAGATCACCGGTCGCAATCTCGTGCAGGCACAGATCCGCATTGCCGAAGGCTACAAATTCTCCGATCCCGAGATCGGCATCGCCAGTCAGGAAGATATCGAACTGCGCGGCTTTGCCATCCAATGCCGGGTTACGACCGAAGATCCGCAGAACAACTTTGCTCCCGATTTCGGTACGATCAAGGCGATGCGCACCGCCGCTGGTTTCGGTGTACGCCTCGACGCCGGCCAGGGTTATGCCGGTGCACAGATCACCCCGCACTACGATTCGCTCCTGGTCAAGATCAGCACCTGGGGCCTGACCTTCGATTCGGCGCGCCGCAGCATGTACCGGGCATTGCAGGAATTCCGCGTCCGCGGCGTCAAGACCAATATCGGCTTTCTTGAAAATGTCGTCACCCACCCCGAGTTCCTTGCCGGCAAGTGTAATACCTCTTTTATCGATGCTCACCCGGAACTGATGGAGATCCCGGTGAAGAAGGACCGGGCGAGTAAGACGCTGCGCTTTATCGGCCATACCGTCGTCAATGGCTATCCCGGCATCAAGCCGGAAAAAGTCCTCAACTTTAAAAATTTGCGGGAAGCGGAGATCCCCGAAATCCCTTATGCGGCGCAACGCCCCCGTGGCAGCCGCGATATCCTGCGCGAAAAGGGGCCGGAAGGGTTGGCAGCATGGGCCCACAGCGAGCGCCGGATCCTCATCACCGACACGACGATGCGCGATGCCCATCAATCGCTGATGGCGACGCGTTTCCGCACCGACGATCTCGATCGCATCGCCGAGGCGACGAGTTATCTCGGCGGCGGCCTCTTCTCCCTGGAGATGTGGGGAGGCGCCACCTTCGACGTCTCGATGCGCTTTTTGCGCGAAGATCCCTGGGAGCGGCTCGATCGCTTGCGCGCCAAGATCCCCAACATCTGCTTCCAGATGCTGCTGCGCGGCTCCAATGCCGTCGGCTATACCAATTATCCTGACAATGTCGTCCAGGAGTTCGTCGCCCAGGCAGCGAAGAGCGGTATCGATATCTTCCGCGTCTTCGACTCCCTCAACTGGACGCGGGGGATGGGGGTGGCCATGGATGCGGTCCGCAAGAATAACGCGGTCTGCGAAGCAGCGATGTGCTACACCGGCGACATCCTTGACCCGAAGCGGGACAAATATCCCCTCGCTTATTATGTCAACCTCGCCAAAGAGCTGGAGAAGATGGGGGCGCATATCCTGGCGATCAAGGATATGGCCGGTCTGCTCAAGCCCTTTGCTGCCGAGAAGCTGATCAAGACCCTGAAGCAGGAGATCGGCATCCCCATCCATCTCCACACCCACGATACGTCGAGCAACGGCGGATCTATGCTCCTTCTCGCCACCCAGGCCGGCGTCGATGTCGTCGATCTTGCCCTCTCCTCGGTCTCGGGACTGACGGCGCAGCCGAATATGAATGCTTTTCTCGCGGCGATGGAAGGGACGATCTGGGATCCGAAACTCAATCAGGACGACATGCAGAAACTCGCCAATTACTGGGAGACAGTCCGCACCTATTACGCCCCCTTCGAGTCGGAGCTGCGTAGCGGCACCGCCCAGGTTTATCATCACGAAATCCCCGGCGGCCAGTATTCCAACTACAAACCGCAAGTTGAGGGTTTGGGACTCGGGCATAGATGGGAAGAGTGCAAGGAGATGTACCGCAAGGTCAACGATCTCTTCGGCGATGTCGTCAAGGTGACGCCGAGCTCGAAGATTGTCGGTGACATGACGATGTTCCTGGTGCAGAACAACTACCAGCCGGAGGACGTCTTTACCAAGGGGGAGGAGATGACCTTCCCGCAGGGGGTTGTCGATTTCTTCAAGGGGATGATCGGCCAGCCCTACGGCGGCTTCCCCAAGGAGTTGCAGAAGATTATCCTCAAGGGCGAGCAGCCCCTCACCTGCCGTCCCGGCGAGCTCCTCGAGCCGGCGGATTTCGGCGCCAAAAAGATCGAGATCGAGAAGAAGGTCGGGCACAGCATCAGCGAGCGCGAAGTCCTCTCCGCCATCCTTTATCCCGGCGTCTTTGAAGAGTTCGACCGCCATCGCCAGGAGTACGGCGATACCTCGGTCCTGCCGACACCGGTCTTCTTTTACGGGATGGAGGTCGGTGATGAGGTCAGCATCGATATCGAATCGGGCAAGACGCTGATAATTCAGTTGAACGCTGTCGGTTCGTTGCAGAAGGACGGCACCCGCAACATCTACTTTGAACTCAACGGTGAACCCCGCCAGGTGCAGGTGCAGGATCTTTCGGTGAAGAGCGATGACGCGAGTCAGCGCAAGGCCGATCCTGCCAACCATCATGAAATCGGCGCGCCGATGCCGGGGAAGGTCTTCCGCATCAACGTCAAGGTCGGCGATGCCGTCAAAGCCGGCGACACGCTGCTGGCGACCGAAGCGATGAAGATGGAGACCAATATCAAGGCGAAAGAGGATGGTGTCGTCAAGGAGATCCTGTACAAGGAAGGGCAGCAGGTGCCGCAAGGGGCGCTCCTGATGGTCCTTGAATAGTCGCATTTTCTAGGATATGATCCTGAACGTCCGGTGAGCTCTCTGTCTGCCGGGCGTTCTTGATTTTTAACGGACGGATTTTCAAGGAGTCACTCATGGGAATTGTCAGTGAATTCATGCTCGATCGTCATGATGCCGTGCTGGTGGTCATCGATGTTCAGGAAAAACTCTGCCCGGCGATGGATGAAACAATCCTTGCCGGGTTAATCAAGCGGATCGGGATTTTGCAGGAAGCGGCGCTGGAATTACAGATTCCGCAGATTGCCACGGTGCAGTATGTCAAAGGATTAGGGGAGACGATCCCGGCACTGAAGGAGCGCTTGTCAGCGCCGGCAATCGAGAAGATGACCTTCAGTTGCTGCGGGGAAGAGCCCTTTCCCGAACAGCTCCGCAAACTCGGGCGCAAACAGATCATCATCACCGGCATGGAGACGCATGTCTGCGTCCTGCAGACGGTGCTGCAACTGTTGGAAGCCGGTTATATTGTCCATGTTGTTGCTGATGCAGTGATGAGCCGGAAGAAGGAGAATTGGCAGATCGCTCTGGCAATGGCGCAGCAGGCCGGGGCAGTGATCACCTCGACCGAGACCGCCCTTTTTCAACTGCTGCGCGTGGCCGGGAGTGAGGAATTCAAGAAACTCTCCAAACTGGTGCGCTGACCGCTTCGCCAATGAGTGAGCCCGTGCGCGTCGGCGTCCTTTCCGATACTCATCTGACCCTCGGCGATACGCGGCTGCCGGCCTTGCTCGCCCATTGTCAGCACTACTTTGCCGGGACGGAACTGATTCTTCATGCCGGCGATGTCGTCGACCCGCAACTCCTGCCGCTGCTGCCGCAGCCGCTCCTGGCGGTGCGCGGCAATCTTGATCCAGCCGAACTGCCCGAGCGGCGGATTATTCCGGTAGCGGGGAAGCGGATTGGCCTCATCCATGGCTGGGGCGCCAAGTACGATCTCGAAGAGCGGGTTTTACGGGCCTTTAGCGGCGAACAGGTCGATTGCATCGTTTACGGCCACAGCCATCAACCGGCCTGCCATGTCGTGAACGGTATCCTCCTCTTTAATCCCGGCAGCCCCACCGATCGGCGCAACGCCCCCTTTCCTTCTCTCGGCATCCTGACGATTGGAGAGGAGATTGTGGGGGAGATTATTGCTTTGGATGAATAATTCGTTTGTTAACGGGAGGCACTGAATGTCCAAAAGAATGAAGATTTGCATCAATACCGGCGGCGGTGATGCGCCGGGTTTGAATGCCGTCATCGAGGCGGTGACCATGGCCGCCTACACCCGACAATGGGAAGTCTACGGCATAAAAACCGGCTATACCGGTCTGCTCAACACCGAGGAGATCATTCATCTCACTCCGGAAAAGGTCGATGGCATTGCCAGCGTCGGCGGAACGATCCTCGGTTCGACCAACAAAGGCAACCCCTTTATGATCCCGGTTTGTAATGTCGCCGGAGAATGCACACAGCGGGATCTGTCCGACAAGGTCATCGATAACTTCCGCCGTCTGCGCTTTGATGCGCTGGTGGCCGTCGGTGGTGACGGCAGTATGGAGATTGCCCACCGCTTTGCCGAAAAAGGGATGCCGCTGGTCGGTGTCCCCAAGACGATTGACAACGACATGGGGGGAACGGATACCACCTTCGGTTTTGATACGGCGGTCAGCATCGCCACCGAGGCGATCGACCGGCTGCACTCGACGGCAAAGTCCCACGATCGGGTGATGGTGGTCGAGGTGATGGGGCGCAATGCCGGTTTTATCGCCCTGAATAGCGGGATTTCGGGGAATGCCGATGTGATTTTGATCCCCGAGATCCCCTTCGATATCGAAAAAGTCTGCGACAAGCTCATGGAGAATGAGCTGCATGGCCGTAAATACGCTATCGTCGTCGTCGCCGAGGGGGCGGTTCCCAAAGGCGGAGATGTGATCATTAAAAGTCCCGCCCGACCCGGTCATCAGCATGTCGTTCTCGGGGGAATAGCCGAATTTGTCGCCAAAGAGATTAGCCAGCGCACCGGTAAGGATACGCGTTCCATGGTCCTCGGCCACCTGCAGCGCGGCGGATCGCCCACGACCTTTGACCGCCTCCTCTCCCTGCGTTTTGGCACCAGTGCCGTGCGTGCCATCGAAATGGGGAAGTTCGACCATATGGTCGCTCTCCAGGGGCTTGATATCGGGTTTGTGCCGTTAATAGAAGCGCTGAAGATCCATAAACGGGTGCGGGTCGATGGCGATACGGTACTGACCGCTCGTGATCTCGGGATCTGTTTCGGGGATTGACCAGGTGACAGGTGATGGGGTGGGGGTAAAAGTTCAGAGAGGCTAAATGGTGCGCAGTTCGCTGCGCACCATTTTTCATTCAATACGGTTTTTGACGGCGGTACACTTGTCTGTCCCCGGACAATCCGGGCGCCGGCACGGCTCAACGTGGATCGTCACGTTGGCGCCGCGAATCTCTTTGGTAATTGTTTCTTCGAGATGATCGGCGAGGTCGTGCGCCGCCTGCACGGTAAGGTGTTTGCAGACGGTGAGGTGAAAATCCATGATTTTCTGCGAACCGGCGCGGCGGGTGCGGAGATTGTGGATGTCGAGGAGTTCTCCGTGGTGCTCATTGACGAGGCGGATCACTTCGTTGCGCACCTCATCAGGGAGTTCGGCGTCGAGCATGTCGCGCAGGGCATGGCGGGCGAGGCTGAGGGCTTCCTTGAGGATGTAGAGGGCGACAAAGAGCGACATGACCGGATCGAGCCAGGGGGCATCGACAAAGGAGAGGATCACCAGCCCCGCCAGGAGCGCGCCGTTGGTGTAGATATCCATGGCAAAGTGCAGGGCATCTGCCTGTAGCGCCGAGGAATCGGTGGCTTTGCCGACACGGCGCAGATAACGGCTGATCCAGAAGGACGCCGCCACCGAGATGGCGAGGACGATCACGCCATTGCCGACCTGCTGCACCTTGAAATCCCCGGCATTAAGGCGTCGAATCGCTTCATACATGATCCAGCCGCCCGAGGCGGAGATCACTATCGACTGGATAAGGGTCGCTAAGGTTTCGTACTTGCCGTGCCCGAAGGAGTGGCCACCATCCGCCGGCTGTTCGGCCTGACGGATAGCGATGAAGTTGACCCCGGACATGACGATGTCGAGAAGGGAATCGACCGCCGAGGCGATGACTGCCAGGGAACCGGTCATGAGGCCGACGACAAATTTCATCAAAGCCAGGGAGACGGCGGTGATGATCGAATAACGGGCGGCGCGGATCTTTAAGATAGAGTTTTCAGACTTCTCCATGAATCAGCCGTTATCCTTTTGTTGCGGGCAGGCTTCATCCCAAGGTTGATAGCCGCCTTCGCTGATTGCCCAGAAAGCGTTGATCCGCTCTTCGTAATAATCGAGATCGTGACAGGCGACAGCCACCTCTTCGCAGCATTCTTTTGTCACTTTGCCGTGTTCTTGCAGGTAGCAATAAAAGGCTTCGACCCCCTCGAGGATTTCACTCAGCTCGGCGCGATTCGGTTCGACGGTCTTGATGATGTACCAGTTACCGGCAAAGTGGCGGACTTGCCCGGCCGGGAGGAAAAAGAGGTTGTTGCGGCAATGGTCGACGACAAAGTCGCGGAGAAAGTAGTCGGCGCCGCGCGCCCAGGCGCCGGCGCGCAGGGGATCGACGCCGGCCGCCACCGAGTCACGGCAGAAGGTCGACAGCAGCGCGACAATGAGCTGGTCAATGCGGATTTCATCGCTCAGGCTGCCGGGGAGAAAGTGTTCGGCAGCAAAGCTCGGGTCGTTGATCGGGAGTACTTTTTTTTCGGTCATGATCGCTCCTTGCTATGGTTCTTTAGGGAAAATCGCCTGCATCCGGAGAAGTTGACGTTTAAAGCTGGCGACTCTCTTTCGTGTGCCAAAGGCGCAAGATGAAAATGGTCGAGGTCTGTATCTCATAGCGGAGTTCATAGTGCCCGACGATAATGCGCCGAACCTCGCGCGGGTCGAATTCTTCGAGCTTTTCGCCAAGGCGGGGATATTCGATGAGTTTATGGGGGGCCATGGTCAGGGATTGCACGGTGCCGGCCGCTGCCTGCTTGTTGACCAAGGCTAAAAAGTCGTACAAACGGGCCAGGTCAGAGAGTGCCTTGTTGGTCCATTTGATCTCCATCACCGTGGAACCGGCAGCGGGTTGTCGCTATTCAGACTCTCCGCCCAGGCACGGACAGCTTGATGATCAACGACTTGATTGGCGTCAACCTCAGCCAGGGCTTCAAGGGTCATTCGGCGATATTCTTCTTCCTGCTCGATCCAGGCCGACAGGGCCTGTTTGACAATCCAGCCACGGGAACGTTCGAGGCGGGCGGCGATCTCGTCAACTTTTTCAATCATCGGTAGCGGCACATGGGCCGTAAGCACTTTTGTCGACATGGTTCACCTCCTGATTATTTTTGAATCATAGTGATTATATCTGTAACGGTCAAGAAGTGTTGTTACAGTATCGCAACCTAAAGCCGCTCCCTTAGTTGTCCTACTGCGATAACTGTTTACACCAACCTCTGCACTTTGCTAGTATAATCGTCCATGTCTGAAACTCATTCCTCAACTCCCCCTCAGGTCAATCTGACCCCGATGATGCGCCAGTATCTGGAGATTAAATCCAGCTGCCCGGACGCCATCCTCTTCTTTCGCCTTGGCGATTTTCGATATTACTTTGACCTCGCGCAACAAGGGGTCGGTTGACGAAGTCCCACTCTGCGGCATCCCCTATCACAGCGTGCAACCCTATCTGGTCAAGCTCGTCGAAGCCGGCTACAAGGTCGCCATCTGCGAGCAGGTCGAAGATCCCAAGTCGGTGAAAGGGATCGTGCGCCGCGAGATCGTCCGCATCGTTACCCCCGGCCTCATGGCCGAGGCGGAACTGTTGCGGCCGAAGGAGAACAACTACCTCCTGGCGCTCGCCGCCGGCGAAGAGGGGCGCTGGGGGATTGCCCTCCTCGACCT
>JAXMLA010000054.1:0-27596 GCA_034370465.1 Desulfuromonadales bacterium
CTCGATGCCAATGGAAAGGCGGATCAGGTCCGGCTTGACGCCGCTCGACTGCTGCTGTTCGGGAGTGAGCTGGCGATGGGTGGTACTCGCCGGATGGAGGACGCAGCTGCGGGCGTCGCCGACATGGACGACGAGAGCGATCAACTTGGTGGCTTCCATGAATTTCCGCCCGGCCTCGGCTCCGCCCTTGATGCCGAAGGTGAGGACGCCGCTGCATCCCTTGGGGAGGTATTTGAGCGCCCGGTCATGAGTGGGGTGGCTGGCGAGGCCGGGATAACGGGTCCAACTCACCAGCGGGTGGTTTTCGAGGAATGTGGCAACCGCCAGGGCATTGTCGCTGTGGCGCTGCATGCGGAGATGCAGGGTTTCCAGACCGAGATTGAAGAGGAAGGCGTTGAGCGGTGCCGGCGTCGCCCCGATATCGCGCATCAGCTGAACGCGGGCCTTGATGATGTAGGCCATCGGCCCGAAGGTCTTGACATACTCGATGCCGTGGTAACTTTCGTCCGGCTCGATCATCTCCGGGAAGCGGCCGCAACTCCAGTCGAAGGTGCCGCCGTCGACGATGACGCCGCCGACGCTGGTGGCGTGGCCGTCGATATACTTAGTAGCGGAGTGGATGACGATATGGGCGCCGTGCTCGAAGGGGCGGCAAAGGAAGGGGGTGCCGAAGGTGTTGTCGACAATCAGCGGCGCCTGCATCTCGTTGGCAATGGCAGCGAACTTGGCAAAATCGAGGACGTTGAGGACCGGGTTGCCGATCGTCTCGGCAAAGAGGCAACGCGTCGTCGGCCGGAAGGCCTTCTTGATCTCTTCGGCGGAGGCTTCGGGATCGACAAAGGTCACCTCGATCCCCATCTTCGGCAGGGTGACGGCAAAGAGGTTGTAGGTGCCGCCGTAAAGGGTGCTCGCCGCTACCACATGCTGACCGGAGGTGCAGATATTGAGGATCGCCAGGGTCGTCGCCGCCTGGCCGGAGGAGGTGGCCATAGCGCCGACGCCCCCTTCCATCTGGGCGATCTTCGTTTCGAAGGCGTCGCTGGTCGGATTGGCGAGGCGGGTATAAAAGAAACCGGCCGCTTCAAGATCGAAGAGCTTGGTGACGTGCTCGGCGCTGTCGTACTTGAAGGTGGTGCTCTGAATGATCGGCAGGATGCGCGGCTCCCCCGATTTCGGCTCGTAGCCGCCCTGTACGGCAATGGTGTCAATTTTCCAATTCGGATTCATGGGTGATCTCCTTTTGTTATATGGGAATGTTTATCTTGAAAAATAATTTGCCCGCTGAAAAAACGGATAACTGCGGATAAATCAGAAACGGCGGGGGTATCTTAAAACCAATATGATCTCATGTCCACTCCTCACGCGCGCGAAGACGGCCGCAACCGCGCCGCCGAAAAGATGATGCCTATGCCGCAGAGAGCGCAAAAGATCCACAGCGCCAGCCGCATGCTGTGCAGAAACTGCGGCAGAGTTTCCGCCGTCACCGCGGCATCAGCCATGAAGATCGAAAAGATGACGGTGATGATCATCATGCTCGTCATCATCCCCAGGGTGCGCATGCTCGCTCCGAGACTGGAAGCGACACCGAGATAGCGGGATTCGACACTCCCCATGATAACGCTGGTATTGGGGGAAGAGAAGAGGGCAAAACCGGTACCGAGGAGGGCGAGGGTCGCCATGATCGAGGGGAGCTGGGTAGCGGCGTCGATGCTGGCCGCCAGGCCCAGACCAAGGGCGCAGAGGGCCATGCCGATGGTGGCGACTCGCGCCGCCGGATAGCGATCCGCCAGCCGCCCGCAGAGGGGTGAGAGGAGCGTCTGCAGCAGCGGCTGGACGATGAGGATCAAGCCGGCCTCGCGGGCGGTCATCCCCTTGACGTATTGCAGATAAAGGCTGAAAAAGAAGGTGACCCCGAAGGTGGCGGCATAATTAAGGAGGGCCGCCAGGTTGGAGAGGGCAAAGACGCGATTATCGCGCAGCAGGACCATATTGAGGAGCGGATAAGTGGTACACGACTCGATATAAAGGAAGAGGGCAATACCGAGCATCCCGGCAAACATTAGCGCAAAAGCCCAGAGCCCGTGGTTGAGGTTGGAAGCGCCGGCGATCAGGAGCAAGATCGCGGCGGCGTAGACCAGTCCCCCCTGCCAGTCAAAGGGTTCGCCGCGAGCGTCGGCCCATTCGCCGCGCAGTTTGAGGCTGGTGACGAGCAGAGTGAGGAGGCCTAAAGGGACACTGAGATAGAAGATCGAACGCCAGCCCCAGGTGGTGACGAGGATGCCGCCAAGAAAGGGACCGCAGGAGATGCCGGCATAAACGCTGGCCACGGCGATACCGAGCGCCTTGCCGCGCTCTTCCGGCGGGAAGACCGCCACAACGATGGCGATGGTCGTCGCCATGATCATCGAGCCGCCGATCCCCTGAAGGAAACGAAAGGCGATGAGCGATTCGATCGACCAGGACTGCGACAGCAGGCCGCAGCCGATGGTAAAGACGACAATCCCGTAAACGAAGATACGGCGCCGGCCGTGGATATCACCAAGCCGCCCCATGGCGAGGAGGAAGATTGAGGAGGAAAGGACGTAGGTGGTCTCGACCAGTCCGAGCTGCAACGCTGTCGCTCCAAACTCGCGACCGATGGCGGGCAGAGCCACCCCGACTGCCGACATCATGAAGGGCATGAGGAAGTGGGCGACGCAGACGACGAGCAAGGTGGCGGAACGGGAGATCGGGGGCAGCATGGTTAGCCTTTGCCGGTTGGGGATGGGGATGAAGGTGCGACAGCTTAGCCGATTTCAAGGCCAAGGGGAAGATGGCAACGCCGCCGCGGCCTGCTTTTCCTGCTGTCCTTCGCGGCGCAGGCAAGGCATAATAGGCCGATGATCCTCCACCCCTTGACCACCTTCAGCAAAGCGAACCGCTACCAGATTCTCCTCCTGATCGGTGGACATCTGCTCTGGAGTGGTGCGATCTTCATCCTCAGTTTGAGCAGCCACCGGCTCGAAGCCAGCCCCGGCTGGACTGCCATCTTCATCGCCCTGCAACTCTACGCCGCTGCGCAGCTGCTGCTGCCGGCGCTACTGCTCCACCCGGAAGCCCGCCACCGCAGCTTTTATCTCTTTTGGGGGGTGACCCTGGCGCTGCTTGTCTGGCTGCTGAACCAGCTGCCGGCCAGCGGCATCGGGCAACAGCTCCTGACCCCGCTCAAATCGGGAGTCCTGCTGCTGATCGCCACCATCACCGCCGGCGCCCTGGCCCGCTATGTTCATCGCCTCTGGGAAATTGTCCCGATCTGTATCGTCATGACCCTGGCCGACTTTGCCAGCTGGCTCTACGGCCCGACCGCCGCCTTTACCGAACAGATCGAACAATATCGCCTCGCCCCGGAAGGCCCGCCCCCCCTCGTCGACATGATCCTGATCAAACTCGCCTTCCCCGGCAGTATCGGCCTGGCGCCGCTCTTCGGTATTTCCGACTGGATCATGGTCGTCTTCTTTGTGATCGTCGCCCGCCGCCACGCAATCAACGACAACCTGATCGGCGCAGCCGGTGAGTCGCTGGCCCGGCAGGGCAAGATCGGACGCTACCTTCCGGTCTCGGTGCTGGCACTTTATGTCGCCACCATCCTGGCACAGGTTACCGGCCTCTTTATCCCGGCATTACCGCTGATTGCCCTGATCATGCTCCTCTGGTACACCGCCCGCTATCTGCTGCTGCGCCGGGCCTGAAACTTCCACAGACAACAAGGACAATCCGCTATGAGTAAAGAACCCGGCAAAGACCCCTTGCACGGCGTGACCCTGGAGCAGATCGTAAAAAGTCTGGTAGAGTTTTATGGCTGGGACGGTCTGGGGCATTGCATCGAAATCGACTGTTTCAACCGTAATCCTTCACTTAAGTCGAGCCTTAAATTCCTGCGCAAGACCCCCTGGGCACGAAAGAAGGTCGAGAATTTATTCCTCGGCATGAAGATGGATCAACGGGCAGAAGAAGAGCGGATCACTACGGGTTAACGATCACGGGAGAGGCAAGCAAACAAAAGGAGGATCGCCATGAAGAAGAGCGGACGTGTTTTTCTGTTGTGCGGGTTCCTGGTGCTGACCGCGGCGGGGATGGCGAGCGGCGCCGGGATGAAGCCGGGATTGTGGGAGATCAACAGCACCATGGAGATGCCGGGCCTGCCGTTTCAGCCCCCTCCGACGACTATCACCCATTGCTACACCAGCGAAGATGTCAAGAACAACGAGAAGATGGTGCCGCAGCAACAAGGTGATTGCAAGGTCACAGAGTACAAGAGCACGGGCAACAAGATGACCTGGAAGATCGTCTGTACCGGCGAGCAGAAGGGGAGCGGCTCCGGTGAGATGACCTTCAAGGGGGACTCCGCCTACGAAGGGATGATGACCTTCCGCACCGAGGAGATGTCCATGACCAGCCGTTACAAGGCGCGGCGCCTGGGCGACTGTAAATAAACGCGGCACTAGCTGTCGCGCCGGCAGGGCGAGAAACGACAAGGGCCCACTACTTTTCCAGCAAAGTAGTGGGCCCCTTCTTATCTTCCGGAGTTATTCATCCGGCGGTGTTTATCACTCTATTTCCGGAACTGACTTGCCGGTGTGACCCCTTCATTCAGAATAATCGCCTCAACCCGTCTGTTTTGCTGCTTGCCGGTCGCAGCCTCATTGCTGAGCAAGGGGTATTTTTTGCCATAGCCGATGGTGACGATCCGCTCACTGGCGATGCCGCGTTTTACCAGAGCATTCTTGACCGCGGCAGCGCGTTGCTCGGACAGTCCCTGATTATATTCATCATTGCCGACGCTGTCGGTATGTCCTTCCACCAGCAGGTTGCGGTTCTGATTTTCCTGCAGAAAGTCGGCAATCTTGTCCATGCTCAGCTCGGCGCTCACATTCAGGTCGGACTTGCCGGTGGCAAAGAGGACATCACCGATCGTCAAGACGATCCCGCGCTCGGTCAATTGCCCCTGTAACTCTGACAAATCCTTCAACAACTTCGCCAGTTCCGCCTGGGCTTTTTCGGCCTCCTGGGCTTTGGCATCCGCCTGAATCTTTGCCAGGGCGGCCTCCATCGCCTGGATATCGGCTAGATATCTCGCCCGTTCCGCCTCACTGGTGGCGGTGCTGAGTTGCTGGCGGGCATGTTCCAGGGCCGCCGCCTTGGCATCGAGATCCTGCTGCAGCAGAGTTTTCTCGCGCTGGCTTTTTTGCAACTGAATTTCGGCTTTTTCTTTGCCGAGCTTGACGATTTCATTGCGGGCAACGACCCCTTCGGCCAGAGCGACAGAGGTCTTCGCTTTCATCTCAGCCATATAAGCGAGGCGGGAAACGTCATCGTAAAGGGGCTTTTTATCGTTGGCCGTCGTTCCCGAGTAGGTATCGATCGGCAAAGCAGCCTTTTTGTGCAGCTGCTCCGCCTCTTGCAAGGACTTTTCTGCATCGAGCAGGGATTTCATCGCGTACGATTCAACATCCGGATCCGCTTTGGCCTGGGCATAGGCGGCGCGCGCCAGCTCCAGACGGTCCTTGGCGATCTGCTCGCTATTGACCCCGGCACTCATGCAGCCGGAGAGCAGGGTCCCAACGCTGATCGCCAGTCCAACAGCTTTCAACTGCCTTGAAAAACGACTTAAATTCATTACAATTCCTCCTATTGAACCGTCGGTTGCACGGCCGGCATACTTTTGATTTCATCGCGCAAGGCCTGGATCGCTTCGCGCAGCTTCAGTGCGTCATTCTTCGCCTTTTCTGTCGGGGCTTTGGCCCGGGCATAATCGGCATCGACCATCGCTTCATCGACCAGGCGGGAAGCAACAACCATATCTCCGGCCTGCACCGCAGTTTTGGCGGCAGCCAGTTTGCTCTCCGCCGATTTAAGCGGCGCCGGGGCATAAACAGCAGCGTTAGACGCTCTGGCGATATTGATATTCTCTTCCAGCGGGGCAAATCGAGAGCTGACCGTATCGGTGGTGGTACAACCGGTCGCCATAAATACCCCCATCGCCGCGAGCCCGATTGCGACATAGCGCAAAACCATTTTTTCCTTCATCCCTGGATCTCCCTTATTCGCTAGTGATGTTGTTGCCTGAAAAATGCAATTGCTCGGCCAACAACCACAGCGGAACAAGACGGAACATCCATCCATTAATAACAGCAGGTTAGACGAAAGCAAAAGCCAAAGATAATGCCGGGCAGCATTCACGCCCCCTCGGCATTTGGTGGAACCTCAAAATCCTGAGGGCTTGACCGGGGATGCGTCACGTTCTTTGCGGGGTGACGCGACCATCGTTTTCTGCGATGATGGCGATATGAATATCGGTTCCGAAATCAGTGATACGACCGACCCGACCGAAGAGCGACTCCAGCCGCAAGAAGAGTGGTGTGCCCTGCCGGCCGATTTGTCGCCCCTTGGCGACACCAGCTTAGCGGAAGAGCAGACCCGCCTCTGGGCACTGACCCTGGAAGCACGGGAGATCCCCTGCCGGGTCGAGAAGGAGGGCGACAACTGGCAGATTCTGGTCCCGCCGGAAGTCTTTGCTTTGGCGCTGGAAGAAGTGCGACTCTTCGAAGAAAAAAACCGTCACTGGCCCCCGCCCCTGCCGCCGCCGGCACCCGAGGCGGACAATCTGCTGATCACTCTGTCGGTGCTCCTGCTCATTGCCATTTTTCATAACCTCACCCGACTCAACCTCGCCATTCTCAACTTATCGACCGCGGACTGGATCAACTACGGCAACGCCGATGCCGGCGCGATCATGGCCGGAGAGTGGTGGCGCGCCGTCACCGCCCTCACCCTCCATGCGGATGGGCTCCACCTCCTTGGCAATCTCACCATCGGCGGATTCTTCATCATCTTCCTGTGCCGCACTCTCGGCTCGGGACTCGGCTGGAGCCTGCTTTTGGCCAGCGGCACGCTCGGCAACCTGCTCAATGCCTGGGTCCAATCGCCGCGCCACCACTCTGTCGGTGCGTCCACCACCGTCTTCGGCGCGGTCGGTTTACTCGCCGCCATCAATCTCCTCGACCACCGGCAGAACTTACGCCGCCGCTGGTACCTGCCGTTGGCCGCCGCGCTGGCACTGCTGGCCCTCCTCGGCAGTGAAGGAGAGAACACCGACATCGGCGCGCACCTCTTCGGCTTCGCCGTCGGTATTGGCCTGGGACTGGCGACGAGTTTTCTGCGCAGCGGCAAGGGACGCCCCGGCGCCACGCTCAATGCCCTGCTGGCGTTGGCCTGTCTGGGGCTGGTCAGCAGCGCCTGGTGGGCAGCGCTGCACTCTCCCTGATCGTCAATTTCACCTGCAGACAAAACAAAACCGCCCGGCGACAGCAGTCGTCCGGGCGGTTTTGTTATACGCTTCGGGATAATTGTTCAGAGAGGAGCAAAAAGCCTGGCGATCTTGTCCCTTCCCGCTTCAATCTGTTCAAAGGGGACGACCCGCAGCAACTCCTCCAGAGTCGTCTCACCCGCCTGCACGCGGCGAAAGCCGTCCTCGATCATCGTCAGCCGCTGCGACTGGACAAAGACGCTCTGCCGCAGAGTCTGATTGTCCGGACGACGGTTAAAGATCGACAATTCCTCCCGCCTCGGGATCCACAGTTCGACAATCGGAATGCGCCCGCTGAAGCCGCTGTAGTTACAGTCCGGACAGCCCTTCCCCTGGATAAAGCCCATCCCGCTGGTCAGGGGAATGCCGAATTCCGCCAAAAGCTCGGCGGAGGGGCGGTAGCGCACCCGGCACTTCCGACAAATTTTACGCACCAACCGTTGCGCCAGAACACAGCGCAGGGTGGCGGCAAGGAGGGTCGGCTCCACCCCCATATCGATCAACCTGGTGACGGCGCTGGTGGCGTCGTTGGTATGCAGCGTGGAAAAGACGGTGTGACCGGTTAACGCCGCCCGCATCGAAATGCTGGCGGTCTCAAGATCGCGAATCTCCCCGACCATGATGTTATCCGGATCCTGGCGCAAAAAGGCCCGCAGCAACCGGGCAAAGGAGTTACCGATAATTTCATTGATCTCGGTCTGGGTAATGCCATCGATGGCATATTCAATCGGGTCCTCAATCGTCAGGGTCTTGACGCCGGGGGTATTGATCCGGGAAAGGATGGCGTAAAGGGTCGACGATTTACCGGAACCGGTCGGGCCGGTGACGAGAAAGATCCCGGTGGGACGATCGAGCGCCTGATACATCTCGGCAACATGTTCCGGCGAATAGCCGAGCCCTTCCAAAGAAATGGATCCACTGTTTTTGTCGAGTATCCTGATAACCACATTCTCGCCGAACTGCGTCGGCACCGTAGAAACACGAAAATCAACGGCGCGAACTTTCTCCCCCTTAGAGACTTTCATCTTGAAACTGCTGTCCTGCGGCCGGCGACGTTCGGTAATATCCATGTCGCACATGACCTTGATCTTGGAGATGATCTGCCGGAAACTTGTGTCGAGCAGCGCTTCGTCGGCGCCCAATTCGATCTTGCGCAGAATCCCGTCGATCCGGTAGCGCACCTCCATCCCCTGCTCAGTCGACTCAAAATGGAGATCGCTGGCCCCGTCCATGATCCCCTTGGTGATAATCCGCTTGACCAGAAAGCTGGCGTCTTCACTGATAAAATCACTGACGTACTTCGATTTTCCAAGCTCGTTGCTCTGATCTTCAGACAACTCAAAGTTGAAGACTTCATCGCTGCCAGCTCCGCGCAAGCGGAAGACTTTTTGCTGAGCGAGAAGAATTTCGCTCTCCCGGGCAATGACCGGATCGATCCGCATCTTGCTCCAGCTCTCAAGCTGAGCAATCTCGTCGCGTTGCAGGGGATAAGCCATGGCGATCGTCAGGCGGTTATCCCGGCAACGGATCGGGACGATGCGATGGCGCTGGGCGAAGGAGGCATTGATAATATTAGCAAGGTTTGAATCGTAGCGGATTCCGGCAAGGCTCACGAAGTTGAGATCGTGCTGGCAGGCTATCGCCCGGGACAACTGTTCTTCCTGAATAATATTCTGTTTAATCAGCGCTTTCCCGAGGGGAATTTTCTGGATTTTGCTAAGTTCCAGGGCACTTTTCAGACGATTTTCGTCGATGAGGTTCTTGGCAACCAGAATCTCTCCGAGTTTCTGGCGTTTGTTATTGTGATCGAGAACGTATTGGAGATCTGCACTCTTCAAAAAACCCATCTGGCACAAAAGCTGACCAAGGGGGATGGCCGGGTTGACCTTCTGCGTTTCCAGTGCTTGAGCAAATTGCCCGGCCGTGATCAACTTCTTTTCTATCAGCAGTTCCCCTAGCTTCTTGACTGACATCGATGCGATCCTTCCAGAAATATTTCCAGGTCGATTGGGGCCGAAAGGATCAGCCCTGCTACTTTCGCCGGAGTGTTAACTTATCTTGATTGCATTCGGTCGTCAATCATGACTTCGCCGTTGTTATTGGATAATTGACGTCTTCATCTTTTTTTGCAGGGCCGATCTATTTCAGGGTTGTTTTGCGCGCCAGAGCGGTTAATATAAGAAAAAAGTTTTAATAACTTCACCACGGGAGATCAGCATGCTGAAAAAGATCGGTTTTTTGGGACTGGGGACCGTTGGCAAACATATGGCTGCCAACCTGCTCAAGGGACATTATGCGCTGTCGGTCTACGATTCCGATCCGCAAGTCGTTGCCGAACTGGTCAAACTCGGCGCGACGGCGGCAGCAACGCCGAAGGACGTGGCAGCGGGGAAGGATCTGGTGATCTACATCCGCCCCGAAAAAGAGCGGCTGCGCCCTGATCTCTACGGAGAGAACGGCATCTTCGCCGGCATCAACCCCGGCACCATCCTCGCAGATATGGGGACCCATTCGCTGGAAAGCACTCTGGAGATGGCGGCGGAAGCGGAAAAACACCGGATCATGTTTCTCGATGCGCCGATTTGGGGGACCAAGGAGCATGCGGCCAACGGCCTGTTGACGATCCTGGTCGGCGGCGATCCGTCGGTACTCAGTCGCTGCCGTGAAGCCCTCTCCATGTTCGGCCTCAACATCCTCCCGGTCGGCGGGATCGGCGACGGCACGCGCATGAAGTTCGTCGTCAATCTGGTGCAGGCGGAGTTGATGCAGGCCCTGGCCGAAGGGTTGGTCTTCGGTGAAAAACTCGGGCTCGGCTCCAGTAAGGTCCTGGAGGTGCTCGAATCCGGCGGCGTCGGCTCCCCCCTCTTTAATTCCAAGGGACGCAGTATTGCCCGCGGCGACTTCACCCGCAACCTTGCTCTCAAGTACGTGCATGAGCAACTCGAACTCGTTCTCGAAGCGGCAAAAAAGGCCGACCTGAAGCTCCCCGGCGGCGAGTGTGCCTGCAATCTTTACGCACAGGCCGACCAGGATGGCCGCGGCGAAGAGGATTACTCGGCGGTGATCAAGGTCTTGCGCAAGTAGGATTTCACACAGGGAGAGACGCAAAAGGGCGACCAGCAATGGCCGCCCTTTTCTTCTTTCAACCCGCAGATGACGTGCCTCAGCGGGGGGTTTGCAGGTAGCGGTAAAACTCCGAATCGGTGGAGATGACCATGCGGGTATTCTCCTTGATCGCCTTCCGGTACGATTCGAGGGTACGCAGAAATGCGTAGAAATCGGCATCCTTGTTGTAGGCTTCGGCGTAGATCGCCGCGGCCTCGGCATCCGCGCGGCCGCGAATCTGCACCGATTCACGATAAGCGTCGGACTCGATGCGCTTGAGTTCCTTCTGCATCTGCCCGAGGATATTCGCCTTCTCCCCTTCCCCTTCAGAACGGAACTGCGATGCCACCTTCTTGCGCTCCGAGATCATCCGGTCATAGACGCGCAAACGCACCTGTTCGACATAATTGATCCGCTTGATCTGCACATCGATGAGTTCAATGCCGTATTCCGGAATATTCTTGCGCGCTTCAGCGAGGATGTTGGCAAGGATCTCTTCCCGCCCCGTCAGATTCTCGGTCGTGATCCGCTGCCCTTCGAAGTCGAGGACCTCAACCGTCCCCTCCGGAGCTTTGTAATCCTTGCCGCGCACCAACTCCACCAGGAGTTGACTGGAGACGGCATCACGCACCACCGAGTCGAGAATGTCGTCGAGGCGACTCTGCGCCCCTTGCTGGGTAGCGACGGTGGTGTAAAAGAGGAGGGGATTGACGATACGCCAGCGGGCGGTGGTATCGACCCAGATATAGCGCTTGTCCTTGGTCGGAATCTGGTTGGGGTCGCCGTCCCATTTGAGGATCTTGCGGTCGAAGCGGCGGACCTCCTGCACCAGCGGTGTTTTGAAATGTAGTCCGGCGTACTTGACCGCGCCGACCGGCTTACCGAACTGAGTGACGATCGCCTGCTCCCCTTCCGCCACAACAAAGAGGGAGCCTTTGCCGAGCAGAATAAGAAGGACGACAACGATGATCAAAAGTGGTTTTTTCATTATTTCCCCCCCTCTTTCGAACTGCGCAGCGGCAGTAGGGGCAGCGCCCCCGCCCCTTTACTGTCCATGATGTAGATCTCTTCCAGGCGGGGGAGAACCTCTTCGAGGGTCTCCAGATACAGGCGTTCGCGGGTGACCTTCGGCGCCTTGCGGTATTCGGCGTAAAGGGAGAGGAAGCGCGCGGTCTCCCCCTTGGCCTGATTGATCCGCTCCAAAGCATAGCCCTCTGCTTCGAGGATGGTGCTCTTGGCGACGCCGCTCGCCTTGGGAACTTCGCGGTTGTACTGTTCACGGGCCTGAAAGATCAGACTTTCCTTTTCCTGCTCGGCCTCGTTGACCTCGTTAAAGGCGGTCTTCACCGACTCGGGGGGATTGACGTCCTGAAACTTGACGGTGACGATGCGCACGCCGATGTCATAGGTATTGAGGATCGCTTGCAGATCCTTTTCAATGGCGGTGGCGAGCATGGCGCGTTCGGTAGTGAGGACCTCGGTGACATTGGAGTTGCCGACCGCCTTACGCACTGCTGCCTCGGCGACATCGCGGATTGTCGAGCGCGGATCCTTGATATGGAAAAGGTACTTGAAGGCATCAGCGATCTGGTACTGAACGATCCACTCGAGATCACTGACATTGAGGTCGCCGGTCAGGGTCAACGACTCCTCGTTCAGCCCGGCATTGGTGTAGGTGGTCCGTTCGCCCGGCTGCACCGTGCGAAAACCGAACTCCTCTTTCATGACCCGACCGGTCTTGACCAGATGAACCGAATCGATCCCAAAGGGGAGCTTGAAGTGCAGTCCCGGCTGGGCAAAGTTGGTGTAACGCCCGAAGCGGAGCACCACCCCGGTCTCCTCGGTGCCGACCTGATAAAAACTGCCACTGACCACCCAGGCAACGAGCAGAGCGGCGGCGAGACTGGAGAGCATCTTCAGCGGTGGTTTCTGCCCCTTGAAACGGGAAAGAAATTCGTTGATCTTCTGCTGGAGGGGATCAACATTCCCTCCTCCTTGCCAGTTCGTCATCGTGTCTCCCTTTGATTGCGGCACCCCGGCCTGGTTGCCGGGTGGCATTTTTGGGGGCAAGATTAACATAGCAGGGCACAAGTCGGGAGAGAAATCGGACAAAACGGGACGGATTGTCGAAGGGAGAGACCATCAAAAATTCGTCAACTCCAGCTCCTCCGTCGGGATCCGCTCACAGCGCTGCCCGAGCTTCTTTTCAATCATCTGGAAATGCTCACCCTCATCCGGCGCCAGGAGGGTAATCGCTTGACCGAGGAGATGAGCGCGGCCGGTACGGCCGATGCGGTGAGTATAATCGCTGGCAGCGCGGGGCAGTTCGTAGTTGACGACATAAGGGAGGCCTTCGATGTCGATACCGCGGGAAGCGAGATCGGTCGCCACCAGGACCCGCAGCTTCCCTTGCTTGAAGTCGGCAAGAGCCTTGCTGCGCGCCCCCTGGGTGCGGTCACCGTGCAGCGCTTCGGCGCTGAGACCGTGATCGACCAGCTTCTTGGCGACATTGTCGGCGCGCCGCTTTGTCGAGGTAAAGACCAGCACCTGCTGCCACCCCCCCTTTTTGATGAGATAACGCAACAGCGGCCCTTTGCGTTCGGCGCTGACACTATAGATCTTTTGACTGATCTGTCCGCCGGCACTACTGGTGCCGAGATCAATCCGCAGGGGATCGCGCAGCAGCGGCGCAGCAAGAGCATGGAGATAGTCGCCGGTCGTGGCGGCAAAGAGGAGATTCTGGCGCTGCGACGGCAGCATGGCCAGGATCTTGCCGAGCTCCTCGGCAAAGCCGAGATCGAGGAGGCGATCGGCTTCATCAAGGACCAGGGTCTCGACAGCCGTGAGTTGCAGAGCGTTCCTGGCGAGAAGATCGAGGAGACGGCCGGGGGTTGCGACGAGGAGATCTACCCCGTTGACCGCGGTCATCTGCGGATTGATGGCGACGCCGCCGTAGACCGCCCGAATCTTCAGCCGGGTCGGGAGATAGTGGCTGATCGTCTGGGCAAAGTCAGCGATTTGTATCGCCAACTCGCGGGTCGGCACGAGGATAAGAGCTTTCAGGACGCGGCGCTCGGTTGCTGGTTGCTCCTGCAAACGTTGCAGCAACGGGAGGATGAAGCTCGCGGTCTTCCCCGAACCGGTGCGGGCGATAGCAAGGAGATCCCGGCCGGCCAGGATGGAGGGGATCGCCTGGATCTGAATGGGGAAGGCTTCCTGAAACTGCCGGGCCGCCACCGCTGTCAGGAGAGGGGGCGATAAACCCAGAGCTGAAAATGACATGCAAACTCCTGTGGGGAAGTGTTAACGAGGAACTCTTTGCGGACAGAGCTGCGATCCTGAGCCGCGTTCATCCCTTCTCGAAGAGAACGGCGAAGAGTTCTTCCTGCTCGGGGCTGCCGATGAGGATCAGACCGGTCCCCGCGACCAGGACCTTCTCCGGCGACGGCACCACCACCTGCTCACCGGCCGGACTTTCCAGGGCAACGATGGAGCAGCCGGTCACCGGGCGGATCTGCGACTCGGTAATCGTTTTGCCGGCCAGACTGGCAGGGAGGGGCCGGCGAAAGACATTGATCCCCTCGGTAAGGAAGACCGAATCCTTCGATTCAAGGATGTTCATCAGGATATTGGCGCCGACCGAGGCGTTAGAGACCACGAAATCGGCACCGGCGGTATAGAACTGGCTGATGTTCTCGTCACTGTTGGCGCGGGCGACAATACGCATGTGCGGATTGTGACGGCGACTGGCCAGGGTCAAAAAGATGTTGGTGCTGTCATCGTTGGTGGTGATGATCAGCCCTTTGGCCTGGTCGATGCCGGCTTTGCGCAGGGCATGCGGGGTCGTGGCATCGCTGGCGATGGCGATGTGCTCTTCACAGAGGGGGTTCTCCCTGGGGTCGACCAGGATGAATGGGACCGGTTTACGCTCAAGAAAGGAAGCGGCGGCACAACCGATGCGGCCGTGGCCGAGGATGAAGACCAGATCGTCCCCGGTCTTCTCGCCGATCAACTTTTCAAAGGCCGTCAACTGTTCGCGGGTGCCGGCGAGGAGGAGGAGCGCATGCTCGTCGAGCCGGGTGGCACGGGTGGCGGTAATGAGATGGCCCTTTTCGACGATGCCGATGACCGACAGACCGATGCGTTGGCGGATCTGCGCTTCTTCCAGGGTAAGCCCGACAAAAGGAGTCCCGTAGACTGGCACCTCGGCGATCTTGAGCTTGCCGAAGGAGTCAAGGACGTGGGCCCGGGCACCGCAGGTGGTGGCACGGGTGGCGAGGAAGCGGCCGAGGATCCGGAAGAGCGGGATCACCTGATTCGCTCCAGCCTGGCGTAACAGGTCGGCGTGGCGGGCTTCGCTGGCAAAGGCGGCGATAGGGGTCGAGCACAGGGAGCGAATGGCGAGGCACAAGCTGGCGTTCTCAGGATCACTGAGATTGGCGATCACATAACGCGCCTTGGCAACCTTGACCTTGTGGAGAATCTCCTTGTCACAGGGGTTGCCGGCGACGACGCGCAGCCCTTCGCGCTCCTCAAGGCGCAGTGCCAGGGCGTAATCGGGAGTAATGACCGTGAACGGGATGTTCCGGGCCTGGAGCTTGCGAGTAAAGCTGCGGGCGATCGGGTCAAAACCAAAGATCAGCACGTGGTCACAAGTCTCCGGCGGCAGCTCCTCCACCGGGCGGTAGCGCAGGCGATGCTCGATCCACGGGGCGAGAAAGAGGCTGATCAGCCCGAACGGGAGGAGGATCAGGAGGAAGACCACTCCCGACAAGGTGACAATCGCCGCGAAGATATAGCCGAGATCGGTGTGAAAAGTGATGTCACCGAAACCGAGAGTGGTCATGACCGTGATCGTCCAGTAGATACCGGCGATCAGTGAAAATTCGCGCCCCTCGATGTGCCACATCAGGAATCGGAAGATGACGGCGTAGACCAGGATCATGGTCGCGAGAAAGGCAAAGTAGGCGAGCAGGGCCTTGAGGTTCTGCTGGGCGCGACCGCGCAGGAAATAGGCGAATTCAGGGTCAATCGAGGTCATCGCAGATCCTTCCGGGGGTTGACCTTCAGCTAAAATCGCCGGATTTTGAAGAACCGTCCCTTGATCTTGTGCGCGCTCAGGCGGGCCATGGCGAGATTGGCACTGGCCATGCGAATCGCGACATAGGTATGAAAATCGAAGACATCGATCTTGCCGACTTCACTGCCGGGAATCCCCATCTCGCCGGTGAGGGCGCCGAGGATATCACCGGGGCGCACCTTGTTCTTGCGGCCGCCGTCGATACAGAGAGTGACCATCGGCGCTTTCAGCGGTGCTGCCGACGGCATGGTCAGCGACTCCAGTTCGGCGCGGGGAATTGTCGTACCGAGATACTCTTCAATCGCCGCGATCCGCTTGTTCTCTGACGCCGTCACCAGACTCAGGGCCAGCCCTTCCTCGCCGGCGCGGCCGGTGCGGCCGATGCGGTGGACATGGATCTCCGGGTCGCGGGTGAGTTCAAAGTTGATCACCGCCGTCAGCTCCTTGATATCGATGCCGCGCGCCGCCACATCGGTGGCAACAAGGATGGAGACGCTTTTGTTGGCAAAGCGCGCCAGGACCTGATCGCGCTCGCGCTGCTCCAGATCGCCATGGATCGCCAGGGCCGAGAAGTTCCGCTGTGTCAAGGCATCGGCGACCTCCTGACACTCCTTGCGGGTATTGCAGAAGACCAGCGTCGACTCCGGGCGGTAATGGCCGATGATCCGGGCCAGGGCCGCGAGCCGTTCGTCCTTCTCGACCAGGAAGAAGAGCTGCTTGATCTGGGCGCCATCATGGAGCGCCTCGACCTGCACCGTCACCGGCTGATGCTGCACGGTTGCGCTCATGGCCGCAATCGACTCGGGGTAGGTTGCCGAAAAGAGCAGGGTCTGGCGGTTGGTCGGGGCGACGGCGACGATGGCAGCGAGCTCTTCCTGAAAGCCCATATCGAGCATGCGATCCGCTTCATCAAGGACGAGCATCCGCAGCGATTTGAGATCAAGGCTGCCGCGGCGCAGGTGATCGAGGATGCGGCCGGGGGTGCCGACGACGATATGGACGCCGTGTTCGAGAGAACCGAGCTGCGGGCCGAAGGGGACGCCGCCGCAGAGGGTGAGGATCTTGATGTTGTCGGTAAAGCGGGCGAGCCGGCGCAGCTCTTTGCCCACTTGATCGGCCAGCTCGCGGGTCGGGCAGAGGACCAGCCCCTGGACGCTGAAGGTCGTCACCACCAGTCGCGACAGAAGGCCGATGCCAAAGGCGGCGGTCTTACCGCTGCCGGTCTTGGCCTGGGCGATGACATCGCTCCCGGCGAGGATGAGCGGCAGACTCTGGGCCTGAATCGGCGTCATTTCGCTGTAGCCGAGGGAATCCAGATTCTGCAGCAGAGGATCCTTGAGCGGCAGGGTGGCAAAAGCAGTCGGGATCATGGCTCGCTCTTCTTGTTGGGGGAAAACAACTTCAGGAAATTGTCCCAGGACGATTCTTCCCCGGCGGACTCTTCGCTCTCCGGCATCTCCAGGGCATCCGGGTCAACCGGCGGCGCCGGCGGCAGCGGATCGCCGCCGTGCTCGGGACAAAGGAGGGTCGGCTCAGTGCCGGCGATATAAACCTCGTCGTAGGTCTCCGGACAATCGACCGTGGCGATGTAGCCGGTGCTCGGGTCGATATTGACGCTGATAACGCTCTCCGGCACAGCAAAGTCCACTGCTTCTTTGCCAGCCAGGGCCGAACGCATGAAGCTCTCCCAGATCGGCGCGGAGATCGCCCCGCCGGTAAAGCCCCGGCCGCCCGGTTTCGGCTGGTCGTAGCCGACCCAGACCCCGGTGACGATCTGCGGGGTATAGCCGATGAACCAGGCATCGCGATAATCGTCGGTGGTGCCGGTCTTCCCCGCGGCCGGCCGCTGCCGGCTGAAGTTCGCCAGAGACTTGGCAGTGCCGTAGGTCAGGACATCCTGGAGCATGCTGGTGGTAACATACGCCGCCCCGGGATCGACCACCGGAGCCAGGATCGGCGCAAACTCCGTCACCTCGTTGCGCTGCCGGTCAACGATGCGGAGGATGGTGCGGAGCTCTGGCCGCAGGCCGCTATTGGCCAGGGGAGCATAGGCCTGCACCAGTTCGACCAGGGTAACCTCTTCTGTGCCGAGAGCAAGGGAAAGGTCGTGCCGGGCGCGCAGCGGCAAACCGAGTTGACTGGCAAAGTCGACAAAGGCCGGCACGCCGATGGCCTCCAAAAGCTTGACGGTGATGACATTATTGGAATGAGCCAGGGCCTGACGGAGTGAGAGGGAACCAAAGGTCTCATTGCCATAGTTACGCGGCGTCCAGACCTTACCATCGCCTTGCGGATAAGCCACCGCGGTATCGTCCCAGAGATCGGAAGCGTTATAGCCTGCTTGCAGGGCCGCAGCAAAGATCAGCGGCTTGATCGCCGAACCGGGCTGGCGCTGGGCAAAGAAGGCACGATTATAACTGCTTTTCGCGAAGTCAACGCCCCCCACCGCCGCCAGAACATTGCCGGTCACCGGGTCGAGACTGACCAGCGCCCCCTGCAACGCCGGGTCGCGCCCCTTCATCTTCTCGCGCAAAGTCTTCTCTGCCAGCTGCTGCAGATCAAGATCAAGGGCGGCGGTGATCTCCATTCGTCCGTCTTCGATCACCTGCGCGCCGTAGCGTTCAATCAGCTTGCCGCGAATGTGGTTGAGGTAATAAGGGGCCTGGCCGCGCGGGGTGACAGTGACAGTCTGAGCGCGCAGCAGCTGCTGCTTCTGCGCCGTGATAATTTCAAGATCCGCCATGCGTTTGAGGACGACATCGCGGCGACCGTTGACACTGGCCCTCTCACCGGCGGGATTGTAGCGGCCCGGATTCTTCGGCACCCCGGCCAAAAGGGCGCATTCGGCGTCGTTCAACTCCTCGGGATTCTTGTCGAAATAAAGGCGCGCCGCAGCGGCAATCCCCCAGGCGCCGTTGCCGTAATAGATTTCATTGAAGTACATCTCGAGGATCTGCGCCTTGCTGTACTTCTTTTCATACTCCACCGCCATGAAGCCTTCTTTGACCTTGCGATCGATGGTCTTCTCGCCGGAGAGGTAACGGTTCTTGATCAGCTGCTGAGTGATCGTCGACCCCCCTTGAGCGAGATTGCGGTTGATCACATCCTTGACCAGCGCTCGGGCGATGCCGCGCACATCGATGCCGCCATGTTCATAAAAACGGGTATCCTCCACCGCCACCACTGCCTGTTGCAAAAAAAGCGGGATGCGCTGCAAAGGGGTCCAGTAACGCTGCTCCGGCAACAGGCGACCGACAAAACGCCCGCGGTTGTCGAAGACCTTGATCGAACGGTAATCCGTTGCCAGCAGGGGATAAGTGACAAAATCGTCCGCGGCTTGCGTTGCCGAGACGAGGACGGAGACAGCGAGCAGGACCAGGAGGGAGGAGGCAAAAACCTTACGCAGCTGGACAAAAACGGAGAACAATACGCGGGTGACTCCTTCAAAGATGGGGGAACGATGGTTGGCCGGGATCACCGGACGTTGCAGGATATAGTCAATTGCCCGTCAGGACAAAGAAATTTTTTCTCATTGAGGAAGAGCAAGCGCTGTGAGCGCCCTGGGAGGTCTCACCATGCGGCTAAAAACTTTTGGGGCTGCCGATAAACGAAATCGACTTCCGACAGAGGATGCCAGATCGATGATGGAAGTCGTGGAACTAAGTTCTTGCGATTTAAAGATGAAATGGTATTATGACCTCAAATTGTGTTCATTTGATATCACATTGAGGTCATTATGCTTGAATCTCTTTTCGGCTCGATCAACAAAGAACGGGTCCTTTTTTTCATCTATGCACGGACTCAGGGGCATGCTCGTGAAATGGCGCGATTCTACGCATGCGCTTTGACCCCTCTCCAGAGACAGCTTGAACTCCTTGAGCGCGGCGGTATCCTTGTCAGTTCGCTGGTGGGGCGAACACGGCTGTACACCTTTAATCCCCGTTATCCGCTCCTTTCCGAAGTGACCGCCTTGATCGAAAAGGCGCTGACTTTTTATCCGGAAGACGAGCGGACTCGACTCCAGATGGAACGTCAACGCCCACGCAGAGCAGAAAAGCCGCTATGACGACGGTGCGAGAGATGAATATTGGCGAGCTTGCCGCCTTTGTCTGCTCCCATCTTGATCGTTACGGCATTCGGGTTGCGCTGAGTGGCGGCGCGGTCGTTTCCATCTATGCCTCCAATCACTATGTCTCCATGGATCTTGATTTTATCGACCTTTTGCAGACCACCCGGCGGAAACTAAAAACGGTTCTGAAGGAGATCGGATTCGAAGAGAAGAGGCGGTACTTTGTGAGCGAGGAGACGGAATTCTTTATCGAGTTCCCATCCGGGCCGCTGGCTGTCGGCAACGAACCGGTTGAAAAGCTTGCGGAGCTTCAGTTTGAAACCGGAAAGCTCCGCCTTCTTTCTCCAACCGACTGCGTGAAGGATCGGTTGTCGGCATTTTATCACTGAGGTGATCGGCAGTGCTTGCAGCAGGCGGTCTGGGTTGCGCAGGTGAAGCCGATTGATTGGATCGAAGTGGAGCGGTGGTCGCGGCAGGAAGGGGCGGCAGAGAAGTTTGTTGAATTCAGGACAGAGCTTCAGGATAGTTCTGCTGCTGAATGAGCCGCTAAGGATGTTCTCTCAACGGTTCGTCCAGCTCGGTCTGTGATTAAGTCTTTTGCGGCAAAAAAATAAATCCGTCCCCTTTTCCCTGAAAAGAGTGACGCTGCCCTTGAGGCCAGAAACCGTGTCTGCCGTGTCACTCACAGGCAGACCCCTGGATTTTTGCGCATATGCCAAGGTAAACCGAGGTCCCGCACTTTGATAATTTCTGTTAGCTTAAGTTTTCCGTAAATGGATGCAATAACCTCCTCCGGCACACCTTCGGCCACCAGAGCGTCGCGGAAGGTCTCCCGGTCTATTTGGCATGCGATTTTTAAAGACTTTATAAGGGCACAACTGACTTTTTCCTGAAAATCGACCG
Source organism: Desulfuromonadales bacterium (assembly GCA_034370465.1). Classification (GTDB taxonomy): domain Bacteria; phylum Desulfobacterota; class Desulfuromonadia; order Desulfuromonadales; family UBA2197; genus UBA2197. Next base: position 20,503 of record JAXMLA010000054.1, read on the forward strand.
ACCCGGTTTTTGAAACATCGATATCGATGTTTGCTTTAAAGGATCGCAAAAGATTAAAGGCTTCCGGCCGCACAGTCGGCAAATAGTTGTTATTACTCATAGCTGATCCCTTGTAGTCAGTTAAAATTGCTCAACAACTTCACCCACTGTTTCGGTTCACGATTTGTTTTAATACAGCGTACTTCAAGTTCTGCGCGAAACGCGTTGTCATGCGGGACAACCATGTAACCTGTCAGCTGATCACCTACAATAAGGCAATCTCTCTGTTCTGCAAAAGCTAGTGCCACCAGAAGGCAAATGCACGCATCAAGGCAATCCTGATCTTCTTTGCTTGGTCTCGCACGGTGCCCCACGTTATCGATGCAGCCGGTTATCCCGCCAAGCCCGAGCCTCTTAAAGGCAGCTGACACTTGCCTGCAGAGGTAGTTCCAGTCTGATGTGGAGAAAGTATTTTTTCGACCCGGATTATACTTGGGAAGCCGGCCAGAGGGCCTCTCATCGGGGAGGGTCCAACCGAGCGCAATCAAACTCAGAACCGGGTAAGTCTCATACACCTGATTTCCGAAAGAAGGTGATATTGGATTTGCCGGGCCGTTAAAACTATCCAAAAAAGGCCAGATTGGTGCATTTGGCCCGAACATGGCCTCCTTCGAAGTGTTTGCGGGTTGGACACCCCCTCTGCGCAAACTGACAGGTGCGGAAACGATATGTTCAACGGGTCGCTGCCCCCTGCTGTTTTTCACAATCGTCGGCTGATCAACCATAATAATTGTCGAGACTGGTAAGTATTCGGTCTGCCACTTCAGAATGATCTTTTCCGCCTCGATGTAATTGACTCGGCTTGGGGGGCCAAGCTCTTTACGAACGCCCTTCTCCAAAATCACACCTACGATGGCGCCAGAGTTTTTGGCCGTCCAGGCGGCATCAAATCCAACTGTCAGTATGCTCATCGACCTTTCTCCTCATTACATCAATGGGAATTCTTCAGTACCGGAGCGACACATCTGACAAAGTATTAGCCTGTCACCTGTTCCGGCGTCACACTCAGACGCAATCCAACGCCATGCAACAGACTGAACAAGGTGCGGATTTCGGGATTGCCACGGTGCGATAAAGTGCGATAAAGACTCTCCCTGTTCAAGTGCGCTTTCTCCGCCACGGCCTTCATCCCGCCGTTTGCCTCGGCAATATTGCGGAGCGCCAGCAGGAAGGCTTCTTTATCTCCCTCCTCGAGAGCCGCATTCAGATATGCCGCCGCTTCATGAGGGTCTTTCAACGCTTCCAGCAAGTCTTTCTGATATTCCGTCATCTGTGCCATATTACTGTCTCCTTCGATGATCTTTCAGATAGCTGGCGGCCAGGGCGATGTCCCGTTTCTGAGTGCCCTTGTCTCCGCCGATGAGAAGCAGAATCAGTCTGTTTCCTTCCTTGGCGAAATAGACACGATATCCCGGCCCACAATCAATCCGTAATTCCCAGACACCTTCAGCAACCGGCTTATGATCTCCAAGATTCCCCATACGTGCACGGTCAAGACGGACACGGATTTTTGCCCTGCCGTTTACGTCGCGCAAGGTTTCCAGCCAATCTTTGAACGGTGCTTTCCCCTCAGGGGTTTTGTAATAATCAACTTCGTTCGGGAATGTCTGTATGGTCACATGTTAGCCTATAAGCTACAAAACGACAAGTAAGTTTATTTTCAACCCTTTAAAGACAAAACCGCCCGGACAGCTCTTGCCGTCGGGCGGTTCATGAATTGATCGCTGATTTTGTCCGGTTGTTGCTCATGTCCCACGCTCCCAAAATCATCAAAAAAAATAATGGGCGGAGACTAACACGACCTCATAACGGCAACAAGAAGATTATCCTGCCTTCATCCCCCTCCCCCTTGCCTGTTCGATTACAACCTTCATCCCCCAATCCAGATCAACTATTCAAATGCAACAGCCAGGCCTTCAGCCCCTGCATGATCATTTCTACGGAGATAGTCCCGATCACCAGCGCCGTCACCCGCCCCATGATCTCGATATAACGCTCGATCAGTTTGGCGTTGTGCGGCCGCACCACATCATGCAGCCGTTTCAACAGCAACAGAGTCGTCACGGTGATGACCATGGCGACAATAATCGCGATGACCGCCCAAAGGGTCGGCAGACGACTGCCGGCGAGGATGCTGGCACTGACGGTACTCGGACCGATCATCACCGGCATGGCGATCGCTCCGGCAATATGTTCCGGCTTGCCGCGCATCTTGCGAATTGCTTCAGGACCGGTGAACATGAACTGGATACCGATGAGGAGGAAAATGATGCCGCCGAAGATCTGAAAAGACGCAAAGCGGACCTGGAGGACATGGGTAAAGAGGGCGTCGCCGACCAGGGCAACGACGATAAAAACGGCGGTGCTGATCACTCCGGCCCGAATCATCACCTGCGAAAAGGCCCGATCATCAAGTTCCTGAATCAGATCGATGAGGTAGATAATCAGCAGAAAGGGGTTGAGCAGCATCAACAGCAGCAGCACCGAGCTCATGAAGTTCTGGAAAACCACGGTCGTCATGACTGGAGGCCCTTATGCCACACATTCATGCTCTCCAGGGTGCCGGAGATCTGGGTGTTGTGGGTGAGGGTGCCGCTGTAGGTGTAGCCGTTGCGGGCGAAGGTGATATTCATGCCGGGAGAATAGGAGCGGGCGATGGTGTAGGCGGTCTTGATGCCGCATTTCGTTGCCGCCGCTTCCGCCTGCACCAGGAGGTAGTTGGCGAGGCCGCGTCCTTGGCAGTCCGGCCGGGTGGCAAAGTCGGTCATCTCCGCATTCTCCCCTTGGCGGTCCATCTCCGCCGAAGTCAGGGCAATCAGCTCTTCGCCTTCCCAGATGCCGAAGTAGATGACATCATCCGCCATGGTCTGGCGCAGATAGCCCTCTTCATGGATGGGAAAGGGGTAAGTGGCAAAGACCTGGCGGTAAAGCGCGGCCATCGGCGGCGTATCGGTTGGTAACATCTGCCGGCAGCGCAGGGCCGCGTCAAGGGTTGGCTGAGCGCCAGGCGCCGCTTTTAGGTGAGCAAGCTCCAGTGCCTCGGCGACGCTCGCGGGGTGCTTTTCCTTTTGCCGCTCCGGAGAAAAATACTTGCCGAGGAAGAGGGCGGACTCCTCTCCCCGGTAAAAGTTCGGAATCGCCGCTTCGACGGCGTAACCGGCGGAAAGGAATGCGCCTTCGGCGACCGCCGGAATCTTGGCGAAGATCTTCGAATATCCCTGGGTCAGGGCGAGAGCGTCGAGATGCGGGATGATCCCCGGCAGATCCGCCGGTGCCAGGTGCATCAGATAGACCCGGTCACTATGTTTTCCGTGCTGGATCTTCGACTGGCCAAAGGTTGTCACGGTATCAGTCATCACTATTTCGGCGCTCCATACGAGAGTTGTTCTCCGGCGTCAGCGAGATCGTTTCGTCAAAATCGGCGAGGAGTTTGCTGATGCCGGTGGCCTGACATTCTTCCGCCCCCTCCAGCTTGAGATCCAGCTTGCAGTCATCGCATTTGCGGTCGCAGAAGATCGCTTTATAACTCTCCGGTTCGTGATAGGTCGTGATCACCCCTTCGTAATTGCGCAGCACCACCTTGTTGGGGGCGAGAGAGATCAGATAAGTCGGCGTCAGCGGAATCTTGCCGCCCCCCCCGGGCGCATCGACGACATAAGTCGGGATCGCGAAGCCGCTGGTATGGCCGATGAGGTTCTCCATGATCTCGATCCCTTTGCCGATCGGGGTGCGAAAGTGGGCCAGCCCTTCGGCCATATCGCATTGATAAAGATAATAGGGACGGACCCGGTTGGCGACAAGTTCCTGGACCAATGACTTGATAATCCGCGGACAGTCGTTGATGCCGGCCAAAAGGACAGTCTGGTTGCCGAGGGGAATACCGGCATCAGCGAGCATGCGCAGCGCCGCACGGGAGGAAGTGGTGATCTCGCGGGGATGGTTAAAGTGGGTATTGATCCAGAGCGGGTGATGTTTTTTGAGCATCGTCACCAGCGCCGGGGTGATACGGTAAGGAAGGACGACCGGCATGCGCGTACCGATACGCACCACCTGGACGTGAGGAATACTTTCGAGTTCGGTAAGAATCCAGTCGAGATAGTCATCAGAGAGCATCAGTGGATCCCCTCCGGAAAGGAGGACATCCCGGATCACCGGGGTCCGGCGGATATATTCGAGCCCCTGCAAAATGCTGTCGCGGTCGGGGATCGAGTCGACGTCGCCGACCTTGCGCTTGCGCGTACAGTGCCGGCAGTACATCGAGCAGATATTACTGATATGGAAAAGGACCCGGTCGGGGTAGCGGTGGGTAATCCCCGGCGCCGGGCTGTCCTTATCCTCATGGAGGGGGTCGGCCAGATCATTCCGTTCAATTTCCAGCTCGCGGGGATTGGGGAAGGCCTGCATGAAGATCGGATCGTTGCGATAATCAGCGGCATTGATCAGGGAGAGATAGTAAGGAGTCACCGCCAGCGGAAAGCGTTCGAGAGTCTTCTTCAACTCGACCTTCTCCTCCGGGCTGAAGATGATGCCGAGGAGCCTTTCGACCTTTTCAAGGGTGCGGATCGTGTGTTTGAGCTGCCAACGCCAATCCTTCCATTTGGCGAGGGAGGCTCCTTCTGATGAGATTTTTTCGGCGATTTCCTGTTGATTGGGTGTGTAGATAGACAAATGTTAGCTCCTTTGTGGGCGTTTATGTCCTCTTCTCGTCGCTCGCCGGCAGAAGCGGACCGGTCTCCAGGATCGGTGCGGCAGAGATCTCCCCGGCCTCCATCAAGCTGACGAGTTTGTCCAGAGCCAGGGTAATCGACACCTGCTCCAGGGGTAGCAGATTTTTCAGGCTGTCAGAGAGGGTCTCCTGCAACGGCGAGGGAGCACTTTCGGCCAGATGCTCACCGGCTTCGGTCAAGCAAATCTGCACCTGACGCCGGTCCTCGGTACTGCGGATGCGGGCAAGGAGTCCCTTTTCTTCGAGACGATCAACGATGCCGACCACGGTGCTGGCACTGAGGTAAAGGGTCCGGGCGAGACGCGTCGGCGTCATCGCCCCGTTTTGCTTGATCGTCAGCAGGCAACCGAGCTGCGGGCCGGTAATCTGGTAGGCATGACTCAGGTGCTGCGAATGAATTTCAATGGCGCGGATAATGCGACGCAACGATTGAAGGATGCGCAGCTCATAATTCCCCTCGGGGATGGGAGGGGCAGCGTTCAAGGCCGGATCACGATAACTGCCAGGCGCCTTGTCACGTATTTTCTTTTCGTCACGTACTGCCATAACGACTTCATCTTTCTACCGAGGAAATGAGCTGATCAACTATTTAGCATAGAAATGTTTCCGATAGATATAATTAGCATACGAATGAATATCAGTCAAGGCACTGGAGGAGTATATTTGGAAGAGACCATTGACGACAGCAGGAACCCCGGTGATAACGATAAAATATACCATCGACGGTTGACAACCCAATTGACGGCAGTAAACTTTAGCCATCACTAATATCTCTATTTAGCGATGTTATTGATGCAGGTATCCGCCCATCCCGCCCTTTGTTTCTTTAATGAGATGACGAAAGGGGAACGGGATGATTTATCGCAAGTTCAACCAGGGCACACTTTCCTTCGGAGGTCCATATGTGGCGCAAAATTTTCGTGGTAGCACTTCTCGGTTTTCTCCTTGCCCCGTGCGCGGCCATGGCGCAGTTTCAAATGGGGGACATGGAAATGACTCTCAACGGCAACGGTTCGAGCGACAATGATTTTGACACGACCGTTGCAGGGGTCGAGGCGACCTTAGGTTATTTCGTCAGTGACAATCTCGAAGGTATTGTCCGCCAGGGGGTCTCCCTTATCGATGTCCCGGGCGACAACGTCTGGAACGGGTCGACACGTATCGGTCTCGATTACCATTTTGACATGCAGATGTGGCAACCGTTTGTCGGTGCCAGCATCGGCTACATTTACGGCGACAGCGTGAGAGATCAATTTATCGCCGGGCCGGAAGCCGGGATAAAAGCCTTTGTCAACACCACCACTTTTATCCTGGCCTCGGTTGAATACGATGTCCTTTTCAAAAAAGCCAAAGAATTCGATGATCAATTCAGTGACGGACGCTACGTTTATAACCTCGGCGTCGGTTTCAAGTGGTAAACTCTGCGTACAGTCAATGACAAAGCAGGGCCGGCAAAACATGCCGGCCCTGCTTTGTTGTGTGGCAAAATCCCCTGGGACTTGAATTACGGGTATTGCGGGTGCGAAGCTCAGCGACGGCGACAACCTGTCCCCAAGAGCGACTTGTCAGGCGTGCCTCCCATGAAAAAACAATAGGCGAAAACTAACACGAAATCGCGGTGACAAAAGCGAGATTGTCATTCCGAAGCTGGCTCGTTTTTGAAAAAAAGTGGCCGAAAACTTTAGAAATGGGCGGTTGCGGGGGAGGGTTTTTGCCGGGAGAGAAGGGCTTCCAGGGCGTGCAGGGATTCATCGAACTCCAGGCCGACATAGATCATTTCATCCTGGCGGCGCACCTGACGGACCTTGGCGGCGAGGTGCATATTCTGCGGCCAGTAGGGACGGGTCAGCCGCACCGAGAGGGTCATCCCCTCAACGAGCAGGCTTTCGCACCCCAGCGCCATCCCCTTTTCGCTGATATCGATAGAGAGAGCCGGGCGATAAAGCGCACCGTCGAAGGAAGCGTACTCGACGAGGGATCGGATCTGGCGGCGGAAAGTGCAGCGCCGCTCGGAATCATATGTATAGATGGTGTTACGGGACTCTTTGGCCCGGTACAGCTCGGTGTCTGCCGCCTTAATGATCTCGTCGACCGTTTCGCCGTTAGCGGGAAAGACCGCCACTCCACCACTGATGGTGAGGTTGCCACTGTCGAGACGGTCCTGATAGGGGAAGGGATAGTTCTCGACACTGGCGCGGATTCGCTCGGCCACGGCAAAGGCGGTATGCCGGTCGATCTGGGGGAGGAGCAGAGCAAACTCCTCGCCACCATACCGGACTGCCATGTCGCCGTCGCGTAGCGATGCGGTGATCAGCTCGGCACAAAGCCG
>JAXMLA010000055.1:0-1169 GCA_034370465.1 Desulfuromonadales bacterium
GTGGGAGCCAAGGTTGAGATCTACCGGCTCATGCAGGCGCTGGCATCACGAGGAGCGGCGATCATCATGATCTCCTCAGAGTTGCCGGAAGTAATGAACATGAGTGACCGGATTATCGTTATTCATCGCGGCGAGGTAGCCGGCGAATTTCCCAAGGGCAGCGCCGATGAGGAACAGATCATGCGCTGCGCCTTCGGGGTTAAGGAGTAAAGACCAATGAATCATCAGTTCACCAGCATACTGAAGCGCTATGGGATCGCCATCGCCTTCGTCCTGGTATGTGTAATCCTGGCGATTCTCTCGCCGGTGTTCCTGCGCTGGAACAACATTCTTAACGTGATCCGTCAGTCCTCGATCATCGGAATCATGGCGGTGGGGGTAACCTTTGTCATTCTCACCGGCGGAATAGACCTCTCGGTGGGGTCGGTGATGGCTGCCGCCGGCATGATCGCCGCCGGAGCCATGCAGAACGGAGCGGGAACCGCCACGGCGATCCTCATCGGGCTGGCCGTGGGGGTAGCCTGCGGGCTGGTCAACGGGTACCTCATCACGGTGGGCAAGATCACCCCCTTCGTGGTCACCCTGGGAATGATGAGTATCGCCCGGGGTATTACCCTGATCTACAGTCAGGGCTACCCTATCAGCGGTTTCTCCCCCTCCTTTCGGTTCATCGGTGGCGGCGTCCTGCTGGGGATCCCCTTTCCGATCATTCTGCTGCTTCTTTCCGTTGTGGTGGCGTGGTTCATTCTCACCCAGACACGGCTGGGCCGCTACACCTACGCGGTCGGGGGCAACGAGGAAACGGTGACCCTCTCGGGGATCAGCAGCAGCCGAATCAAGCTGATCGTCTACGGAATCTCCGGATTTGCCTCGGGGGTGAGCGCTCTGATCCTCACTTCTCGGCTGAACTCGGCAGGACCGACTGCAGGAATCGCCTACGAGCTGGATGTCATCGCCTCGGTGGTCATCGGCGGCACCAGCCTGAACGGTGGCCGCGGCAGCGTCTGGGGCACCCTCATCGGGGCCCTGCTCATCGCGATCATCAACAACGGGATGAACCTCCTGGGGATCTCGCCGTACTTTCAGCAGCTGGTGAAGGGGCTCATCATCATCGGCGCGGTGCTGATAGACCGCCTGCGCGAACAGGACTGACAGGAGAACAACCATGA
>JAXMLA010000056.1:0-15339 GCA_034370465.1 Desulfuromonadales bacterium
GGAGTTGGGCGGGGACCGCTTCGAAACTCGCCATCGCCGCAAAGACGGCACGATTATCGATCTTGAAGTCAGCACTCAGTACCAGCCTTTCGGCGGCGGGCGAACAATCGCATTTCTGCGCGATATCACCGAACAACACCGGGCGGCGGAGGCCCTGCGGGCGAGCGAATCCTTCATCAAGACGGTCATGGATAACCTCCCCATCGGCATCGCCGTCAACTCCGTCGATCCGTCTGTCTCCTTCCACTATATGAATGACAATTTCCCCGCCTTCTACCGGACCAGCCGCGCGGCACTGACCTCCACTGATGCGTTCTGGGAGGCTGTCTACGAAGACCCGGCCTTCCGCGCAGAGATGAAGGAGCGGGTACTCGACGATTGCGCCAGTGGCGACCCGGCGAGGATGCACTGGGTCGATGTGCCGATTACCCGCAACGGCGAGAGGACCACCTATATCGAGGCAAGGAACATCCCGGTTCCCGAACAGAAGCTGATGATCTCGACCGTCTGGGATGTGACCGGGCGCAAGGAGGCGGAGAAGGGGCAAGAACAATTCTTCAGATTCTTCCAGACTTCGGCCGATTTGATGTGTCTGGCCGACCCCCATGGTTGTTTCCTCAAGACCAATCGCGCCTTTACCGAGACCCTCGGCTATTCCGAGGAAGAACTTCTCTCCAGGCCGTTCCTTGAGTTCATCCATCCCGACGACCAGCAGACCACTCTCGACGAACTCGTCGTGCAACTGCAGCGGGGTTATACCAATAACTTTCATAACCGCTATCTCTGCAAGGACGGCTCGGTCAAGTGGCTGTCGTGGCGGGTGAGTTTCGACAAGGATGACGGCATTGCCTATGCGACCGCCCGCGACGTGACCGCAAAGAAAAAGATGGAGACCGCTCTACGCGAGAACGAAGAACGGATGACCCTCGCCCTGCAGGCCGGGAACATGGGGCTTTACGATCTCGATGTGCAGAGCGGAAAGGCGGTGGTCAATGCCGAATATGCATTGATGCTCGGTTACGATCCCAGCGACTTTTACGAAACAAATGAAAAATGGATCGAGCGCTTGCACCCCGAAGACCGCGAACCGGTGGCCGCGGTCTATCAGGCTTATGTACGGGGAGAGATCCCCGAGTACAAGGTTGAATTCCGGCAGAAGACCAGAGACGGCAAGTGGAAATGGATCCTGTCCTACGGACGGATCATGAAGCGCGCTGTTGACGGTACCCCCCTCCGGATGCTGGGGGTGCATGTCGATATCAGCGAGCGCAAAGAGGCGGAGGAAGCCCTGCGCGAAGGCAAGGAGCAGCTGCGCGTCATCTTCGATGCTTCCCAGGCCGGGATCATTCTCGTCTCGCCGCAGGGGGAGATCCTCTTTGCCAACAGCCGCATGGCCGAACTCTTCGGCATGCCCCTTGAAAAACTGATCGGCAGTTCTTATGCCGAACATCTCCATCCCTCTGAAGCAAAAGCCGGCGATGAGCGCATGCAGCAGCTGATCCGGGGAGAGATTCAGTCGGTGGCCAACGAGCGCCATTATCGTCGGGCGGACGGCACCGATTTCTGGGGATTTTTGTCCGGCAAGCGCCTTGAAAACCCGGACGGTTCGTTACGGGCGCTGGTCGGGATCATTGCCGATCTGACCGAACAGAGAAGGCTTCAGGAACAACTCAGCCAGGCCCACAAGATAGAGTCGGTGGGACGGCTGGCCGGCGGTGTGGCCCATGACTTCAACAACATGCTGGGTGTCATCATCGGCCACGCACAATTGGCGCGGATGAAGGAGACCCTGTCACCGCGGATGGCTGAACATCTTGAACAGATCGAGGAAGCCGCTGAACGCTCCTCCGACATTGCCCGTCAACTCCTCGCCTTTGCCCGCAAGCAGACCGCCACGCCCCTTATCCTCGATCTAAACGAAACCGTCGCCGGCATGCTCAAGATACTCACCCGGCTGATCGGCGAGAATATCGATCTCGCCTGGTTCCCCGCAGAGAGTTTGTGGCGGGTCAAGATGGCCCCGGCCCAGATCGACCAGATCCTCGCCAATCTCTGTATCAACGCCCGCGATGCCATCGTTGGCACCGGCCGAATCAGCATTGAGACCCGCAACCAGATGATCGATGCGACCTTTGCCGCCCGGCATACCGGGTTGGTCGCCGGAGATTACGTCCTGCTGACGGTGAGCGACAATGGCTGCGGCATGGAGAAAGAGACGATCCGGAATATTTTCGAACCGTTCTTCACCACCAAAGAGGTGGGAAAGGGGACGGGCCTGGGTTTGGCGACCGTCTACGGGATCGTCAAACAGAACGACGGTTTTATCGATGTCTACAGTGAAGCCGGGCAAGGGACGACTTTCAAGATCTACCTCCCCCGCTACCGGGAGGGAGGAGAAGAATCCCCTGCTTCCGAAAGTCTGATGCCCGCCGAACGCGGCCAGGAGACGATCCTGCTGGTTGAAGACGAGCCGGGCATCCTCGCTCTCGGCAAAGAGTTGCTGGAGACGCAGGGTTATAACGTCCTCGCCGCCGCAACGCCGGGGGAGGCGATCCGACTGGCCACTGAATACCGCGGGAAGATTCATCTCCTGCTCACCGATGTGATCATGCCCGAAATGAACGGTCGCGACCTGGCCGGCAAGCTCCTCTCCTTACATCCCGCTCTCAAACGGCTCTTCATGTCGGGTTACACCGCCGATATCATTGCCCACCACGGCGTTCTCGACGAGGGTGTCCATTTCATCCAGAAGCCCTTCTCCTTCGCGAACCTGACGGCCAAGGTCCGTGAGGCGCTCGATAGTTGAATCCCGGCCGGGAGGTCCTTTCTCCCGGCTCCCTGGCAGCTCCTCCTACCACCCCTTCGGATTCTTCGGCTGCAACCTCACCAGCTCATAACTGCGCGAACCGAGCCCGATCTTTTCGGCATGCGCCAGTTGTACCTCCCAGGGGATATCGGGATGGACACCGCGGAACTTGTCGCCGCCCGCTCCCTGGCCGCTTTGCAGCGCCGTATTCGGCAGCCCCGGTGCGGCGAGGACAAGATCGACGCAGGCCTGATCGAGAGCCACCGGATCGGTCGAGGCGAGGATGCCAATGTCGGCGACGATCGGCGAATCGGAGTGGCCGTAGCAGTCGCAGGCCGGTGAGACCTGGGTGACAAAGTTAACGTAGAGGGTCTTCCCCGCCTTGCCGGTGGTGGCGCCGAGGGCGTACTCCGCCATCTTCTGCATGACCAAAGTCGGAGCTTCGTTCCACTGCACCCGAATCGCCGTCTCTTCGCAGACGGTGATGCAGCGGCCGCAGCCGACACACTTGTCGCCGGCAATCCGCGCCTTGCGGTCGATAATCTCGATCGCTAGATGGGCGCAGGCCTTGAGGCAGGCGGCGCAACCCGTGCAAACCTCCCCGGCGACGACCGGAGCGACATTGGAGTGCTGCTCCATCTTCCCTTCCCGGCTCGAACAACCCATGCCGAGATTCTTGAGGGCGCCGCCGAAACCGGTCAGTTCGTGACATTTGAAGTGCGACACGCAGATCAGCGCGTCGGCTTCGAGGATGCCGGTGGCGATATCGACATCCTCCAGGATCTCACCGGGGATCTTGACCCGCCGCGCCGCATGGCCGCGCAGCCCGTCGCACATGACCAGGGGCGCGCCGGCGACGGCAAAGTCAAAACCGTTCTCAATGCCGCAGACCAGGGCCGAGACTGCTTCTTTGCGCTGGCCGGGATAAAGGGTGCAGGAGTCGGTGAGAAAGGGTTTGCTGCCCGCCGCCTTGATCTTGTCGACCAGGCGACGGATAAAGGTCGGACGGATATAAGCGTGGCCGCCGCGCTCGCCGAAATGGATCTTGATGGCAGTGAGATCCCCTTTAGCGACCACGGCAGGAAGACCGGCCAAAGCGACCAGCCTCTCCAGTTTGTCGTGAAGATTCTCCCGGTTTCCGGTGCGCATATCGGTCATATAGACCTGGCTTGTCATGGCAATTTCCTCCCTTAATTTTTTTCGTTGGAATCCTACCACGCCCCCAAGGAGGAGGCAATTCACTAAAACCGCAGCCCAATCTCCGGTCTCCCAAGGAATATGCAACAAAATTAATCTCATTTACCCCTTGCAACAAAATATTTTTCTGCTATAGCTTTACTCAAATAACTCGCCATAATCGAAACAAGCTGACATCACCATTGACTATCTGCCCAGGAGGAATTATGAATCGCTGGCGATTGACGTCTATTGGCTGCGCCCTCTGTGTCACTGCAACTCTCCTTCTCGCCCCCCCGCTTCTCGCCGCTGCAACCCCGATCGACATCCAGTCGTCAACGATTCTGCGCTTCTTTCAACGCGACACCCTGAACAAGACCGACGATAATGTCGCGCCGGTCTACGAGTATCTGCAAATCGACACGGGTCACGCCAACAACAAAGGACTCTCCTTCCACTTCTACGGTTGGGGACGCACCGACCTGGCGGACGGTGATTACTATCAGGACAACAGCACCGCGGAACTCCTTTACGGCTACCTGGAATACACCCGCCCCTTCAGCAACCTCAATCTTCGACTTGGACGGCAGCAGGTCGTCGCCGGCATTGCCAACGACAGCATCGACGGCCTCAGCCTCTTTTCCGATCTGGGCCCCAACTTCTCCCTCTCTGCCTATGGCGGCCTCCCGGTGGCATTGAGCTCGCAACAGGGACGCAGTGGCGATCATATCTACGGCGGACGTTTTTCACACCATCTCGGCAGCCGCTACGACCTCGGTCTTTCCTATCAGCAGCTCAGCAACGATGGGGATAAAGAGGATCAACAGTGGGGGATCGATACCGCCTTCGCTCTGCCGGGCGGTGTCAACTTCTCCGGACGCTCCAGCTACAATCTTGAAAGCGATGGCTGGGGCGAACATTTTTACGAACTTCAGGCCAGGCTCGGGGACTTCTCTCTCCGCCCCTTCTTCGAAAAGTACGACTATCGCGACTACTTTGCCAGCGGCACCAAGACCCCCAACCCCTTTGCCATTCTCACCCAAAGCAATGAAGGTCTGACCGCTTACGGCACCGACATCCTCTGGAACAAGCTTGCCAACTGGGATATCGGGGCCAAGATCAAACACTTCGCCTACCGGGTCAACGACGATACCGCCACCTATTACGCCGGCTTCCTCACCTGGCACGGCAAAGAATTAACCCAGGTTGGCGGTGAACTCGGCACCATGCAAGGAGATGCAGTGAAGAACAATTACCTGCTCAGCCGTCTCTTCTTCTATTGGGATCGTCCCGGCGAGCGTCAAGGATCCTTTATCAGCGGCGATCTTCTTTATGCCCTTTACGATGAAGACATCTACGGTGAAGACAGCTCGTTTTTTGCTTCTCTCGGCGCCGGCCAGCGTTTCCTCAAGGATCGCCTCGAACTGAAACTCTCCGGAGACTATAGTGTTGATCCGAATTTCGACAGTGATGTTCGCGGCATGCTGACCATGAATTATCGCTTTGGCCTGTAAGGGCAGATCTCGTCATGCCATCAACTCCAAGGAGAAGCCTCATGCCTGTACGATTTTTTATCGCCCTGCTGATTACCGTCGTGACGCTGAGCGTCCTTTATGCCTGTTCTTCGTCAAACTACTTCCCCGCGCAACATCCTTCCGATGCCGGGTTGAGCCGCACCCGGCCGATCTGTGTCGATTGCCATGAAGCACGCAGCGACAAGCTCGCCTTTGCCGACTTCAATCACACCCCGACCTTTGCCACCACCCATCGCTCGATCGCCAGTCGCAGCGCCCAGGTCTGCAACCTGTGTCATCAGCAAAGTTTCTGCAGCGATTGCCATGCGACCGACATTGAACTTAAGCCTTCCCTGAAGAATCAGAGCGACACCTTCCGGGGGATGCCGCATCGCGGCGACTATCAAAGTCGCCACCGCATTGACGGCCGCGTCGATCCGACCTCCTGCTATCGTTGTCACGGTAACCCGAAAACAGCTCAGACCTGTAGACCCTGTCACGGTTAACAGCCAGGAGGATAAAGATGAAAAACTCTCTTTACTCATTAGGCATGACGGCGTTCTTCATGCTCGTACTGATGATCGCAGGCTGTTCTGACAGCAACCCCAATGCGCCCGCAGCCGGCAACGTCCATCCTGCCGACTGGCAGAACGGACATCGGGCCGCGGCCAATGCCGACTTACAAAGTTGCCAGAGCTGCCACGGCGTCGACTTCCAGGGGAGCGGCAAGGCGGTGAGTTGCTATACCTGTCACAGCTCCGGCCCGCCCTTTGGCTTGCATCCCGCATGGTGGAACGGTGATGCGCTCAATGAACATCAGCACTTTTACAATGCGCCGAATCCCGCCCAGCGGCTTAGCTGGACAACCTGCGCCACAGCTGTCTGTCACGGGACGGCATTGAAAGGTGGGGTTGGAGCGGCGCCGAGCTGTTTCCTCGCTGACTTCACCGGCGGCCAGGGGACCAGCAACAGTTGCCATGCCAGCGGCCCCCCGGCTTCGCACGCCAGTGGCGCCGCTTACGCCAATCCCGCCCAGCATGGCGCCGCAGCCAAAGATGTAGCCGTCATCAATGAAAACCTCGGCAACTATTGCATCAACTGTCACGGCCGACCGACCAATCTGTTCGACGGTGGCATGGTCAGCGACCCCGCCATCCTTAATCTTCCCGCCGGCAACTGCGCCCAGACCGCCTGCCACCCCGCGGCTAAAGCCCATCCGACCAACTGGGTCAAGGCGAACAATGCCGTACGCTTCCATAGCACCGTCTCCAGCCAGACCCGCGCTTCTGCTTGCACCCTGTGCCACAACACCACCGCCCCCGGCTCTGGGCCCCAGGTTGGCGCGCCGAGCTGCTTCTCGGCGAGCTTTACCAATGCCAACGCTATTACCTCGGGTTGTCATGCCAGCGGCAGTGGCGGCGCACCACACGCTATGCCCTATACCGACCCGGCCCTGCACGGCCCGGAAGCCAAGGCCAATCTGATTTTCTGCCAAAGCTGCCACGCCGAGGCCGGCGGCCAGGGGAGCAACCCGCGCTTCAATACGCCGGTCGGCAATCTGCTGAACGGCTGCGAAGGCTGCCATACCACGGCCGGCGCCCACCCCACCGGGAGCGACCGCTGGACTTTCAACCTCGACCCGGCCGAACCGCGCCGCACCCATTTTGCCGCCGGCAATGTCCTCACCGCCTGCGCTCTTTGTCATAACGTCAGCGCCGGCAATGTTGGCGGATCGGCGCCGCTCTGCACGAGTTGCCACGTCTCCGCCCCTCTCTTCCGCCTGAAATGCGACGTATGTCACGGCAACCCGCCGACCGGTGCGGCTGATCTGACCGGGTCAGGCACCCCGGTCAACCACGGCGGAGTCGCGGCGATTGGACCGCATGAAGAATGCGCCATCTGTCACGGCAGCAAAGACGATGGCAGCGGCAAGTTAGCAGCCAAGGCCGCCGACTACCTCCTCTTCGCCGCCGGCAATGCCGCCCTCAATCAAGGGGGAGATCACCTCGACGGTCAGATCGAGATGAATGGACCGAGTGGCGTCGGGGCCGGATATAATCCCGTCAACTTCGGCTGCGACAATGCCTGCCACGGCAACAACCTTACCCATCAACTCCCCAATGCCTCCGGTCTTTCCCGTGAATTTGGCAACTACGGCTCCGGAAGTCTCGCCTGCAACAGCTGTCACGGCTACCCCCCCGACGGCACTGCCGATCTCACCGGAGCAACGCCGGTCAATCACCTCTTTGGCGATCTCGGCGTCAAGCTCAAAGCCAGTCACAACGATTGCCTCCTGTGCCATGGCACCAAAGATGACGGCACCGGCTCGCACAGTCCGGCCGCAAATTACTCTGTCGCCACCGATCATGGCACCGGCAGCATCAACATGAATTCGGCAACCCAGTACAATCAGACCAACTTCGGTTGTGATCTGGCTTGTCATGCCAACGCCCCCGGCTTCCGCCTCTCCGATTCCGGACTGCCGGTCGTTCTCGCCGATTATGGCGGCGGCGGTGGCGCCGGTTCCTGTGCTGCCTGTCACGACACCGGGGTTGGCGGCGCGCCGGTCGTCATCCAGAACGTCTCCCCTCACGCCGGCCTGAGCTGCGAAGCGTGTCACACCGGGCATAATGCCGGAACGGTGATTATCCCGAATAATGCTGCTGTCGGGATTAACTACACCGCTGCGGGACACGGTAACGGGATATCTCTCGGCGGAACTGCCACCTCCGGCACGACAGAAGCTGAAATCTGCTGGAACTGCCACGCCAGCAACAATAAATCCGAATGGGGTCTCAACAGCGACACCAACGGCACTGCCTTAAACTACAACCATGGCACCCTCAACCAGCCAAACTGGGTCGGCGCGGTCTGGACCAGCGGCACCCCGCTCTTTGCCTACAAGACCGGCGCGATCATGTCGACCCATTCCGCCAACCCGTCAGCCACCGCTGCCGGCGTCGATGCCGTCGGGACGATCCGCTGCAGTTACTGCCACGACGTCCATGACCTTAACCAGGCTCCGGGCGACGCATCCGCTGGAAAGCCTTACCTGCGCGGAGCCTGGAGAGGCAACCCCTATCGTGAAGACGGTGCGCCCCTGATCGCCAGCGTTTACTCCGCCACCCTCAACCGCTTCGGGGCGGTGCCGCGCGGCAACACCAGCAGCAACGCCCTCGGCGGTTACCAGATCGACCAGAACAACAGCAACCCCACCGCAGGCTGGACGCTGGCTAACAGCGCCGGACTCTGTACCCTGTGTCATGGCACCAACGTCGATGCGCTCAACCAGTTCGGCACCGCCGCCAATGCCTGGATGAGCAGCAACGGCCACTCCAACTCGGCTATTGGCGGCACCGGTTCGCTCAGAGCCAACATCTTCCGTAACAGTGACCGCAGCGCAACCGCCATCGTCACTGGAAGGAACGGCGCCGGCAACCCGACCATGGCTTACCTTAATGCCGTCGGCGACCGCGGCTATGGCTTCCGCAGCACGGCCGGCGACCCTGATGGCTGGAACTTGAATCCGGACATGAATCTGAACGAACGTCCCTATGGCTTCAACTTTTACAACTGGGGAGCCACGGTCGACAACACCACGTCCGACTTGCTGTACCACAAATTCTCCTGCTCCAAGTGCCACAACCCGCATGCTTCGCGTTTGCCGCGGCTGCTGATCACCAACTGTCTCGACACCAAACACAACACCTGGGACAACGTCCGCGCCGGCATCAACGCACTCCCGGCGGCCGGGACCCGCAATGTAGCTAACACTGCCGGAATCAGCGTTGAGAATGGCGGGGTGACCTGGTCCAATTCCACCTCGGCGCAGAACTGCCACCGCCTCAGCGATCCGGCCCTACCCCAAGCCAAAGGGAGCGGCTGGAATCGCGTCAGCCCCTGGACCACCCCTGGAACGCAGGATAACGGCAATATCCCCTAACCTTTACGAAAGGAGAACCGCCATGCGTAAATATCAGAAACCCCGGGTGCTCGGCAGCAGTAACGTTCACCCCTGCTAAAAAAGATGAAAGACAGAAATGAGAAAAGGCCGTCCCTGTACAGGGCCGGCCTTTTCTCTTGATCAAAACCCGACAGACTACTTCGGAAAAGCAGGCAACTCGACCCCGGCCATGCGCTGTACCATGCGTACGACCTGGCAGCTGTAGCCGAATTCGTTGTCGTACCAGACATACAGGACACAGCGATTCCCCTGGACGATGGTGGCGAGGGAATCGACGATGCCGGCGTGACGGGAACCGACAAAGTCACTGGAGACGACCTCGGGGGAGTTGGTGTAGTCGATCTGGTTCTGGAGGGGCGATTCCAGTGAGATCTCGCGCAGATAACTGTTCAGCTCCTGGACACTCGTCTCTTTGCCGAGGGTCAGATTGAGGATTGCCAGCGAAACATTGGGGGTCGGGACGCGGATAGCGTTGCCGGTCAGCTTGCCGCTCAGCTCGGGGAGTACCTTGGCGACGGCCTTGGCGGCGCCGGTCTCGGTGATGACCATGTTGAGCGGGGCGCTGCGACCACGCCGCGAAGCTTTGTGGTAGTTGTCGATGAGATTCTGGTCGTTGGTGTAGCTGTGGCAGGTCTCGACATGGCCGTTGACGATGGCGAAACGATCATGGACCGCCTTGAGGACCGGCACGATGGCGTTGGTGGTGCAGCTTGCCGCCGAAAAGATCGCTTCGTTAGCGGTAATCAGTTCATTGTTGATGCCGAAGACGACATTCGGCACATCCCCCTTGCCCGGTGCGGTGAGGATGACCTTGGAGATCCCCGGCGCGGCGAGGTGACGGCTCAACCCGTCGCGATCCCGCCACTTGCCGGTGTTATCGACCAGGATGGCGTCATCGATCCCGTAAGCGTTGTAATCGACCTTTTCCGGCGCATCGGCGTAGATAATCCGGATCATATTGCCATTGGCAATAATCGCATTCTCTTCTTCGTCAACCGTGATGGCGCCGTTGAAATGACCATGGATCGAATCTCGCCGCAGCAGCGAAGCGCGCTTCATCAGATCGTCGTCGCTCCCTTTGCGCACCACCGCGGCGCGCAGCCGCAGCTTGTCACCACCGCCGGTCTTCTCGGTGAGGATGCGGGCGAGGAGGCGACCGATGCGGCCGAAACCGTAGAGGACAACATCGCGCGGCTTCTCCAGGACCGGTGCGTGGCCGGTATTGACCTCGGCGAGTTCGCGCCGCACGAAGGCGTCGACATCGCCGCTATTTTCGGCGAGATAACGGACCGTCAACTTGCCGATATCGATACGACAAGGGGCAAGATCAAGGCGGCTGAGGGCGACGAGGACCGGGGAGGTTTCACGGACCGAAAGGTCATTCTCCAGAATCTGGCGGGCAAAACGGTGCGCCTTGAGAATATCGATGGCCGAACCGTTCGACAGGGTACGGGCATAAACGGTGATAACGACGCCACGGCGATAAAGCCGCCCGATCAGGGGGAGCATCATCTCGGCGAGCTCTTCCCGGCCCAGCCAGTCAGTGAAGTATTTTTCCGGTTTCGTGAGGTCCATACTAGCTCCTTTTTTGTGACAAGGTGAGATTGCCGTCCCCGCATTCATGGCGACGACACCTAAGCGCTGTTTGCGGCTAACCTGCTGGTAAAGTGGACAAACGCGCCACTAATAGCACAACTGTCTCTTTACTCCCAATAAAATTTCGCTCATCGATCTGTTTCCGGCACCATCTCCAGTTCGGCACCAAGGCCCGTCAGAATCGCGTCGGCATCAACGGCGCAACTCTCTGACCAGCTCAACTCGACAATCGCCGTCGATGCTTCGATGGTGCGTAAAAAGAGGATGCCATCGTAGCCTTCGACGAGAAAACGGAGCATGCCGATCCGGCCCGGCGCCAATCGGTAGCGGCGACGGCAGAAGGAGAACGGAACGGGTACCCAGCTCATCGCTCCCCCAGATGCTGATCGAGAAGAAAGCGGGCGATACTGCGGGGGGGCGGCAGTTCGGGGAGAGCGTCGAGGGAGAACCAGCGGGCATCCTCAAGCTCGTGGCAATCGACGCAAAGTTCGCCCGCCGCATATTCGGCGGTAAATCCGGCCATGATCTGACCCGGAAAGGGCCAGGCCTGACTGCCGATGTAGCGGATATCCTTGACCGTCACCCCGGTCTCTTCTTTGACCTCGCGATCGACCGCCTCTTCTAAAGCTTCACCGAAGTCGAGAAAGCCGGCGACCAGACCGTAACGGCCTGCCGGCCACTCGGCCTTGCGGGCGAGGAGGAGTTCGCCGGGACGGTGAATCAGCACGATGACGCAGGGATGAATCGCCGGAAAACGGAGGGTCTGACAGTCCGGGCAGCACTTTCCCCAGCCATCGCCAACCCGGCTCATGCTGCCGCCGCAGGCAGCACAATAACGGCTTTCCTTTTCCCAGCGCAGGATCTGCTGGGCCAGGGCCGCGAGGGAGGCGAACTCGATAGAGAGGCGCGGCACCGCAGCGCTGAAACTCTCCCGCACCCAGCCGGGCGACAGCGAAGAATTACGGGAGATCGCCGCGACCCGGCAGGGGAGATTGTCCCAAACGCCGATATGCAGGGGGGGCGCGGCAGCAACCAGCCCCGCCGGCAGGGTCGCCCCCTTTGGCAGATGCAGGCCGGTCGCATCTTCGCGCAGCAACAGTTCACCGGCCATGATCAGCAGCCAGTAGCCTTCCCCCTCCCTTGCCGCATCCGGCGGCTCCGGCGTAAAACGCCCGGCCAGGCAGGTGCTGTTGAAGGGGAGATGAGCGGTCGACGGGTAATGGCGGGGGAAAGGGCTCATCGGCAGCATCCCGTTTTCAGGGCATAAAGAAGGAGGGCCAGCTGGGTCTTGGCGTCGTCGATGCGCCCATCCCCGGCCATGGCGATCGCTTCATTTAATGGAAGCGGCAGGAATTCGATAAACTCATGGTCTTCCTGCGCCAGTGTCCCTGCCGTCAGATCAAGAGCAGCAAAGAGGTGAATCCGTTCATCGGTATAGCCGACCGAAGGGAGGGTCGAACCGAGAGCGATGAGCTGGCCGACGCGATACCCGGTCTCCTCTTCGAGTTCGCGCCGGGCGCAATCCGCCGGCACTTCGCCAGCATCGAGGCGGCCGGCCGGAATCTCGATGACCATCTTTCCCGCCACCGCCCGGAACTGGCGGATGAGCAAAACTTCGCCGTTCGGCAATATCGGCAGGATGGCAGCACCGCCGCTATGATGGACTATTTCAAAATGGCCGGTGCGCCCGTTGGGGAGGGTATGGACTTCGCGACAAAGGCGAAGAACCTTGCCGGCGTAAAGTTCCGTAGAGTTGCTGGTCATTTGGTCAATCCGATCGATGTACAGGAGGGAAAAGGAGAGAAAACGGTCGTCAAGACGCAGGAAGGGCCGACCAGCTAAGCGGGTCGGCCCTTCCTGCTGAGGTTTCATTTACCAGCCGAGGCTGAGTTTGGCGGTGTAGACCGGCACCTCATCAGCATATTCCGCATCAAGAGTAATGCGCAGCAGCGCCATGGCAATCTGCACCCCGCCAAAGACGCGCTGGGTCGTCTCGCTATAATCGTCAAGGGGCTCACTTTGTGAGGCGTTGCCTTTGTATTCACCTTTAGTCTTCAGCACACCGGCGCCGATATAAGGCGTCAAGAAGAGAACCCCCTTACTCAACACCAGATCCCCGCCGTAAACCGCCAGATCAAGATCATCGACACCAAGGAGGGTACTGTAATGGCCGCGCAGCGCCAGGGCCGGCAGGACCGCCGAGCCATCGATGATCGCATACTGGATTTCGCCACCGAGCACCTGGATATTGCTGTCCGGCACCATGGCGTAGCTGACACCGAGATCGATGTCAAAGGGGAGGCCTTTACGCACATGCACCTTGGGTACCACGACATAACCCGGAGTATCGCCGGAATCCAGGACCAGATCCCAGAGATTTGAGTTGACCTTGACAAAGCTGGCCTCAACGCCGATATCAAAGCCGGTGGTCCCCGCCGGTTCGGCCGGAGCGACGCCACGATAAGCAACCATGGCTCCGGCTTCCTTGATCAAAGACTTAAAGGTGTCATTCCCCAGTTCGGAGGGAATGGCGAAGTCATACTTGCCGGCCAAGGCCGGAGCGGCGAAGAGTGAAACAAGGAGCAGAGCAGTCAAAATTCGATTCATGGTGACCTCCTGAAGGAATACGGGCAGCGGCAGACTGCATATGGATTAAAAAGACGGCAACAGATTAACACACAATTCCCGCTGCCAGAAAGCAGGAAAATGCGCGCCTTATTGCGCTGGGCTCTCCGCTACCGCTGCCGGCTGGAGATAGACCGTGCGGCTCGGGAAGGCAATCTGTAAACCGAGACGCTCCAGCGCGTCCATGATCTGCAGGCCGATCTCCTCGCGAATCGCCAGATGCTCAGGCATCACCGTCGTCAAGGTGAAGTATTGCACGAGGATATCAAGGGAGGACGCGCCGAAGTCGTTGAAATAGACCAATGTGCTCGTTTGATCGAGGCCTTCGTGTGCTGCCAGCAGAGCACGAATCGCCTCCACGGCCTGACGCATCTGCGCCGGAGTTGTCGCGTAGGTCACGCCGATGACGATCCGCACCCGCCGCTCGGTGATTCGCGTCATGTTGGTGACGGCGGTATTGGTAATCAACCGGTTCGGCACACTGACCAGAGCGCGGTCAAAGGTGCGAATCCGCGTTGAACGGAACCCGACCTCCTCGACCTTCCCTTCGACGCTGTCGTACTTGATGACGTCACCGATCCGGAAGGGTCGATCAGCAATGATCATGAAGGAGCCGAAGACGTTGGCGAGGGTATCCTGGGCCGCCAGCGCCACCGCCAGACCGCCAATCCCCAAGGAAGCGATGAGTCCGGTGATCGAAAAGCCGAGATTTTGCACCACCACCAGGGCCGCGATAACCACGACGGCAATCCGCAGAAATTTGCGGACAAAGGGGAGGAGATGATCATCGAGCTCCGATTCGGCGCTGCTCACCCATTGGCTGATCCAGACTTCGGCAAGGTAGACGAGATTGTAGACGGCCCAGGCCACATCGACGGTGATCAGGAGTTTGAGGACACCGTAAGCAAAGGCTTTGGCATTGACCGGCTCAACCGGCAGTTGCAGGATCTGCACCCCGAGCCAGAAGCCGCCGATGACGAAGAGGAGCTCGAGGGGTTTACTAATCGCGACAAGGAAGAGATCGTCGTAGACGGTTTCAGTCTTCTCGGCAAAAGGGAAAGCGATTTTGGAGACAAGAATGGCAAAGACCCGCTTGAGGGCGAGAGCAACCAGGAGGACGCCGAGCGTCAGTAGATAACGGCTGAGGGGAATTTCGTAAAAAGTTTGTTGTAAGAAGCTCAAATCCATGGGGCAGAATCCGTTTAAGTGATTTGATTTTGTTGCCGATTATTTAGCAGATCACCATTGTGAATGCAAGGAGCTCCGCGGTCCCCTATTGCGCTGTATCCTTGATGAAGGTGCCTTGCTGGTATTCGGCAAAAGCCGTGCGCAACTCGGCATCGCTGTTCATTATCTCGCTTTTGTTTGGATGTCGTTTAAGTTTAAGAATGAACTTTCTGCTCGCACCAATTCTTCCAGATTTCACGCAACACACCTTCAAAGTTGCGGGCGAATCTGGGCGCATCGCAGAGCGGTGAGGAAAGCAATTGATTGCGTAATCCTGTGCGTAATTCTGCCAGTTGCTGCAAATCACGGGTAAAGTGAACTGCACGCCTAATATAGTCTTCGGCATCCACGGCAATCCATTCGTCTAATCCGGCGTTACTTAATATGCTCTCGCCAGCATGTGAGATGAAATTACTCCCTAGCATGTGAAG